>JAFDWD010000106.1 GCA_018268695.1 Actinomycetota bacterium
AGCTGTACGCGGCGGCCTGAGCGTCGCCATCGCCCTGGGCCGGCACGTGAGACATCGCGTGCTCGGCCAGGGCGGTGATCGTCAGCGACGGGTTGACGCCGACGTTGGCCGGCACCGCGGAGCCGTCGCAGACCAGCAGGTTCTCGTAGCCGAAGACCCGCTGGCGAGCATCGACGACCCCGTCCGAGGGTGAGTGGCCGATCACCGCGCCGCCGAGGATGTGGGCGGTGTTCGGCACGTTGAAGAGTGCCTCCGACACGCTCGACTGGGCGATCCCGCCGGTCCTCTCGGCCAGCCATTCGGCCGCCACGTTGGCGACCGGGATGAAGGTCGGATTCGGTTTGTCGGGGTCCTGTTCGGTGGTCAGACGCACGCCGCCGCCCGGCATCTGCTTCGGCCGCAGCGCGATCGCGTTGTCGAGCGTCTGCATCACCAGCACGATGATCGTGCGGCTCGACCAGCCCTTCGGCCACATCACCTTGGCGAACCGCCCGGGATGGCGGAGGATCTGCCCGAGCAGCTTCAGCGGCCGCGTCAGTTTCGTCCCGTCGCCGACCAGCAGGGTGTAGAGCGTGTTCATCGAATCGCCCGCGTGGCCGTAGGTGACCGTCTCGATGTGGGTGTGGGCATCGGGGTAGATCGAGGAGGTGATCGCGACCCGGCGGGTGAGGTCCTCCGGGTAGTCGTCGGGCACCGTGACCGCGAGGATCATCTCGCTGTTGGTGCGGACCAGCTCGCCGAGCCGCGCCGAGACTTTGGGGAGCGCGCCGCCCAGCCGGCAGCGCTGCAGCAGCTTGTTGGTGCCGAGCGGGCCGGCGGCGAAGACCACGCCACGGGCCCTGATCGTGCGCTTCCCGCGGCCGGGGATGACCCCGGAGCGCTCGCTGGTGATCGCGTAGCCGTCCGAGCCGTCGGCGGCGCCGAGCGGGCGCACCTCGGTCACCGTCCGTTCGGCGTCGATCTTGACCCCGCGCCGCTCCGCCAGCCAGAGGTAGTTCTTCACCAACGTGTTCTTGGCGCCGTGGGGGCAGCCTACCATGCAGCGCCCGCACTGCAGGCAGCCGGTGCGGTCGGGGCCCTCGCCGCCGAAGAAGGGGTCGGGCACGGTCTGGCCGGGGTTCTCCTGGTACACGCCGACGGGGGTCTTGCGGTAGGTGTCGCCGACGCCGAGATGCTCGCCGAGCTCCCGCAGCAGCTGGTCGGCCGGGTCGTCCTGCTCCACCTGGACGACGCCGAGCATCCGCTGCGCCTCGGCGTAGTGCGGCGCCAGCGCCTGCTCCCAATCCTTGAGGTCAGACCACTGCGGGTCGCGGAAGAAGTCGGCCGGGGGGACGTAGAGCGTGTTCGCATAGCCGAGGCTGCCGCCGCCGACCCCGCAGCCGCTGACCACGGCGACGTCCCTGAACTGGGTCAGCCGGAAGATCCCCTTGAGCCCGATCCGCGGCGCCCAGAAGTACCTCCTCAGATCCCAGGTCGACTTGGGGA
>JAFDWD010001070.1 GCA_018268695.1 Actinomycetota bacterium
AAGTTGATCACGCTCGCCAAACGGGGAGATCTGCACGCCCGTCGCCAGGCCCTCGCGGCCCTGCACAACGACAAGTTCATCGTCCACAAGCTGTTCGACGAGGTGGCGCCCCGTTATTCGGAGCGCCCCGGCGGCTACACCCGCATCGTCAAGCTCGGTCCGCGTCGTAGCGACTCGACCGAGATGGTCTACCTCGAGCTCGTCTAGCCGTAGCTGACGCTCTCGAGGTAGAGGGCGTGGGGTGGGGCGGTATCGCCCCCCTCTGAGCGGGGTGCGCCCTGCAGGAGGGCGGTGAAGCTCTCGACCGTGCGCCGGGACGAGGCCACTTCGAGCATCGTCCCGACCAGGGCGCGGACCATGTTGCGCATGAAGGCGTCGGCGGTGATCCGGAAGGCCAGGAGCGGCTCGCCGCCCCATGGGCTCGCTTCATCGGTCCAGCTCGCGGCGAAGACGTCGCGCTCGAAGCGGACGTGGTCGGTCTGGGTCGGGGTGAAGGCGGTGAAGTCGTGGGTGCCGAGGAGGGCGGCGGCGCAGGCATCCAGCCCCTCGCGGTCGATCCGGTGCGGCCACCAGAGCGAGCGGCCACGCTCGAAGGGGCTCGGCGCGCTCCCCGGCGCCACCCGGTAGAGGTAGGAGCGCGAGCGGGCGTCGAAGCGGGCGTTGAAGCCGTCGGCGACGGCCTCGGCTCGGCGCAAGGCGACGTCGTCGGGGCCGACGCCGTTCAGGTTGCGGGCGAGATCGGGTGGCAGCGTCGCCTCGGTGTCGAAGCTCGCCACCTGTCCCAGGGCATGGACGCCGGTGTCGGTGCGGCCGGCGACGGTGAGCAGGATCTCCTCGCGCAGCACCTGCGCCAGAGCCGCCTCCAGGACGCCCTGGACGGTCCGCCGCCCCGGCTGGCGCGCCCAGCCGCTGAAGCCCGCGCCGTCGTATTCGATGTCCAGGCGGACAGTCGTCATCGGCGGCAGTATCGCTGACACCCGTCCCACCTAGAATCGGAAGGGATGCGCGTCCTCCTCACCAACGACGACGGGATCGCCGCTCCCGGGCTGCAGAGCCTGCGCCGGGCGCTGGTCGCCCACGGCGGTTTCGAGGTGGTCACGATCGCGCCGGACTCGAACCGCAGCGCCACCGCCCGCAGCATCACCACCCGGACCCCGCTGGCGGTCGAGGAGGTCACCTTCGAAGACGGGAACGTCGGCTACGCGACCGACGGCACGCCGGTCGACTTCGTCCGCTTCGCCGAGCTCGGCCTCGGTGGGCCGCGCCCCGACCTGATCGTCTCCGGCATCAACCACGGCGCCAATCTCGGCGACGACATCACCTACTCGGGCACGGTCGCGGCGGCGCTCGAGGGGATCGTGCTCGGTATCCCCGCCTTCGCCTTCTCCCAGCAGACGAAGGGCGGTGGCCTGGGTTACATCAGCGGGAGCTTCGACTTCACCTTCGCCGCCGATTTCGCCGCTCGCCTGGTCGAGCGGGTACGTGAGCACGAGATGCCCGCCTCGACGCTGATCAACGTGAACTTCCCCGGGGTGGAGGTGACCGGCGTGGAGGTGACGAAGCTGGGGAAACGGATCTACAACGACGAGCTGAGGCTGCTCGACGAGGGCGACGAGGGCGGTCGCAGGCGCTACGAGATCTACGGCTGGAAACCGGGCTACGAGGAGGCCGAGGGAACCGATCTGTCCGCGGTCGCGGCGGGGCGGGTTGCGGTGACGCCGATCCACTTCGACCTCACCGACCACGGCGAGCTGGAGCGACTGCGCGGCTGGGGCCTCGAGGGGATGCTCGGCACCTCCGCCACATCCGCATGAGCGCCGCCGAGATTCCTGCCGACGTCGTCGCGCGCGCCGCCGAGCTGCGCGGTGAGCTCGATCGCCACAACCGCCTCTACTACGTCCTCGACGAACCGGCGGTGGGGGACGACGTCTACGACGACCTGCTGAACGAGCTGCGCGATCTGGAGCGCGAGTTCCCCTCCCTGCAGACGCCCGACTCGCCGACGCAGCGGGTCGGCGCGCCGCCGCTCGAGCGCTTCGAGCCGGTCACCCATCACGAGCAGATGCTGTCGCTGGCGAACTCCCGCAACGAGGAGGAGCTGCGCGCCTGGGAGACGCGCCTGGCGAACTACCTCAAACGCCTCGACATCACCGCTTCCCAGTTCAGCTACACGACCGAGCCGAAGATCGACGGCCTCGCGATCACGCTGACCTACGAGAACGGCGTGCTGGTGCGCGGCGCGACCCGCGGCGACGGGCGGGTCGGGGAGGACGTGACGCAGAACATCAAGACGATCGGCTCCGTGCCGCTGCGGATCGATGACGGGCCGGAGCTGATCGAAGTGCGCGGCGAGGCCTACCTGCCGATCGCCGCTTTCAAAGCGCTGAACGAGCGGCGGGCCGAACGCGAGGAACCGACCTTCGCCAACCCGCGCAACTCGGCGGCGGGCTCGATCCGCCAGCTCGACCCGAAGCTGGCCGCCGAACGGCCGCTCTCCACCTGGATCTACGGGATCGGCGCGGTCAAAGGGCTCGACCTGCCGACCCACATGGACGAGGTCGAGTGGCTGCAGAAGCAGGGCTTCAACGTCAACCCGGACACCGCGCACCATCGTGGCGTGGAGGAAGTCGTGAAGCGCTGCCACTGGTGGGAGGACCGCCGCGAGGAGCTCGACTACGAGATCGACGGCGTGGTCGTCAAGGTCGACGAGAAGGCGCTCTGGCGGGAGCTCGGCGTGGTCGGGCGCGAGCCGCGCTGGGCGATCGCCTGGAAGTTCCCGCCGACGACGGCGACGACGACGATGAAGAAGGTGGTCTGGAACGTGGGGCGGACCGGGCACCTGGTGCCGTTCGCGGTGCTCGAGCCGGTCCACGTCGGCGGCGTCACTGTCTCCACCGCGACCCTCCACAACGAGGAGGACCTGGCGCGCAAGGACGTGCGCGACGGCGACGAGGTAGTGGTGATGCGCGCGGGCGACGTGATCCCGCAGGTGGTCTCGCCGAAACTGCCGCGCGCGAACCCGCGGGCACGCAAGGCTCGTCCGCCGAAGAAGTGCCCGGCCTGTGGGACGCCGACGGTGAAGCCTGAGGAATCGGTCTGGACGATCTGCCCGAACCGCAGGGGTTGTCCCGAACAGGCTTGGCAGCACGTCAAACACTTCGTCTCCAAGGGTGCGATGGACATCGAGGGCCTGGGGGAAAAGCAGGCCTCCACCTTCCTCGATCTAGGTTTGATCGCCGACGTAGCCGACATCTACGACCTGACCGAGGAGCGGCTGGTGGAGGTCGACCGCTTCGGCGAGACCTCGGCCCGCAACCTGGTCGCCTCGATCGACGCCTCGCGCGCCCGTCCCTTCAAACGCGTCCTCTACGCGCTCGGGCTGCCGGGCGTCGGCTACGTCACCGCGGAGGCACTGGCCGACCACTTCGGCACGATCGAAGCGCTCCACGAGGCCGACCCGGAGGCGATCGAGGAGGTCGAGGGAGTGGGGCCGATCATGGCCGAGCAGATCGCCGAGAGCCTCGGCGACGAAACCACCTGGGCCCTGGTCGAGAAGCTCCGCGAGAAAGGCCTGCGCCTCGAGGCCGACCCCTCCGAACAGCGCGCCGCCGGCGGCCCGCTGGAAGGCAAGACCGTAGTCCTCACCGGCACCCTTCCCGAGCTGACCCGTGAGGAGGCCGCGACCCTGGTGAAGAACGCCGGCGGCAAGGTCGTCAACTCGGTGTCAAAAAAAACCGACTTCGTGGTGGCAGGCGAGAACCCCGGCTCGAAGCTGGCGAAAGCCGAGAAATACGGCACGACCGTGCTCGACGAAGAGGGCCTCCGCGGAGTCCTCTCAGGCGAGATCTCGATCGCGGACGACTCCGAGGACAGCATCCCCGACGACGCCGAGCCCGCGCCCGACGCTCAGTAGCCGGCGACCGCGCCGGCGATCTTGTCCTGGTAGAGGTGCGCCGTTTCGGTGCTGGCGACGCTGCCCATCAGGGTGGAGAAGGCCATGATCTTGCCGCTGGTGTTGAAGCAGTAGCCGGAGAGGTTGGAGACGCCGGTGAGGGTGCCGGTCTTGAGGCGACAACGGCCGTAGGCGGCGGTGCCCTTCATGCGGCCGGCGGTCGTTCCTTCCTTGCCGGAGAGGGCGAGGTCCTGGATGAATTCTTCGCCGATCGGGCTTCTCTGGACGCCGAGCAGGAGCTTCACCACGTCGTCGGGTGAGGCGAGGTTCGAGCGGGTCAGGCCCGAGCCGTCGACCTGCTGGATGTCGGAGCCCATGCTCTGGGCGTATTCCTCGACCACGCGGGTCCCGGCGGCGGTGGTCCCGGCGCCGCCGAAGCGCGCTCCGAGGAGCTTCTCCAGCATCTCGGCGAAGAAGTTGTCGGAGTAGACGTCGGTGGTGTTGACGATCTCCGAGATGGTCGGCGAGCGGACCACGGCGACGGATTTGGCGTCGGCCGGCGTCTTGCCCAGCGCGACCGTCGGGCTGACCTGGATCCCCGAGCGGCGCATGCTGTTGGCGAGCGTCTGCGTCGCCAGCTTCGCCGGGTCGGAGGAGAAGTGGCTGGAGCTGGAGTTGCCCGCGAAGCCCGAGTTGAAGTCGAGGCCGGAGAGGGGGCCGATGTACACCGAGGTGGCGTAGTTCGAGTCGAGAACGCCCCTTTTGCGGTCGAAGATCGTGTCGTCGGCGTAGAGGCGCCCGGTCACCTGCTTGATCCCGGCCCGCTTCAGTTGCGGCACGAGGGCGAAGATGTTGGTCCCGAGGCCCGCCAGGTAGCTGTTGTAGAAGGCCGGCGTGCCGAGGGCCGGATCCCCGGCACCTTTCAGGTAGAGGCTGCCGTTGAGGACGCCGTTGGCGTCGACGGTGCCGTCGGTCATCACCTTGGTCGCGATCGTCGAGCTCGGGCCCAGCTTGCTGAGCGCCGTCGCCGTGGTGAAGAGCTTGGTATTCGAGGCCAGCGGCAGCATCGTTTCGGCCCCGGAGGCGCAGACGACTTCCCCGGTTTCGGTGTCGACGACCTCCAGGCCGCTCTGGGAGCCGCCTCCGGCTTTCAGCCACGCCTTCATCTGGCTACAGGAATCGGCCGCGGCAGCGGGTCCGGCGAGCGCCAGGAGCAGGACGAGGCAGGCCGCGAGGGCCACGATCAGCGCCTTTCTCATCGTCCCTTTCAACACCGCGAGAGAGCAAGGTAGCGGTACCGCCGGGCCGATCCGGGATACTTTCGATACGAGCATGGGGAAAGTCGTCGACATCGAATCGAAACCCCGGCGTAAATCACGCCGACGGAAAAAGCCCTCGAAGACGGCGCTCGTCCTCGGCGGCGGCGGATTTACCGGTGGCGTCTACGAGATCGGGGCCCTGCGGGCGCTCGACCTGCTGGCCGTCAACAGCACGGTCAACAACTTCGACGTCTACGTCGGCACCAGCGCCGGGTCCTTCGTCGCCTCGATGCTGGCGAACGGGATCACCCCCGACGAGATGATGCAGGTGATCAACACCAAGGTCGACTCCGAGCTCGAGGATCTGGAGCTCGGCAAGATGCTCTCGCCCAACTACATGGGCTTCATCAAGAAGGGCCTGGCGCTGCCCTTCCGTGGCGCCGAGGCACTCCGGACCTTGCTGCGGATCCGGGACCTCTCGGCGATCGACTTCGGCATCGCCCTGGCCGAGAACCTGCCGACCGGGCTCTACGACGGCCGTGGCATCGGCGAATACGTGGCCGACGTGCTGACCGACGGCGGCCGCTCCAACGACTTCCGTGTGATCGATCCGGAGCTCTACCTCACGGCCACCGACCTCGATACCTGCGAGCGGATCGTCTTCGGCTCCGACGAGTGGCGCGACGTGCCGATCTCCAAAGCGGTCGAGTGCTCGACCGCGCTGCCGATCGTCTACAAGCCGATCGAGCTGAAGGGGCGCCAGCTGGTCGACGGAGGAATCCTCTCGACCACCAACGTCGACATCGCGGTCGAGGCGGGTGCGAAGTTCATCGTCGTCGTCAACCCCCTCGTCCCCTACATCAACGACTTCGAGAAGACGATCCCGACGATGTTCGGCACCAAGGTCCGGCGCGTCTCCGACATGGGCATGCCGGCGATCGGCAACCAGGTCTTCCGCCTGATCGCCCACGCCCGCCTGCACCAGGCGGTCGAGCAGTGGCAGGAGCGCTACCCCGGCGTCGACATCCTCCTGCTGGAGCCGGAGGAGAACGACGAGCTGATGTTCGGCACGCCGATCATGGATTACGGCCATCGCCTGGAAATCGCCCGCCACGGTTTCGAATCGGTCACCGCGACCCTCGCCCAGGACTACGACCGCTACGCCGAGGTCGCCGCCAAACACGGCCTCGAGATCTCCGAGCGCCGCCTCCGGCGCGTGGTCGAGGCGGCCGAGGAGGCAGAGTCCGGCCAGACCTCCGCCTGGCGCCGCGTCCTGGAGCAGACCACCTCGGTTCTGCTCCGCCAGTCCGGCCAGGCCAGTTAGCTGTTCTTTTTGGCGCTCTGGGCGCCATAAGGAACAGCTACGCGGCGTAGAGTTCCTCGATCTCCTGCTCGTGCTTCTGGGTCACCACGGCCCGTTTGACCTTCAGGGTCGGCGTCAGCTCGCCGTCTTCCTGGGTCAGGTCGCGGGGGAGGATGGCGACCTTCTTCACCTGCTCGACCCGGGCGAATTTCTGGTTGATCTGATCGACGTGGGCTTCGATCACTTTGCGGATCTCCGGGTTCGTGGCCAGCTGGGCCGGGTCCTCGGGGAGGCCGTGGTCTTTGGCGTAGGCGACCGCTTCTTCGGGGTCGAGGGTGACCAGCGCCACCAGGTAGGGGCG
>JAFDWD010001071.1 GCA_018268695.1 Actinomycetota bacterium
CCGGTCGACTGGGAGAAGTCGACTTCCGGCGTGTAGGTCCAGTTGATGTGGCCGGTCTTGCCGTTGATCTGCATCACCTCGTCGGTCGAGGTGGTGACGTAGATGTTTTCGCCGATCACCAGCGGGAAGCTCTCCATCAGGTACTGGTCGGGCCCGAGCCCGGTGCTCCACGCTTCGCCCAGTTCGTCGACGTTGCCGGTGTTGACTTCGTCCTGGGTCGCGAAGCGCGTGTTGTCGCGGTCGCGGCCGAAGACCGGCCAGTCTTCGATTTCCGGGAAGGCCGTGGCGTTAGGGCCGTTGCCGGTCGCGGTGGCCGAGGAGCCCCCGGAGGAGGAGCCCCCACCGCCGCAGGCCGCGAGCACGATCGCGGCCGCGAGCACGGTGAGGGCAAAGAGCAGGGCTTTCGGTTTCATGGGGTCGGCTTCCTCGAGTAGCGGGTGAAGAGCAGCTCGACGGTGCCGAGGCTGTGGGTGGAGACGTTGGCGACGATCTTGCCCGGGCGGCGCATTTTGCCGATGAACCTGCCGATCGTCGGTCCGAGGAAGGAGCCCCCCTTGACGATCGCCGTACGGGCTCGTCCCTGGTGTTTCAGTTCCTTGAGGTAGACAACGTCATTGTTCGTCCTGGTCCGCAGCTTCAGGATACCGGCCGGCGTTTCGGAGCCGGGAAATTCTTCCTGGATGAACATCGTCAGTTCACCGCCGCGGACGCCGGTGTCGCCGGCCTCCAGGACGTCGACGTGGTAGCGCCCGACGTAGCTGCCCTGCGGTCCCCAGCCTTCCTGCGTCTTCCCCGCGGCGAGCGCCGCGGAGGCGCAGCAGAGCGAGATCAACAGGGCGAGGAGAACCGGCAGGCCGGATGGGCGTCGCATGAAGAATCAACCCTAGTAATTCCGCAGGTTCGGCCATTCTCGCCGCTTGGTACCGTCGATTTGTGTGGCGATGGCTGGTTGCTGATCCCCGCGAAGTGGTCGACCTGGCCGGGGCCGGGGAGCTCGGTGAACCCGCGCGCGGGGCGAGCCTTCCGGAAGAGCTCCGACGCTGGCGCCGGATCGTCGCCCGGCGGCGCCTGGTCGTCCTGGCGCGCCGCCACGCCGCAGTCGCGCTAGCCCTCGCGGCCCTCTTGGAGATTGCCGCCCAGCTCGACGCCATCCCGCAGTGGGTGGTGGTCGCGGCGCCGCTCGTCCTCTTCGTCGTCTCGGTCACGGCCCTCGCCTCGCGCGGCCCCTCGCCCTTCGGCCTGGCGCGCCTGCTCGACGACAAGCTCGGGCTGAACGACCGGCTGGCGACGGCGCTCGAGATCGAGGCGCGCGGCGGCGACTCGGTGTTGGAGCGGCGCACGGTCGCCGACGCGGCGGCGCTCCTCGCCGCGGGTCGCGAGGACTGGCATGCGAGCGCCACCCCGGCCGGGCGCGAGTGGTGGGCCCTGGTCGGGCCGGCCGCGGCGATCGGCGTATTCATCGCGATCGGCGCCCTCAGCGCCGGCGGTTCGTCCTCCCAGGGGCGCCTCGAGGCCCTCGGCATCCGCCACGGAGGCCGCGGCGGTGACGGGGCGATGGAAAACGAATACGTCAAGCACGCCGAAAAACACAGCAAGACGCTCGCGCCGACCGGGAAGCTCCACAAGTTCCAGGGCAAGAAAGGCCCGCCGCCGAGCGCCGAGAAATCCGCCAACTCCGAATACCAGAAGATCCCGCAGGCCGAACGGACCGGGCAGCGCGCGAAAGGCCAGGCGGGCAAAGGCGCGAACGCCGGGAACCGGCCACAGTCCGGCGACAAGCTCAAGCGCGGCGCCAACTCCGAAGTGAAGGGCGGCGAAGAAGCGGGCGGCAACAAATCGGGGTCCCACCTGCCGAAGGAAAAAGAAAACCCGACGCTCGGCTTCAACGTGAAAAGCACCGGCGGGAACGGCGAACACGCGCGGCGCGGCAGCTCGAAAGTGAGGGGGGCGGCGGGTAAGAAAGCGGTCCCCAACGGCGCCGGGGACCAGACCACGGCGGGCGGCGAAAGCGAAAGCAACAAACCGGGCGGCACTCCCTCCGGCGGCGCCAACCACGCGGGCGGCGAACAGGGCACCAATCAGGCGAGCCACGCGAAGCCGATCACCGGGCAGGCGTCCCAGGCGGTGCGGATCCAGCCGGCCTACGCGCCCTCGCGCTCGAAGAAAGCCGAAAAGGAAGAACGCAAAGCGGGCCGCGAAGAAGGGGCCGGAGGCAAGGCGCGCACCGGCCAGGTGACCGGCGCGACCCAGGTGGGTGAGCGCTTCTCCTTCGTGCCGGTGACCGGCGGCGCCGTCCCCGGGCCGAGCGCGGGCCTGCAGCTGAACTACCTCGAATCGCTCAAGTGGATCGAACGACTGCCGTGGGGATGAGGCCGCGTTGACGCTGCTGAGTGGCGCGGCGCTCGCCGCCCTTCTCCTGACGATCCCGCTCGTCGCCCTGCACCTGCGCCGCCGCAAGCCACCGCGCCGCGCGGTCGGCAGCCTGCTCGCCTGGCGCGACCTCCCCGCCGCCGGCGGTGGTGGAGCCCGCCGGATCGGCCGCCCGCCGCTGCCGCTCCTGCTCCTCCTGCAGCTGCTGGCCCTGATCGTGCTGGTCGTCGCGCTCGCCCGCCCGGTCAGCGACGGGAGCGCCACGACCTCCTCCCACGTCTACGTCGTCGACGAGTCGATGTGGATGGGGGCCGAACAGGGAGGGACGCCGCGGATCGACGCCGCCCGCGGGGTGCTGCGCGAACGGATCGGCGGCCTGCCGGCCGACGAGGCTGTGCGCATCGTCGGCGCCGGGGCGACCCCGTCCGTCCTCTTCGAAGGCAAGGCCGCCGACGCGGGGCCCGCGCTGGGCAGGCTGACGGCGGGCCCGGGCGCCGCCAACCTGACCGCGGCGCTGCGGCTCGCCGCCGGGCTGCGGGCAGGCGATGACGACCAGGTCGCCCTCCTGCGGGCACCCGAGGAAGCGGCGCCCAAGGTGCGCGGCGGCACGTCATATGAAGACCTCGAGGTCGGCGAACCGGTGGAAGACGCCTCGCTGTCCGGTGCGAGCGCCCACTGCGACCGCCTCGGCGAAGAAGAATGCGAAGTCTTCGTCAAGGTCGCCGACACGCGCGGGGCCGAGCAGACGCTGCCGGTGCGGGTCGAGATCAGCGGCGAGCCGGTCCACACCGTCCCGGTCGAAGTCCCCGCCGGGGAAGGGGCGCCGCTCGTCTTCACCGCGCCGCCCGGCTCGACCGTGCGGATGAGCCTGCCGTCCGGGGACGGCCTCGCCGCCAACGACTCGGCCTTCGTCTCGGTTCCCCGCCCGGGCGGCGAGAACATCACCCTGGTCGGCAACCGCATCCGTGCCCTGCCGCTGGCCCGGGCGCTCGCCTCGGTGCCGGGCGTGAAGCTCCGCCTGCGCACGCCGCAGACCTACCGGCCGACCGACCCGGGGACGAGCGACCTGCTGGTCCTCGACGGCTTCCTCCCGAAGGGTGGGCTGCCGACGGCGCCCGCGCTCCTCCTCGTCAATCCGCCGTACTTCCCGACCGGCGCCCAAGGTCAGGAAGGCGCACCACAGGAAAGCGCACCGAAGATGCGCGACAGCCGGCTCAGCGGCACCGAAGCGGCGAGCCCGCTGCTCGAAGGCGCCGACATCTCCTCGCTGACGATCGGCGCCGGCGCGGCGCGGCGGCTGGCCCTGCCGGCGACGATGTCCGCCGCCGCCTGGAGCGCGGAAGGGCCGCTGATCGCCTCCGGCACCGAAGGGGGAAGTCGCGTCGCGGTGATGGCCTTCGAGCCCTCCGAATCGAACCTGCCCCAGCTCGCCGCCTTCCCGACCCTGATCGACAACATCGTCGCCTGGTCCCAGCTCCTGGCGCCGCGGTCGGTCGCCGCCGGGATGTCGTTCGCGTTGACCGAGCCGGCCGGGACGGCCGCCGCGAGCCTCGAATCGGCCGCCGGGGGCACGGCACGGAAGCTGAAAGTCGCCGCCGGGAGCGAAGTCCCGGTCGCAATCGCGGCCCCCGGCAACTACACGATCTCCCTCCGGGGGCCGTGGGGAACCCGGGAACTTGCGCTCGCCGTGAACCCCGGGCCGGTCGCGGCGCCCGGCGCCGCGGTCGACCTGGCAGCCCCAGCGCCGCCGGCCCAGGCAGGCCACACCGACCTCTGGCCATGGCTCCTGGCGGCGGCGCTGCTGCTCCTCATCCTGGAGGCGCTCTACGCCTGGTGGCGGGAACCGGAACGCGCAGGCTCGACCCGCCGCCGGGTCGCCGTGGCCCTCCAGGTCGCCTCGATCGCCCTCGTCGCCGTCGCCCTCTTCGACCCGACCGTCGGCTCGAAGCCGCCGCCGACCACGCTCGTGCTCGACCGCTCGCTCAGCGTCGGCGCCGCCTCGGGGGAAGCCGAGAGCGAATGGCTCTCCGCCCAGGGTGGCTGCGGCTCCGACTGCCGCGTCGTCCAGTTCGGCGGGGGCGCCGAATTCACCGGGGAGGGGGCCGGGCTCCTGCCGCAGGTAACCGGCGGCGGGGTCGAAAGCCGCGAATCGAACCTGCAGGGGGCGCTGGAACTGGCGCTCGCGCGCACCCCGCGCGGCGGCCGCATCGTCCTCCTCAGCGACGGCCGCCAGACCGCGGGCGAACCGACCGCCCTCGCCGCGACCGCGCGCGAACGAGGGGTCGCGGTCGACACCGTCGCCCTCACCGGCCAGCCCGCCGACGCCGCCGTCACCCGCCTGCAGGCGCCGAGCGCGCTGCACGCGGGCGACCCGCTCTCGCTCGAGGTG
>JAFDWD010001072.1 GCA_018268695.1 Actinomycetota bacterium
CCTCGATACCCGCGGTGGCGATCAGGCGCGTCCTCGACCGCGGCGGCTTCGATCTCGACCAGGTCGACCTGATCGAGATCAACGAGGCCTTCGCCGCCGTGCCGCTGGTGACGACCTTGGTGCTCGCCGATCGGGACCTGGCGGGCGCCGAGCGGCTGCGCGAGAAAGTCAACGTCAACGGGGGCTCGATCGCGATCGGTCATCCGACCGGAGCCACTGCGGGCCGGATGACGATGAACCTGATCCACGAGCTGCGGCGGCGCGGCGGCGGACTCGGCGTCGCCGCCCTCTGTGGGGGAATCGGCGAGGCGGAGGCGGCGCTCGTCCGGGTCGAGGGTGTCGGCGGCCGATGAGCATCCCCATCGTCGACACTCATCTCCACCTCTGGGATCTCGACGTGCCAGGGCTCGACTACGAGTGGTTGGAGGTCGATCCCGACCCGTTCCTCGGTCCGCTTGCGGAGATCAAGCGATCTCCCTGGACGGCTGCTCGTTTTCGTCGCGACTCGCGCCACGTCGACCTGTTGGCGGCGGTCCACGTGCAGGCGGCGAGTGGTCCGGGTGACCCGCTGACCGAGACCGAATGGTTGGTCGGGCAGCACCGCGAGGTCGGTCTCCCCCAGGCGATCATCGGTCGGGCAGACCTGCTCGCCGACGACTTCGAGGAGGTCGTCGACCGTCAGCTGGCGGCCACGCCGCTCTTCCGTGGAGTTCGGGACATGACGATGCCAGGGAAGTTCGCGGACCCACGCCTCGATCTGGCGCTGGCGGTGCTCGAGTCCCGCGGGCTCAGCTGGGACCTCCACTGCTTCCATGAGGAAATGCCGTTGGTCCGAGAGGTCGCCGAACGTCACCCGGCGTTGCCGATCGCTCTCGGGCACGCGGGATTCCCGCTCGATCGCGATGACGCCTACAAGGCCGCCTGGGAAGAAGGGATCACCGCTCTTGCCGGAGCGGAGAACGTGGTCTGCAAGTTCTCGGGACTCGGCATGGGCGACCACGGATGGACGGTCGAGTCCTGGCGTCCGTGGGTTCGCCATGCCCTTGCGGCGTTCGGTCCCGGGCGCTGCATGTTCGGGTCGAACTGGCCGGTCGAAAGCCTCTACGGGTCTTTCGACGCGATCGTCGCGGCCTACGAAGACCTGACCGCAGACCTCGGGGCCGACGACCGTCATGGCTTCTTCGTCGGCAACGCCGTCCGCCACTATCGACTTGACACAAAGGAGACCCCATGAGCAAGCCAACCATCGACCTTTCCGACAAGCGGGCCGTAGTGACCGGCGCCAGCTCCGGTATCGGTGCCGAGATCGCCGCCGAGCTCGCCGCCGCCGGCGCCGCCGTGGCCCTTGTCGGACGTGACCTGGGACGGCTGGGCGCGACCGCCGAGCGTGTGCGGGGGAACGGTGGCACCGCGGTCGAGATCGCCGTCGATCTGACCGGCGACGACGCCGGGCCCTCGGTGGTGGCCCAGGCCAAGGACGGCATCGGTGGAATCGACGTCCTCGTCCACGCCGCGGGCATCTTCGAGCCGAAGCCGATCGGCGAGTCGGGCCTGGAAGGGATCGATCGCCACCTTGCCGCCAACGTGCGGGCGCCATACGCGCTGACCGCGGCGGCGATCGAGGAGCTCCGCCCCGGCGGCAGCATCGTCTTCGTCAGCTCGGTGGGGGGCCACGTCGGATTTCCCGGTTGCAGCGCCTACGGGGCCTCGAAGGGTGCGATCGAGCTCCTGGTCCGGTGCCTCGCGGTCGAGGAGGCGCCGAACCGCGTGCGGGTGAACGCGGTCGCACCTGGCAACGTGAGGACGCCGATGAACGCTGACCTTCTCGCCGATCCCGACTACGAAGCCAAGGAGCTCGCGATCACGCCGCTCGGCCGGATCGGCGAGGTCACCGACATCGCCCCCGCGGTGGCGTTTCTCGCCTCCGATCTGGCCTCCTACATCACCGGACACAGTGTCGTCATCGACGGCGGCCTGGTGGCGGGCTGAGGAGCGGACGATGAGTCGACGCGCGACCGAACAAGGCTGGGCACTCGATGCCCTGATGGCGGCGAGTGGCTATGAGGTGTTACACCCCGAGGCTCGGCACCTGATGGGCGAGTTGGGATATGACCCGACCGACTTCAACCGCGTGCTCTCGCGGGTCAAGGCGGGGGCGATGTTCCCCAAGGCGGCGGGCGAGGTCGGCGAGGAGATCGAGCGCAAAGCGATCTGGTACGGAAACCAGAGCCTCGATCACGCGGCGCGCGACCTCTACCTTCGCGCGGCGTTGCTCTACGGCCAGGCCCAGTACTCCTTCGACCCTGGCGATCCGCGCAAGGACGCCTTCCGCGCGGGCGTCAATCGGGCGGTCGAGCAGATCACCAGATTGACCCCGACCACGATCGAGCGGCTCGAGCTCCCCTTCGAGGGCAAGTCCCTCTACGGCCTTCTATTCCTGCCGGCGACCACGGAGCCTGCGCCGCTCGTGATCCTCCTGGGTGGCATGGACATGTACAAGGAGGAGTGGATCAAGACGGCGCTCGACCACTACGTCGCGCGGGGATACGCGGTCCTCGCCCCGGACGGTCCCGGCCAAGGGGAGACCCTCGGTGGCGACCTGCGCGTCAGCCTGGACAACTTCGAGCGGGCGATCGGGATCTTCATCGACGCGGTCGAGGATCGCCCTGAGATCGATGCCGAACGGATCGGTCTTTGGGGTGTGAGCATGGGCTCGTACTGGGGCCTGCGGACGGGCGCGGTGGAGCCGCGACTGAAAGCCGTCGGCACCGCGATGGGCTGCTACGGCGACATGCGGATCATCTTCGAGCGCGCCCAGCCCTCCTTCAAGCGCAACTTCATGAACATGTCGGGCTACACCGACGAGGACGCCTTCGACCGCGAGGTGGCGGCGAAGATGGGAGTGGACGCGCTGGTCGAGAAGATCGAGGTGCCGGTGCTGATGCAGTACGGCGAGTTCGACGAGCTCTCCACCGTCGACGCGACGGTCGACCTCTACGACAAGATCAACGCCCCGAAGCGGCTGATGATCTTCGAGCAGGAGTTCCACGCTCTGGGTGGTGTCGGGGCCGAGTTGATCGGCGGGGCCGCCTCCTGGCTCGATCTCGCATTGGCGGGCCGGATCCCGGCCGGCGAGGCGAGGCAGTCCTACCTCAAGCACTCGGGCGAGGTCGTCGAGGATGCGACGCCGGACTGGTGGCTGTCCGCGGCCGCGGCGCCGGAAGGTTGAGCGCGATGGCCGGCCTACTGGAGGGAAAGGTGGCGATCGTGACCGGGGCCGGATCGGGCATCGGCCGTGCCGCGGCGCTCGGGTTCGCTCGCGAGGGCGCGGCCGTCGCCGCCTCGGACATCGACGCCGCCTCCGCGCAGGCGGTCGCCACGAAGATCGAGGCCGACGGCGGCAGGGCGATCGCGATCGCCTGTGACATCGCCGACCCGGGACAGGTCGAGGCGATGGTCGCCGGCACGGCGGCCGAGCTCGGAGGCCTCGATTGTGCCTTCAACAACGCCGGCGTCGAGGACCCCGTCGGCCCCGTCCACCTACTCGACGAGAAGGGATGGGACTCGGTGCTCGACGTCGACCTCCGCGGGACCTGGCTCTGCCTCAAGCACGAGGCGGCCTACATGCTCGAGAACGACGGCGGCGCGATCGTCAACAACGCCTCGGTCCTCTCGTACGTCGGTCAGAAGCACACTCCCGCCTACGTCTCGGCCAAGCACGGAGTCCTCGGGCTGACCCGCGCGGCGGCGCTGGACTTCGCCGAGTCCGGAATCCGGGTGAACTGCGTCGCTCCGGGGGCCATCCGGACGCCCTTGCTCGACCGGGCGGTGGACTCCGGCGCGGCGACCGAGAAGGAGTTCGCGGCCCTGCAGCCGATCGGGCGTCTGGGCACGCCCGAGGAGGTCGCCGAGGCCGCGATCTGGCTCTGCTCGGATCGCGCCTCCTTCGTCACCGGCGCCAGCCTCGTCGTCGACGGTGGACTGACGGTGCGCTGATGGCGGGCGATTGGCACATCGGCGGCGATGTCGGCGGCACCTTCACCGACCTGATCGCCTGGTCGGAAGGCGGCACGCCGGTGCTGGTGAAGACCCCGTCGACGCTCGACAACCAGGCCGACGGCATCCTCCGCGCGGTCGCCGCCGCCGTCCCCGAGGAGGAGCGTTCCGGCATCGTCGAGCTTCTGCACGGGACGACCACCGCGACCAACGCGATCCTCGAGCGTCAAGGGGTCGCGACCGCCCTCGTCACCACCGAGGGCTTCCGCGACGTGCTGGAGCTCGGGCGCCGCACGCGACCCAAGGTCTACGGCCTGCGCGGTGAGTTCGAGCCACACGTACCGCGCTGGCTGCGCTTCGAGGTCCCCGGCCGGCTCGACCGCTCCGGTGTCGAGCTGATCCCGCTGGATGAGGACGCGGTGCGATCGATCGCCGCCGCCATCGCAGCCGCCGAAGTCGGAAGCGTCGCCGTCACCCTGCTCCACTCCTACGCCAACCCCGACCACGAGGATCGGGTGGCCTCGATCCTGGAAGCCGAGCTGCCGGGGATCCACGTCAGCCGCTCGGTCGAGGTGCTGCCGGAGATCCGCGAGTTCGAGCGCACGGTGGCGACGACTCTCAACGCCTACGTCGAGCCGATCCTGTCCCGCTACCTCGATGACCTGCGCACGCGCGTCGCCGCGGAGGCGCCCGCCGCCCAGGTGCGGGTGATGCAGGGCAACGGCGGCACGATTCCGGTCGCCGAGCTGGCCGGCTTTCCGATTCGCAGCGTGATCAGCGGTCCGGCCGCCGGCCTCACCGGTGCCGCCCGGGTGCTCGACGAGCTTGGTATCGATGCGGCGATCGCCTGCGACATGGGCGGCACCAGCTTCGATGTCGGGGTGATCGAGGCCGGCAAGCCGATCGCGACCACCGACCTGGAGCTGGAGTACAACGTCCCGATCCGGATCCCCACGCTGGACGTGCGGACGATCGGAGCCGGGGGAGGCTCGATCGCCCATCTCGACGATGGGGGCATGTTGCGCGTCGGCCCGCTCTCGGCCGGATCCGTTCCCGGGCCGATCTGGTACGGCAAGGGGGGTAGGCAGCTCACCGTCACCGACGCCAACGTCCTCGCCGGTCGGTTGCTGGCGAGCTCGCTCGGCACCGACCTGGCGCCGACCGTGAGCGAGGGGGAGATCTGGGCGACGGTGGCGGACGCGCAACCCGACCTCGTCGCCGCGTTCCCGGATCCGATCGAGCTTGCCGAGGCGGTCCTGCGTGTAGTCGTCGCGACGATGGCGGGCTGCGTCCGCGAGGTGACCGTCCGCAGCGGCCGCGACCCACGCGACTTCGCGATCGTCAGCTATGGGGGCGCGGGCCCTCTGCACGCCTGTGAGATCGCTCGCGAGATGGGCATCCGGCGCGTCGTCGTCCCCGCCTTTCCCGGCCTCCTCTCCGCCTACGGTTGCCTGATCGCCGACCTGGTCCGCGAGTCGATCGTCGGCGTCTACGCGCGCCTCGCCGACCTGCGCCAAGAGGAGCTCGCGGCCGATCTGCATGAGCGGGCCGTTGCCCTGATCGCCGCCTTGCGGGAGATCGAACCGGGTCCGGTCGAGGTTCAGGCGCATTACGAGTGTCAGTTCGAACGTCAGACCCACACGATCTACGTCGAGGCGGGCCTCGAGGCCGACCCGGAGGAGATACGCGAAGCGTTCCTCGCTCGCTACCGGCAGCTCTACGGCGAGCTGCTGCCAAAATCTCCGATCGAGGTCCGCAGCGTCCGTGTGGAGGCGCGGGCGCCCCGGCGGGCGGTCGGATCGTGGTCCCTCGGGGATGTCGCCCCGGTCGACCGATCGCGCCCCGACGGGGTCGAACACTGGCGTCCAGAGCTCCCGGTCGGCACCCGGATCAAAGGCCGGGCGACGATCAGCGCCCCCGACGCGACCCTGTACCTGCCGCCGCGCTGCACCGCCGAGGTGGTCGGCGGCGGCCACATCATCGTGGAGGTGGAACCGTGAGCACCCAGACCGTCACCGCCGCCGACATCGCCATCTTCTCCGGCGCGGTCGAGCAGATCTGCACCGAGATGGATACGGCACTCGAGCGCTGCGCCTTCTCGCCGATCATCTCCGAGGCGGTCGACCGTGCCTCCGGGATGTATTCGTCGAGGGACGGAGGCGTGATCGCCCAGGGAGCCCGTGGCCTGCCGATCTTCGCCGGCTGCATGCAGTACTCGGTCGAGGCCTTCCTGGCCGAGGTTCGCGATCTCGCTCCGCTCGACGTCTACATGTTGAACGACCCGTACCGCGGCGGCACCCATCTGATGGACGTGCGCCTGCTGACACCATTCCACTACGGAGGCGAGCTGGTCTGCATCCTTGGCAACACGGCCCACTGGGCCGACATGGGCGGTGCGGTCCCGGGCGGATTCGGCTCGCGCTCGTTGTCGATCCACGAGGAGGGGCTGCGCTTCGGGCCGACCCGGCTGGTGGAGGACGGGGAGATCGACCAGAACATTCTCAGGATGGTGCTCGACAACATTCGCCTTCCCGACGAACGCGAAGGGGACATCGTCGCGCAGCTGAACGCGCTGGAAGTGGGTCGGCGACGGCTCACCGAGCTGATCGACCGGCTCGGCCTCGACCGTTTTCACATGCTCTCGGTCGAGCTTGAAAGCTATGCCGAGAAGATTGCCGCGACCCGATTCGAGGCGATCCCGGACGGGTGCTACGAGGCGGTCGCCTTCATGGACGACGACGGAGTCGATTTCGACCCTCTGCGGGTCCAGTGCGCCCTTACCGTCTCCGGCGGCAACCTTAGCTTCGACCTCGCGGGCACCAGTCCGCGTTGCAAAGGTCCGATGAACTCACCCCTCGGCGCGACCAAGTCCGGGGTGTTGATCGGCCTTCTCCACTCCTTTCCGGACCTGGTGATAAACGCCGGTACCTTCAGGAGGCTCGACGTCGCGGTGCCCGAGGGATGCTTCCTCAACGCCCGCTATCCCTCGCCTGTCGCGGGCTGCGCGTCGGAGGTGCCGGCGCGGGTGATCGACGTGACGATCGCCGCCCTCGGCCAGGCGTTGCCTGCGCTGGCCGAAGGCGCCGCCTGTTCGACCTCGGCCAATCTGACGGTCTCCGGCACGCACGAAGGACGCGACTTCATCATGTACTTCTTTGCCGGCGGCGGCTACGGCGCGCATGCCGAAGGCGATGGCCTCAGCAATGCCTGCGCAACGATCTCGATGGCGAAGGTGCCGCCTATCGAGCTGCTCGAGGAGTGGTATCCGGTGCGCTTCGACCGCTACGAGCTGCGTCCCGATTCGGCGGGCGCGGGTCGCCACCGTGGCGGTCTTGGCGCCCGGGTGGAGCTGCGCATCGAGTGTGAGAAGGCCGAGGTCTCCTTCCTCATGGATCGCGGCCGGCTCGGCCCGCCGGGAGTCGAGGGCGGGGAGGACGCGCGGACCACCGTCGCACGGCTGATCCGCGCCGACGGTACGGAGCTGGTGCCGGAGCATCTGACCAAGGACCAGGACATCCAGGTCGCTCGCGGCGACCAGATCGTGGTCGAACTTCCCGGCGGCGGTGGTTTCGGATCCGTCGCCGAGCGCGACCCGGCGCTGGTCGCCCGAGACCTGAAGGCCGGCTACGTCACAGAGGAGGGACGATGATCCGCGATTACCACCACACCGTGTTGCTGGTCAGCGACATGGACCGATCGATCGAGTTCTACTGCGACACCCTGGGACTCGAGCTGATCAACCGCGACGATGATCGGCGCGGCGAGTTCCTCGACCAGATGTTCAATGTCGAGGGAGTCCACATCAAGCTGGCGCTCCTGCGTGCGGGCGGCGAGATCGTCGAGCTGGTCGAGCCGGTCGCGCCGGCCGAGTTGGTCGAGTACGACGGCTCTGACAACCCCTTCGGCATCGCGCGGATCGGCTGGGAAGTCGAGGAGATCGAGGAGCTGGTCGAGGGACTGAAGGCGAAGGGGGTCGAGTTCCTCGGCGACATCGTCGAGATGACGGTCGGCCACTACGCCGGCGGCAAGGTGGTCTTCTTCCGTGATCCTGACGGAATCGTGCTCGAGTTTCAGCAGCCTGCCGTGCCCGGGCGTATCACCTGACCGTCCCGACCCCGTCACGGACGAACTCATGCGTGAGCCAGGCGGCCGTGGCGCTGAGGCTCGCTCCCAGGGCCGGGATGTCCGTGGACCCCATGCGGGTCCCCGGACCGGTGACGTTCAGCGCGGCCACCGCCCTGCCCTCCGCGTCGAGCAACGGGGCGGCGAGCGCTACTCCGCCAGGTACCGTCTCACCCATGCTGCCGGCATAGCCGAGGGCACGGATCGATGGCAGGGCCGCCCGCAGCTCGTCGCGATCGGCGACGCCGAGCAGGCTCTGCTCGAGCAGCCGCTCCACCTCGATCGGGTCGGTGAACGCAAGCATCGCCTTACCCGCCGCCCCGGCGGTCAAGGGATAGGAATTGCCGACGCCTGAGGCCATGTGGACGGGACGCTCGCTGACCAACTCGATCAGGCAGACGCGGGAATCCTGCAGGCGCCAGTGAAGCGCGACCGTCTCACCGGTCGCGTCGCGCAGCTCCGCGAGGCGAACGCGGGCCGAGGCGAGCAACTCCTGGTCGAGGACCACACCGGCGATCCGCATCACGCCGCTGCCGAGCGTGTAATGGCGACGATGCTCGTCGAAGACGACGAGATCCTGGGCGCGAAGGGCCTGTAACAGTCGATGGGTGGTCGGCGGCGTCAGGCTCACGGCCGCTGCGACCTCGGCCAAGGTCAGGGTCGGGCGGTCGGTGCTGAAGACCTTCAAGATGCGGATCGCGCGATCGACGCTCTGTGCCCCTCGCAAGGCGGTTTCTTCCCCCAACGGTCTCTCCTCTGGCAACTACAAATTGGAACATATATACACAAAGTGGCGCAGAGCTATCACGGGCTAACGGCTCTTTGGCTATTTGAAGGGGTTTAAGTGAGACCAGATTAGATGCTCAAATATCGCTGATGTCTTGCGGTTCTCACTTTGTAGATATAGATTCCATATTGACGCAAAACGAATCGACCCTTGCGTGCGTCCGCTAAACCGTTGAGGAGAGCTATGTCGAAAAGAGGCAAGAAGGCCGTCTCGATCGTTCGATCGTGAGGCTCCGCCGTTCAGTTCCCGCTCCTGGTCAGCCTGCTCGCCGTCTGCGCGGTCGCGATCGCCGCCTGCGGCTCGTCGAGTGGGCCTTCGTCCACGGCAGGATCGGAACCGGCTACCGGCGCGAGCACGGTCAGCAACGAATCGAACTCGAGCGGTGCCGGTGACGGCTCCCAGCTGGAAAAGACCACCTGGCTCATCCCGCAGGACTGGGGGGCGCTCGATCCGACCAAAGTGGCGGCGACGAACGAGGGGACGATCCTGCTGGTATTCGAGCCGCTGGTCTTGGCCAATCCTGCGGGCGGTGAACCGATCGACAATCTCGCAGCCCAGGAACACCCCAATCCGACCACCTACGTCTACAACGTCCGTAAGGGCGTCAAATTCAGCGACGGCAACCCGCTGACGATGAAAGACATCCTGTACTCGGTGGAACTTCATACCATGAAGCACTCGACCTCGAACCTCGCGGAACTCGGCGAAGTCGTGAAGTCCGTGAAACAGACTGGGCCGATGCAGCTCACGATCACGCTGAAACAGCCGAACCTCAATTACGCCAACCTGATCACGGAGGTCGGGATCGTCGAGAAGTCGGTACGTGAAGCGGACGGAGCTCACCCTGGCTCGCCGGAAAGCCCGAACGTCGGCACCGGTCCGTACATCGTGAAGACGTATCGCCCCGGCAACGAAGTGGTCTTGGAACGGAACGAAGCGTACTGGGGCAAGAAGCCCGCGATGAAGGAAATCACGATGAAACTCGTCGAAGACGAATCATCGAAGTTGCTGGCGGTTCGCGGCGGTGAAGTCACCGGGGCCGTGGAATTCCCGAATTCGCAGGTCAACGTGTATCAGAGCGTGCCGGGAATGCACGTGATCGAAGGGCCGAACCCGGCGATCTGGATGATGTCCTTCAACACCGAAAAGGGTCCGTTCAGCGACCCTTACGTCCGCAAGGCGGTCTCACAGGTCATCGACAAAGAAGGCCTCGTCAAGGCGATCCTCCACGAAACCGGATCTCCCGCGGTCAGCGTCGTCCAGCAGGCGAATGCCGAAGACGTCCTGACCCAGGCGGAAGCGTCGAAGCTATACGAAGAACTCAACATCTACCCGCTTGACGAAGAAGCGGCGAAGGAAGAAATGGCGAAGTCGGCAACTCCGAACGGGTTCAGTGAAACCCTGATCTACGATCAGGCCGAACCTGACGCGGGCCGCATCGCTCAGGTGGTTGCCCAAGAGGTCGAACCACTTGGCATCAAGCTGACCGTGAGGTCGGTTCCGGACGAACAGTATACGAACGAAGTGTTCTTCGAACAGACGGCGCCGGCATCGATCGTCAACTTCACGACCGACCTGCCCGATCCGATCAGCCTTCCGAACTACCTGACCAACAGCAACAACCTGCTGAAGAACGGTGGGTATACCAACCTCGCGAGATGGTCGTCACCGGCGCAGGACAAAGCACTCGACTCATATCTCGAAGATACGTCGGGCGACCAGGCGAAGAAAGCCGGGTATCTGACCACCGCCTTGCGCAACATGACCGAAGATGAGCCTTACATCCCGATCTACCACTCCAACTACCTCGGGATCCTCGAGGAAGGCCTCGAATTCGAACACTTCAACGGATTCTGGTTCGAGTACCGCTGGCCGGAATTGATCAAAGAAGCCGAATGATCGGTGCGGCCGGGCTCTCCTGGCCGCACTGTCCTGGAACGAAGACGACCGCCCTCGGGCGGTCGTCTTCGTGAGGCGTCGTTCCAGGCCGATCGCCGGGTTCAGGTCCCGAAGGGGACGGCGGCCTCGCCGTCGTGCCCGAGTTGCTCCATCACCTCGCGAGCGTTGCGGAGCAGCGTGGGGACGGCGGCATCCATCGCGGTCGCGGTCAAGCGGTCGGTCGGCCCGGTGATGTTGATCGCGGCGACCGGCCGACCGCCGGGTCCGATGATCGGCGCCGCGAGCGCGGAAGCGCCGGGGACCGTCTCGCCCTCGCTGATCGCGTAGCCCTGCTCGCGGATCGTCACCAGGTCCCGGCGTAAGGCGGCTCCGTTGACTTTTCGACCCTCGCGTCGCTCGACTTCGATCACCCGCTCGATCTCGTCCTCGCCGAGGAACGCAAGGATGGCCTTGCCGGCGGCGCCGGCGACCAACGGGTAGGCATTGCCGAGACCGGAGGCCATCCGGATCGGTTGGGTGGAGACGAACTCGAGCAGGCAGACGCGGTGGTCGCGGACTCGCCAATGGAGAGCCACCGTCTCTTCCGTCTGTTCCCGAAGGCGATGCAGCCTCGGTTCGGTGATCGGCAGGATGTCGTCCCGGTTGAGGACGACGCTGGCGAGCCGGATGACCCCGGCGCCGAGGCTGTAGCTCCTGCTGGTCTCGTCGAAGACGATGAGCTCGTGGGCCTGCAGTGCCCGCAACAGCCGATGGGTGGTCGGCTGCTTCAGATCGACTGCCGCCGAGATCTCCGCCAGCGACAGCACCGCTCGATCGGCGCGGAAGGTCTCCAGGATGCGAATCGCGCGGTAGACCGTCTGGGCGCCGCGCGTTGCTCCTTCATCTTTCACTGCAACTCCCTCCCATTGATGGCTGCCGCAGCAGACTAACGGCGCCGAAACGGGTTGCGGAGAAACTTCGCGAGGGCTACAATATGGAAGTAATTTCCATATCGGTTGAGGAGGAACGGACCGTGCTCGAGGAGACGGCGTTGGACGCCAGGGAGAGACTGCAGGAGAGCGCCAAGCGCCATCTGTGGATGAATTTCAGCCTGCTCGGCGACTACGCCGACGGGCGCGAACTGCCGATCATGGTTCGCGGCGAAGGCTGCTACGTATGGGACGCAGACGGAAAGCGCTACCTCGACGGCCTGAGCTCGTTGTTTTGCGTGAATATCGGTCACGGACGGGCCGACGTGGGCCAGGCAGGTGCGGAGCAGAGCGCGAAGCTGGAGTACTACCCGACCTGGGGAGCCGCCCATCCGCCCGCGATCGAACTGGCGGAGAAGATCGCCTCGCTGGCTCCGGGTGACCTCAACCGCGTCTTCTTCACCAGCGGTGGCGGCGAGTCGGTCGAGTCGGCGCTCAAGCTCGTCCGTCAGTTCCACAAACTGAATGGCAAGCCGGACAAGACCAAAGTCATCTCCCGGGACATCGCCTACCACGGGACGACGATGGGGGCGCTGACGCTGACCGGCATCGACAGCATCCGCGATCCATTCGCGCCGATGACCCCGGGCAGCCTCCGCGTGCCCAACACCGACACGCTGCGGATGTCAGCCGACGAAGATCCGCTGTGGCTCGCGGAGGCGGTTCGCGAGGTGATCGAGCGCGAGGGCGCTGACACCGTCGCGGCTGTGATCATGGAGCCGGTGCAGACCGCCGGCGGCTGCTACACCGCGCCGGACGGATACTTCCGACGGGTGCGCGAGATCTGCGATCAGCACGACGTCCTGCTGATCTCCGACGAGACGATCTGTGCCTGGGGCAGGATCGGCGCCTGGTTCGGCTCCGGGCGACTCGACTATCAGCCCGACATCATCACGACCGCAAAGGGGTTGACCTCCGCCTACGCGCCGATGGGTTGCCTGATCGCCTCCGACCGGATTGCCGAGCCCTTCCTCGCCGAAGGCAACTCCTTCCTCCACGGCTTCACCTTCGCCGGCCATCCGGTGTGCGCGGCCGTCGCCATGGCCAACATCGGGGTCTTCGAGCGCGAGGACCTGATCGGCAACGTCCTGCGGCACGAAGACGCGTTCGGCGCGATGCTCGACTCGATGAAGGAGTTTCCGATCGTCGCCGATGCTCGCGGCCTCGGGTACTTCCGGGCGATCGAGCTGGTCAAAGATCCGGACACCCTCGAGCGGTTCGACGAGGAGGAGACGGCGACGATCTGCGCCTTCATCACCCAGGAGCTGTTCGACAGCGGGCTGCACCATCGCGCCGACGACCGCGCCGGGGTGACCATCCAGCTCGCCCCGCCGTTGATCGCCGGACCCGAGCAGTTCGACGAGATGGCGGAGCGGATCCGGCCGGTCATCGCAAACGTCGAACGCCGCAGCTGGAGCTGACGGATGAGCCGCCGCTCCACGGCCCAGGCCTGGGTCGTCGACACGCTGCTGGCCGGAACCGGCTACGAGGTGCTACATCCCGAGTCGCGGCACTTCCTTGCCGAGATCGGCTATGACCCGGTCGACTTCAACCGGGTGCTCTCTCGCGTCAAGGCGACCGCGATGATGCCGAAGGCCTGGCGCGAGGTGGCCGCCGAGCTGGAGCGCAAAGCTCGCTGGTACGAGGCCGAGGGCTTCCCGGCCACGGCTCGCTCGGTGTTCCAGCGCGCCTGCCTGGCCTGGTGCCGGGCGCGTTACGCGTTTCCCGTCGATGACCCGCGGCGAGCGGCGTTCAACGCAGCCGCCAATCGCTGCACCGAGGGCTACGTACGCAACGGGACGACGCGGATCGAGCCGCTGAAGGTGCCGTTTGAAGGCGCTGCGGTCCACGCGATCGCGCACTACCCCGAGGCGGACGGCCCGGTGCCGCTGGTGCTCCTGCTCCCGGGGATGGACATGTACAAGGAGGACTGGACGCGGGTGGCCCAGGAGCACTACGTGCCGCGCGGCTTCGCCGTGCTGGCGGTCGACGGCCCGGGTCAGGGAGAGACGGCGACCGGCGGCCTCGGCGTGGTCGGCGACAACTACGAACGGGCGATGGTCGCGCTGATCGATGCGATGGCCGCGAGGCCCGAGATCGACGCCGGGCGGATCGGCCTCTGGGGCGTGAGCATGGGCTCCTATTGGGGTCTGCGTACCGCGGCGATCGAGCCGCGGCTGAAGGCGGTGGCCACGGCCATGGGCTGCTACGGCAGCATGGACATCATCTTCGGCCGCGCCCAGCCGGGCTTCAAGGCCAACTTCATGCGGATGAGCGGCTATGCCGACGAGGACCGCTTCGACGCTGAGGTGGCGGCGCAGATGAGCGTCACAGCGGTGGCCGATCAGATCTCGTGTCCGGTGTTGATGGCCTACGGTGAGTTCGACGAGCTCTCGAGCCTGGAGGAGACCCGCGCCCTGTTCGAGCTGCTCGCCGAGCCGAAGCGGCTGATCGTCTACGAGCAGGAGTTCCACGCCCTGGGTGGGGTCGGCGCAGAGCTGATCCGCTCCGCCGCCGACTGGCTGGCGGCGGCCCTTGCCGACCAGATCCCCGACGATCAGATGGCCGAGGCCTACGTCACCAAGTCGGGTGTGATGGGTGAGAGCGCGGAACCGTCGTGGTGGAGCGCCGAGGAGCCGCCGGCCTAGCCGGCGGCGGCGAGGCGGTCGAAGTCGACGAACTGGCGGCAGCGCGCGAGGGCCTTTGCCTGATGGTCGGCCAGCGCGTCGGTCGGGAACGCGCCGAGGTAGTGGAGGAACGGGTCCTCGACCTCGGTGCGGATCGACGTCAGCGTCTCGACGACTGCAAGGGCGCAAAAGGGAACGTAGGCCTCCGAGTAGCCGCCTTCGTGGATCACCAGCAGGCGCCCGTCGCAGCACTCGGTCGCGACTTCCATGGCGCGCTCGGCCATCCAGCGAAACGACCCGCTGCTGAGCAGCATGTGGCCGAGCGGATCGATCGCGGAAGGGTCGTATCCGGCGGCGACGATCAGCAGCTCGGGATGGTAGGCCCGCAATGCCGGGAGAACGATCGACTCGAAGGCCAGCTCGTAGGCACCGCTCCCGGACCCGGGCGGGATCGGTACGTTGATGTTGAAGCCCTCTCCCTCGCCTTCACCCCGTTCCTCGGCGAAGCCTTGGTCGGCGGGAAAGTTGCCCTCCTCGTGCACGGAGATGGTCAACACGGCGCGGTCGCCGTAGAGCGCCTGCTGGGTGCCGTTGCCGTGGTGGACGTCCCAGTCGAGGATCGCGACCCGGTCGAGTCCGCGGACCCGGACCGCGTGCATCGCGGCAAGCGCGCTGTTGGCGAAGACGCAGAAGCCGCGGCCCTGGTGGCGTTCGGCATGATGCCCGCCGGGACGCAGGATCGCGTAGGCGTTCTCGACAAGCCCGTCGAGGATCGAGTCGACGGCGACGATCCCGCCGCCGACCGCGAGGCGTGCCAGTTCGTAGCCTCCCGCTTCCATCCGGGCCCCTTCGCCGGTGTCGCCTCCCTCGGTCTCGCTCAACTCGATCACGCGTCGCAGATAGGCGGTGTCGTGGAAGCGCAGGATCTCCGCCTCCGTGGCGAGGCGTGGAGTGACCGGGACAAGCCGGCTGAGTAGGCCGGCGTACTCGAGCAGGCTCACGGTCCGGCGTTTGATCTCTGGGTTCTCGACGTGTCGATCGACCTCCAGGGGACCTTCGGCCGGGAGGTAGCTCGCCGAAGGGCCACCATCATGGAGCAGGTACCGATCGTCCCAGATCCAACCCGTGGAGACCATCAGAGCGATACAATATGGAAGTAACTTCTACTTTGCAATCAGGAAGCAGAGGCACCGAAGTGACGATCACCAGCACCCGAACCACCGACCGCGTCGCCACCGCCCGTAAGATCCGCGTCGTCGTCGCCAAGCCCGGCCTCGACGGGCACGACCGCGGCGCCAAGATCATCGCCCGCGCCCTGCGCGACGCCGGGATGGAGGTCATCTACACCGGCCTGCACCAGACCCCCGAGCAGATCGCCGAGACCGTGATCCAGGAGGACGCCGACGCGGTGGGCCTCTCGATCCTCTCCGGCGCCCACATGACCCTGGTGCCGAAAGTGGTCGAGCTGCTGAAGGCCCAGGGGGTCGACGACGTGCTGGTGACCGTGGGCGGGACGATCCCCGCCGACGACATCCCGGAGCTGAAGAAGCTGGGGGTCGCCGAGGTGTTCACGCCGGGGTCCGGCACCGACGACATCGTCGACTTCATCCGCGTCGGCGCCGCCGAGCGCCACGCCGCCGAAGAGAGCTGAGGCCTACGGCATGAGCGCCGACATCGGCTCGGGCAAGGATCCAAGCGGATCGCGGAGGTGGTGAAGGCGATCCTGGCCGAGGAGTGGTGGTCGGTGCTGGTTGTCGGTCGCGGCGATCGGATCGGGTCCTGGGCCGGACCGACGCGTTCGAATCCAATCGGGCGCGTTCGCCTTCGCCATCGTGCTTCGCGTGATGGGCACCTGGCAGTGCCGACCTTCCACCGTGCGCCGGCGGTCGATGTAGCCTGAAGCTCTGGCAACCGGTTCAGACCCGATCTTCGGGGTGAGGTCGCTCCAGGCCCCGCGCAGCGAGCTCTCCACGGCAGAGGGAGAGGAGGTCGCGGCGCGCCATTGGGCGGTCCGCGGACGGGCGGAGAAGCTCCCGGCGGAAGTCGACGAGAATTTTCATCTCGTCTGCCCGGAGGGGGAGTTCCTGCTCAAGGTCGTGCCCGTCGACGAGCCTGCCGAGCTGACCGATCTCGTCAGCCGGGCGCTCCTGCACGTCGAGCGTCGTGGGGAGGGAATCTTGGCGCAGCGCGTGGTCCCGACCTCACGTGGCGAGCTCGAGGCCACGTTCGAGGATGCCGCCGGCGAGGAGCGCCGCGCCCGCCTCACGACCTTCGTCGCCGGCCAGATGCTGCGATCGGTGTCGGTGGACCGCGAGCTGAGGGAAGCGCTGGGCACCGCGTTGGCTCGGCTCGCGCTGGCGCTGCGCGACTTCGATCACCCCGCCGCCGATCGGGAGCTGTCCTGGGACGTCCGCCACGCCGGGCGCATGGTGGCGATGCTCGACGAGCTGCCGGAAGAAGACCGGCGGGCGAAGCTGCGGGCCGACCTGGTCGACTTCGACCGGCGGACGGTCCCTCGGTTGACCGAGGCCCCCGCGCAGATCGTCCACAACGACCTCAGCCGCGACAACGCCGTCCTCACCGCCGACGGGGAGATCGCGGTGATCGATTTCGGGGACATCGTCCGCACCCAACGGATCAACGACGTCGCCGTCGCGATGGCCGACCACCTCGATGACAGCCCCGAGCCGTTCGCGCCGGCGCTCGACGTGCTCCGCGGCTACCTCGCGGTCGAGCCATTGACGGCCGAGGAGCTTGCCCTGCTCTACGACCTGGTCCGCATCCGGGAGGTGACCCGCATCGTCGGCGCCGAATGGCGGGCGGCTCGCTTCCCCAAGAACCGCGCCTACCTGGCCCGCAACGTCGAGCGGCTCACCGGGGTCCTCGCCAACCTGCCCAGCCGACCGAGCCCGGCGGATTCGGAGCGGCTCGCCGCGTTCCTCGCCGAGGTGGACCGATGAGCGCCGACGCTCATCTCCGCGACGCCGAGCTGTTGGCGCGCCGGCGCCGACTCCTCGGACCCGCCTATCGCCATTTCTACGAGGAGCCGCTCGAGATCGTCCGGGGCAAGGGCGTCCACCTGTACGACGCCGAAGGGATCGAGTACCTCGACGCCTACAACAACGTCCCCTGCGTCGGGCACTCCCACCCGCGTGTCGTCGCCGCGATCGCCGAGCAGGCGGGACGCCTGAACACCCACACCCGCTACCTCGGCGAGCCGATCCTCGACTACAGCGAGCGACTGCTCGATTCGCTCGGGGCCGGCCTCGGCCATCTGATGTTCACCTGCACCGGCAGCGAGGCGACCGACCTGGCGCTCCGCATCGCCCGCTTCCACGCCGGCGCCGTCGGGGTCGTCGTGACCTCCAACGCCTACCACGGGGTCACCACCGCGGCCGCCGCCGTCTCGCCCTCGCTGGGCGCGGCGGTCGCGCCGGGCCCGGAAGTCCGGACGATCGCCGCGCCGGCGCCGGGCGCGATCGACGCGGAGGCGGAGGGTGCCCGTATGGCCGCCGAATTCCAGGCCGCCGCCGCCGAGCTCGAGGCCGCGGGCCACGGCTTCGCCGCCCTGATCGCCGACTCGATCTTCTCCAGCGACGGCATCATCCCCGACCCGGTGGGCTTCCTGCGGCCGCTCGCCGCCGCCGTCGCCGACCGGGGCGGACTCTTCATCGCCGACGAGGTGCAGGCCGGATTCGCCCGTACCGGCGGGTCGATGTGGGGCTTCGAGCGCCACGGCATCACCCCCGACCTGGTGACGATGGGCAAGCCGATGGGCAACGGGATACCGGTCGCCGCCGTCGCGAGCCGCGCCGAGCTGCTCGACGAGTTCGGCGCGGCGATCCGCTACTTCAACACCTTCGGCGGCAACTCCGTGAGCATCGCGGCCGCCACCGCCGTCCTCGACGTGATCGAGGACGAGGGGCTCCTTTCCTCCGCCGACGCGGTCGGTCGCGTCCTGCTCGATGCACTGGTCGAGCTCGAACGGCGGCACGAGGTCCTCCGCGCGGCCCGTGGCGCCGGGCTCTTCATCGGCGTCGACATCGCCTCGCCCAAGGGCGACGCCGCCGCCCTCGCCGATCGCGTCGTCGAGGGCCTGCGCGAGCGTCGCGTCCTCCTCGCCGCCACCGGCCCGGACAAAGACGTCCTGAAGATCCGTCCGCCGCTCGTCTTCTCCGTCGCGGACGCCGATCGCCTCGTCACGGCGCTCGACGACGTGCTCGGCTCGCTCGCAATCTGAGCGCAGTCAGGGGCATTTCGAATTCAAAGCTTGACTCGGTCCTCCAGGATCTCCCTTTCCTAAGGCAAAGAGGGGCCGATTCTCGCAATCAAATGTTGTGATCGAATTCAATCTGTGATTAGAGTCCGTCCGTGTCTGCGGGCCAATCAGAGCCGATCGATCCCCAGCCGGCCGACGGAAACGTCGTCGAGCTGCGCAGCCAACTGGTCGCCCGGCGCCTCCGCGAGGCCATCGTCGGCGGGCGCTACGCACCTGGCGAGAGGCTTCGGCAGGAGGAGATCGCGAGCGAGATGGGGATCAGCCGGGTTCCCGTCCGCGAGGCGCTCCGACAGCTGGAGACCGAGGGCCTGGTCACGCTCGCCCCGCACGCGGGCGCCACCGTCGCCCAACTGGACCCCGGTGACCTCGACGAGATCTACGCGATCCGCATCGCCCTCGAGCCGATGCTGATCGCCGAGAGCGCCCCCCGCCTCGACGCCTCGCGGCTCGAGCACCTGCGCGAGCTGGTGTCCGAGATCGAGGGGTCGGTCGAGACACCGGAGCGTTGGCTCGATCTCGACCGGCGCTTCCACGTCGACAGCTTCGCCGCCGCGCCGATGCCGCAGGCGCGGGAGCTGGCCCAGGGCTTCTGGAACCGCACCCAGCACTACCGCCGTGCGCACGTGCTGGGGATGAGCCGCGAGGACCTCGAGGTCGTCCACCTCGAGCATCGCCTGATCCTCGACGCGCTCGAGCGCGGCAACGGGGAGGACGCCGGCGCCGCGCTCCGCACGCACCTTCGCCGTACCCGCGAAGCGTTGCACCGTCGGGCCGGCGTCTTCGGGGAAAGCGAGGACGCCGACTGACGTTCGCAGTACCGCGCCCCCCCGGGAAGGCGGCGCTCAGGGGACCACACGGGAAACCAACAGAGAGGAAAGGAAGTCATGCCTGCTGTCGATACGACCACGGTCGAGGCACCACAGCAGCTGGAGAAGGATTCGATCGGACTGGGACGCGTCATCGCGTTCACCGCCGCCTTCATGGGCCCGGCGGCTTCGATCGCACTGGGGCTTGTCGCCGCAATCTCGTTCGCCGGGTTCGCCACCCCGTTCGTGGTCCTGCTCTCGTTCATCGGCGCGCTGCTCGCCTCCAACAGCGTTGCCCAGCTGGCACGCAAATTGCCGAGCGCAGGCTCGTTGTTCACCTATAACGCGTCGATCCTCGGGCCGAAGGCGGGCTTCGTCTCCGGTTGGATGATGGTCTTCGCCTACGTCCTCTGGGTGCCTTCGGGGATCGGGGCGGTCGGTCTCTTCACCTCCGAATTCCTCAACAGCGCGTTCAGCATCTCGATCGACGAAAACGTGCTGTTGGTGATCGTCCTGGCGATCGTCGCCCTACTTGCATTCCGCGGCATCGCCACCTCGACCGCGGTCGACGTGATCGTCCTCACCATCGAGATCGCGGTGATCGTCGCGTTGGCGGCGACGATCCTGATCAAGGGCGGCCCCGGCCCGAGCGGCATCCACCTCTTCGATCCGTCGAACACGCTGAACGGCAAGTTCTCGGACATCACCCTCGGGATGGTCTACACCGTCGTCATCTTCACCGGCTTCGAGTCGGGAGCCGTGCTCGGCGAGGAGACGAAGAATCCGCGCCGCAACATCCCACGCGGCATCTTCGGCGCGGTGATCCTGGTCGGTGTCTTCTACCTCTTCACCAGCTACGCCGAGCTCCACGGTGTCGCGCCGAGCCAGATCGCGGCGTTCACCGAAAACCCGTCGCAGCTTGGCTTCCTCACCGAAGTGTTCTGGAGCCCGAGCATCCTCTGGCTGGTCGACCTGGTCCTCGCGCTCTCCACGCTCGGCTTCGTCATCGCCGCCTTCAACGCGGCGGTGCGGCTGGCCTTCGCGATGGGCCGCGAGCGGATGCTGCCGCACAGCATGGCGAAGCTGTCCCGTTACGGCACGCCGACCTATGCGGTGATTGCCATCACCGCGATCGCCCTCGTGATCGGCCTGCCGGTGGCGATCTCCCAGGGAGGCTTCCTCGCCTTCGCCTACATCGGCGCCCTCTCGGGCATCTCGCTGATCATCCTGTTCATCAGCGTCAGCTTCACGACGATCGTCGCGTTCCTCGGCCGCTACCGCGACGAGTTCAACCCGATCACGCACCTGCTGTTCCCGATCCTGGCGATCATCATCTTCGGCATCCCGCTGGTCGGGACGTTCTACCCGCGCCCCGAACCGCCGGTCAGCTGGCTGCCCTTCCTGGCGATCGGCTGGCTCGTGATCGGGGTCTTCGTCGCCCTGTGGCTGGCGCGGAACCGCAGCGAGATGCTGTCCCGGATCGGGCGCGTCTTCGTCGACGAGGGTCCCGAGCATCCGTACCCATCGGCGATCCCGCCGGAGACGGTCATCCCGCCCGAGCAGCGGGAGCGTCAGCCATGAGCGAGGTCGAGATCCACGCCCTCCACTGCGGCGGCGACATGACCGACTGGGGGATCTTCGATCCCCTCGACGAGCGGCGCGGGGAGATGGTCTACAACCCGTACTTCGTCTACGTGGTCAAGCACCCGGAGGGCGTGGTGCTGTTCGACTCCGGCGCCCATCCCGACCTCGCCACCGATCCGGTGGGGAGGATGGGCGCCGGGGCGGAAGAGTTCGTCGTCAAGCTCGACGCCGGCGACGCGATCGAGCCGGTCCTCGCCAGGATCGGGCTGACGCCCGACGACATCGACCTGGTGATCCAGTCGCACCTGCACTTCGACCACGCGGGCGGGCTCTACGCCTTCCCGAGCACGCCGGTGATGGTGCAGCGGGCCGAGCTGGAGTTCGCCGAGGATCCGCCCGCCGAGCAGCGCGAGATCTACATCGCCGACGACTTCGCGCCGGTCACCGACTGGCGCCTCGTCGACGGCGAGGAGGACGTGTTCGGCGACGGGCGGCTGATCGTCATCCCCACGCCCGGGCACACCAAGGGGCACCAGTCGCTGCTGGTCCGCCTCGACGACGGCCGGGAGATCTTCCTCCTCGCCGACGCCGCCTACCTGTTGGAGAAGATGCGTCTGCGGCGGCCGCCGGGCGTGCTCTGGGAGGAAGGGGCGATCCTGGAGACCTGGGACCGGATCGAGGCGCTCGAGCGCGAGCACGACGCCTTCCTGATCACCACCCACGATCTCGATTACGAGGAGCGGATCGAGATCGCGCCGCGAGGCTTCTATGGGTGACATGTCGCGGGGATGCGCCTGGATCGAAGGGTCCTACGTGCCGATCGCCGAGGCGCGGATCCCGATCCTCGACACCGGCTTCGTCCGCTCCGATCTCACCTACGACGTGGTCGGGGTGTGGGGCGGGCGGTTCTTCCGCCTCGGCGACCATCTCGACCGACTCGAGCGCGGCTGCGAGCGGCTGCGCCTGCGCTCGCCGAAGAGCCGCGCCGAGACCGAAGCGATCCTCAACGAGGTGGTGGCCCGCAGCGGCCTGCGTGAGTCCTACGTCGAGACGGTCATCACCCGTGGCGTGCCGACGCCGGGCGAGCGGGATCCGCGGCGGTTCGAGAACCGCTTCTACGCCTACGCGATCCCCTACGTCTGGATCCAGCGGCCCGAGCAGCAGGAGGTGGGAGCCGAGGTCGTCGTCGCCCGCGACACCGTCCGCGTCGCCCCGGGGGCGATCGACCCGACGGTGAAGAACTTCATGTGGGGGGACTTCGTCCGCGGCCTCTTCGAGGCCTACGAGCGCGACGCCGTCCTGCCGCTCCTCACCGATGGCGACGGCAACGTCACCGAGGGACCGGGGATCAACGTCTTCGCCGTCGCCGACGGCGTCCTCCATACGCCGGGCCGCGGCGTGCTCGAGGGGATCACCCGGCTGACCGTTCTGGACATCGCCGCCGAGTCGGGGATCGAGGCGCGGGTCGGCTTCGTCCCGGTGAGCACCCTCTACGGCGCCGACGAGATCTTCCTCACCAGTACCGCGGGCGGCGTGATGCCGGTCACCCGGCTCGACGGCCAGCCGGTCGGCGACGGCGGCGTCGGCGAGCTGACGGCGCGCATCCGCCAGACCTACTGGGACTGGCACGAGGACCCGCGCTTCACCAAGGAGGTCGACTATGGCGATTGAGCGGCTCGCCGCCGACGACGCCGCCGGGCGCGCCGCCTTGGTCCGCCGCGAGACGGTCCGCCTGGTCGGGATCGCCAAGAGCGGCCACTACTCGAGCGTCTTCTCCTGCGCCGAGATCCTCGGCGTCCTCTACTCCGGCGTGCTTCGCCTCTCCGAGGATCCCGACTGGCCCGACCGCGACCGGCTGGTCCTCTCCAAGGGTCACGTCGCCGTCGGCCTCTACCCGCTCCTCGCCGAACGGGGCTACATCGCGGAGGAGGTGCTCGACTCCTACACCCGCCTCGGCAACCCGCTGGGCGACCATCCCGACATGCGGCGGGTGGCCGGCGTCGACTTCTCCTCCGGGAGCCTCGGCCACGGACTCTCGATCGGCGTGGGGATGGCGCAGGCGGCGAAGACGCTCGGCCGTGAAGAGGTGCGGATCTACGTCCTGCTCGGCGACCAGGAGCTGAACGAGGGGCAGATCTGGGAAGCGGCCCAGACCGCCTCCGCGTTCGGTCTCGGCAACCTCTGCGCGATCGTCGACCGCAACGGGATGGGCCTCGACGGCACGACCGAGGAGACGCTGCCGGTGGAACCGATCGCCGGGCGCTTCGAGGCGTTCGGCTGGGAAGTGGAGGAGATCGACGGCCACGACGTCGACGCGGTGCGGGGTGCCTTCGAGCGCTTCAGATCCGACGGGCGGCCGCGGCCGCGTTGCATCGTCGCCAACACCGTGAAGGGGAAAGGGGTTTCCTGGATGGAAGGCTCGCGCACCTGGCACCTCGGCTACCTGGCGCCCGCCGACGCCGCCGTCGCGATGGAGGAGCTCGTGGCCGATGCCTGAGGTCCCGACGCCGGCACCGATCGAGCTGCGGGACCCGACCAGCTGGGACATGGCGGTCTCCTACCGACTCGCCGAGTCCTTCGTGATGGGGGAGGAGCTGGCCGCGATCGCCGACGAGGACCCGCGCGTCGTCGTCCTGACCGCCGACCTCAAGTTCTCCAACCGCACGGTCGAGTTCGAGAAACGCCACCCGGACCGGTTCTTCAACGTCGGCATCGCCGAGCAGAACATGGTCACGATGTCGGCGGGGATGGCGACCTTCGGCCTCGTCCCCTACATCTCCACCTTCGCCAGCTTCGTCGGGCTGCTCGGCGCCGAGCAGCTGCGCACCGACCTCGCCTACCCGGGATTGCCGGTGCGGGTGCTGGCCCACCACGCGGGGATCTCGCTCGGCTTCTACGGGACCTCTCACCACGCGACCGAGGACCTCGGCGTCCTCCGCTCGATCGCCGGCATGACCGTCGTCTGCCCCTGCGACGAGGCGGCGCTGCGGGCGGCGCTGCGCCAGACGGTCGACACCCCGGGGCCGGTGTACCTGCGGCTCGGGCGGGGGCGCGACCCCGATGTCTACGGCGAGCGCCTCGCGGCCGATCCGGGCGCCTTCGAGGTCGGCCGGATCTCCACCCTGCGCGAGGGCGGGGACCTGACCATCGTCGCCAACGGGCTGACCGTGGCGGCGGCACTCGGCGCGGCGGGGCGGCTCGCCGCCGAGGGGGTCGAGGCGACCGTGCTCGACGCCCACACGGTGCGGCCGTTCGACGCCGACACGCTCTGCGGCGCCGCCGAGCGGACCGGCCGGGTGCTGGTCGCCGAGGAGCACAACGTCTACGGCGGGGTCGCCTCGGCCTGCGCCGACGCACTCGTCGACCGCGGCGTCCGCGCCCGGTTCTCGCGGCTCGGGATGCCGCCCGACGAGTACTCGCTGATCGGCCCCCCGACCCATCTCTACAGGCACTACGGACTGGACGCCGAGGGCGTCTTGGCGGCGGCGCTCGAGCTGCTCGAGGCACCCGCAGACCGAGGAGGAGCGATCCGATGAGCACCGAGACCCGTCTCTGGCATCCGTTCGCCGACATGGCGACCGTCGACGGCAACGAGTTCGTCGTCAGCCGCGCCGAGGGCGTCTGGCTGTGGGACGAGGACGACCGTCGCTACCTCGATGCGACCGCGAGCCTCTGGTACGTCAACGTCGGGCACGGGCGCGAGGAGATCGCCGAGGCCGTGGCCGCGCAGCTACGCCGGCTCGACTGCTACTCGATCTTCAACGACTACGCGAACCGCCCGGCCCTGGAGCTGGCCGAGCGGCTGAGCGGGCTGGCGCCGGTAGAGGACTCACGGGTCTTTCTCGGCACCGGTGGTGGCGACGCGATCGAGACGGCGGCGAAGCTGGCGCGCCGCTACTGGCACCTCGAAGGGCAACCCGGGCGAACCCATCTGATCGGGCGCACCGGCGGCTTCCACGGTGCTTACGGCTTCGGCACCAGCGTCGGCGGCATCGACGCCAACCGCGAAGGCTTTGGCCCGCTGATGGGTGACACCTCCCAGGTCGCCTACGACAGCCTCGAGGCGCTCGAGGGTGAGATCGTCTCGCGGGGCGCCGACCGCGTCGCGGCGGTCTTCGTCGAGCCGGTGATCGGGGCCGGCGGTGTCCTCCCGCCGCCCGAGGGCTATCTCGAGGGCGTCGCCGAGCTATGTCGGCGCCATCAGGTGCTGCTGGTGATGGACGAGGTGATCTGCGCCTTCGGTCGGCTCGGCGCCTGGTTCGCCAGCGAGCGCTTCGGGCTCCGTCCCGACATGATCGTCTTCGCCAAGGCGGTGACGAGCGGCTACCAGCCGGTCGGCGGCGTCATCGTCAGCGGGCGGATCGCCGCGCCGTTCTGGTCCCGGCCCGGACACTCATTCCGCACCGGACCGACCTATGCGGGCCACCCCGCTTGCTGCGCCGCCGCGCTGGTCAACCTCGACATCATCGAGCGGGAGGGCCTGAACGAGCGCGCCCGGGAGCTCGAGGTCCAGCTGAAGGAGGCGCTCGACCCCCTGCTCGACCACGAGCTGGTCGGCGAGGTGCGCGCCGGCCTCGGCGTGATGGCCGCGGTCGAGATCGCCCCTGACGCCCTCGCCGCGGGCGTCACCGTCGCCGACGTCTTCCGGGCGACCCGTGAGCGGGGGGTCCTCACCCGCCCGCTGGCGACCTCGCTCGGGCTGTCGCCGCCGCTGACGATCGGCGAGGCGGAACTGGCCCTGATCCCGAAGGCGATCGAAGCGGCGCTCGAGGCGCACGGCTGAGTCGACTTCCGGCCTGCGAGGCTTCACGCCGTGACCGCCTCGCCGATCGACGCCTACCTCGCCCGGCTGCACGAGGATTGGCTCCCGGACGGATCCGGGGCGGTCGCCGATTACATCCCGCCGCTGGCGCTCGCCGACCCGGATCACTTCGGGATCGCGGTGACGACCACCGAAGGGCACAGCTATGAGGTCGGCGACTCGCGGGAGCGGTTCACGATCCAGTCGATGTCGAAGCCGTTCACCTACGGGCTGGCGCTCGCCGACCGGGGGTTCGAGGCGGTCGACGGGAAGGTCGGGGTGGAGCCGAGCGGGGAGGCGTTCAACTCGATCAGCCTCGCGCCCGGGAGCGGCCGGCCGCTGAATCCGATGATCAACGCGGGGGCGATCACCTCGACCTCGTTGGTCGCCGGCGATTCGGCGGCGGAGCGGGAGCGGCGGATCGTCGACTTCTACGGGCGCTTTGCCGGGCGCTCGCTGGAGGTCGATGCCGAGGTGTACGGATCCGAGCGGGACACCGGGCACCGCAATCGCGCGATCGGCCACATGCTGCGCGCCTTCGGCGTGCTCGAGGAGGATCCGGACGGGGTGCTCGACGTCTACTTCCGCCAGTGCTCGGTCAGCGTCGACTGCCGCGACCTGAGCCTGATGGCGGCGACGCTGGCCAACGGGGGCGTCAACCCGCTGACCGGCGACCGGGTGTTGGCGCGCGATCTGGTCGACCGGGTGCTGAGCGTGATGACGACCTGTGGGATGTACGACTCGGCGGGGGAGTGGGTGGTCGACGTCGGCATGCCGGCGAAGAGCGGGGTCGGCGGCGGGGTCCTCGCGGTCCTGCCGGGACAGCTCGGGATCGCCGTCTTCTCGCCGCCGCTCGATCCGCACGGAAACAGCGTCCGCGGGGTCGAGGTCTGCCGCCAGATCTCCACCGACCTGAACCTGAACCTCCTCCACGTGGCCCGCTCCTCGCGCTCCGCGGTGCGCCGCACCTACACCGTCGCCGATGTCCCCTCGCGCCGCCGCCGTCCCGAGGCCCAGTCGGCGGCGCTCGCCGCCGCGGGCTCCCGCTGCGTGATCCAGATCCTCCACGGCGATCTCGTCTTCGCGGCGATGGAGAGCGTCGTCCGCGGGATCGTCGAGCGGGCGGCGGGCGTCGATATCGAGGTTCTCGATCTGACCGAGGTGACGGAGCTCGACCTCGGCGCCGGACGCCTCCTCGTCGGCCTCGCGCAGGCGATGGAGGCGGAGGGGCGGGCGCTGGCGATCGTCGTCCCCGGCGACGGGGACCTGCTTCACGGCCTCGCCGTCGAGCGCCTCGAGGCCTTCCCCGATCTGGACCGGGCGACCGAGTGGTGCGAGGAGCGCCTCCTCGCCATCCACGGCCCGGAGCCCACGCCGCCGCCGCGCCTCGCCCTCGCCGAGCACCGGCTCGCGCGCGGTCTCGACCCCGCGCAGCTGGCGGCGCTCGAGGAGGCGACCGTGCCGCTGCGCTTCGAGGCGGGCGAGCGGATCTTCGCCGTCGGCGACCCCGCCGACGCGGCCTTCCTCCTGCTCGAGGGAGAGGTCACCCTGGAGCTGGAGATCGCCGGCGCCCGCCGCCGGCTCTCCACCCTCACCCCTGGCTTCTCCTTCGGCGAGTTCGCCTTCGCCGACGCGACCGCCCGCCCGGTCAGCGTCCGCGCCGA
>JAFDWD010001073.1 GCA_018268695.1 Actinomycetota bacterium
CGAAATGCCGGCGGCAGCGTGGCGACGATCGAACGCATGATGCGCAGAGCGTCGGCATCGTCGGCGGCGAGGTGGTCGACGACGCCCGAGGTGCGCGCGTGGAGGACGCCGCCGCCCAGCTCCTCCGCGGTCACCTCCTGCCCGGTCGCCGCCTTCACCAGCGGCGGGCCGCCGAGGAAGATCGTCCCCTGGTCCCGGACGATGATCGTCTCGTCGCTCATCGCCGGCACGTAGGCGCCGCCCGCCGTGCACGAGCCCAACACCGCGGCGATCTGCGGGATCCCCTGTGCCGACATCGTCGCCTGGTTGAAGAAGATGCGACCGAAGTGCTCCCGATCGGGGAACACCTCGTCCTGCATCGGCAGGAACGCCCCGCCCGAGTCGACCAGGTAGAGGCAGGGGAGCCGGTTCTGCAGCGCCACCTCCTGCGCGCGCAGGTGCTTCTTCACCGTGATCGGGTAGTAGGTGCCGCCTTTGACGGTCGCGTCGTTGGCGACGACCACGACCTCGCGACCCTCGACCCGGCCGACGCCGGCGATGACCCCGGCGCCGGGGGCGGCACCGTCGTAGAGGCCGTCGGCGGCGAGCGGCGCGAGCTCGAGGAAGGGGCTGCCGGGATCGAGCAGGCGATCGACCCGCTCCCGCGGCAGGAGCTTGCCGCGCTCGGTGTGGCGGGCGCGCGCCTTCTCGCCGCCGCCCGCCGCCGCCCGCGCCAGCCGCTCGCCGAGCTCCGCCGCCAGCCGCCGATGCTCGGCCTCGTTGCGCGCAAAGTCCTCCCCCGCCGGATCGGCGGCACTGCTCAGCACTCGACTCATCCGTCCTCCCCCTCCTCGGCCAGCTCGATCAGGACCGCGCCGCGATCGACCTGATCGCCGGCGGCCACAAGCACCTCGGCGACCGACCCGTCCCGCGGCGCGGCGATCGAGATCTCCATCTTCATCGACTCGAGGACGACCAGCGTCTCCCCGGCCGCAACCGTGTCCCCCGGCTCGACCCGCAACTGGACCACGGTCCCCGGCATCGGCGCCTCGAGCGACGCCTCACCCACCCGGGCCGAATCCGCGCCCCCGGCGAGCGCCGAGTACCGCACCGCCCCCACGTCCCGATCCAAGACCCAAACCGCCCCCCCATCCCGAACCACTCCAGGTTGACGGGCCGATAAGTGCTCCATATCAGCACTAATCGGCCCGTCAACATCGAGGGTGCCGGACTTGTCGCCGACCTTCCACTCCCAGGCGTCGGTGGTGGCGCGGATCGCCACGTCGAATGGACCGCTCGGGCCTTCCAGGGTTCGGCTCGTCCAGGCGTTGCCGCCCTGGCGCCAGGCCGTGCGCGTCGACCAGGGGTCGTCGTCCTCGGGCTCGCCGAGCATCGCCACCAGCGCCAGCGCCGCCAGCTCGGGACCCGGGGCCGGGGCGGCGACCTCGTCGCCGAGGCGCTCGACCAGACCGGTGTCCATGTCGCCCGCCCTTACCTCGGGCCGGGCGAGCAGCGCCCGCAGGTAGGCGGCGTTCGTGGTCGGCCCGGCGACGACCGTGTCCCCGAGCGCGTGGCGCAGCTTCGCCAGCGCCTCCCCGCGGTCGGCTCCCGCCGCCACGACCTTCGCCAGCATCGGGTCGTAATCGGTGCCGATCACGGTCCCCTCCTCGATCCCGCTGTCGACCCGCACGCCGGCCGGCTCACGGTAGGCCACGACCTCGCCGCTCGACGGCAGGAAGCCCGACGCCGGGTCCTCGGCGTAGAGCCGCGCCTCGACCGCCCAACCGCGCCGGCGCACCTCCTCCTGGGCGAGCGGCAGCGGCTCGCCCGCCGCCACCCGCAGCTGCAGCGCCACCAGGTCGAGCCCGGTCACCGCCTCGGTCACCGGATGCTCCACCTGCAGGCGCGTGTTGACCTCGAGGAAGTAGAAGCGCTCCGGGTGGTCGCGCTCGGCGATCAGCTCGACCGTCCCCGCGTTGACGTAGCCCGCATGGCGCGCCAGCGCGACGGCCGCCTCCCCCATCCGCTCACGCAGCTCCGGTCCCACCACCGGCGAGGGCGACTCCTCGATCACCTTCTGGTGGCGGCGCTGCAGCGAGCACTCGCGCTCGCCGAGGTGGATCGCGTTGCCTTGCGCGTCGGCGATCACCTGCACCTCGAGGTGGCGGGACGGCTCGACGAAGCGTTCGATCAAGAGCCGTTCGTCGCCGAAGGCCGACGCCGCCTCGCGCCGGGCCGCGCCGAGCGCCTCGGCCAGGTCCTCGCGTCGCGACACCAGCCGCATGCCCTTGCCGCCACCTCCCGCCGCGGCCTTCACCAGCAGCGGCAGGTCGCCCTCGCCGACCGCCTCCGCGATCTCGGCGTCGCTCAGCTCCTCCCCGCTCCAGCCCGGCAGCGTCGGCATCCCGGCTTCCTCGGCGACCGCCCGCGCCCGGCCCTTGTCGCCGAGCAGCGCCATCGCCTCCGGCCCGGGCCCGACGAAGGCGAGCCCCGCCGCGGCGCAGGCGGCGGCGAAGTCGGGACGCTCGGAGAGGAAGCCGTAGCCAGGGTGGACGGCGTCGGCCCCGGCGCGGAGCGCCGCGTCGACCACCCGGTCCACCCGCAGGTAGGACTCGCGTGCGGGCGTCGGCCCGACGTGTACCGCGCGGTCGGCGGCGCGCACGTGCGGCGCGCCCGCGTCAGCATCGGAGAAGATCGCCACCGACTCGACCCCGAGCCGCGCCAGCGTGCGCTCGATGCGCACCGCGATCTCGCCCCGGTTGGCGATCAGGACGCGCTCGAACATGATCAGCGGTGGTGGTCGACCGGGCCGGCGACGATCGTGTGGGACCCGAGCGGGCGGCCCAGCACCTCCTGGGCGGCGCGCGCGGCGGCGATCAGCTTCTCCAGGTCGATCCCGGTCTCGATGCCCATCTCGTGCAGCATCGAGACGAGATCCTCGGTGGCGATGTTGCCGGTCGCCCCGGGCGGGACCGGGCAGCCGCCGAGCTCGCCGAAGCTCGACTCGAAGGAGTCGACGCCGGCGTCGAGCGCGGCGAGCACGTTCGCGAGCCCCTGCCCCCGGGTGTTGTGGAAGTGGGCAGTCAGTTCGACCTCCGGCAGCGCCTCGGCGGCTCGCCTAAAAAAATCCCTCACCTGCACAGGGTTGGCCATTCCCGTCGTGTCGCCGAAGGCGATCTCCGAGGCGCCGGCGTCGCGCAGCCGCGACGCGATCTCGAATACCCGCGCCGGGTCGACGTCCCCCTCGTAGGGGCAGCCGAAGCTGGTCGAGATCACGCCCTCGCAACGGAACCCTGCAGCGGTCGAGCGTCCCAGCACCGCCTCCAACCCGGCCAGCGACTCCTCCACCGAGCGGTTGACGTTGTGGCGGTTGTGGGACTCCGACGCGGAGAGGAAGACGCTGATCTCGTCGATCTTCTCCCGGTGCCGCAGCGCCGTCTCGAGCCCACGCTCGTTCGGGACGAGGACCGAGACCGACACCTCCGCCGGGATCCGGACGCGCTCCAGCACCTCCTCGGCGTCGGCAAGCTGCGGGATCACGTCGGCGCGGACGAAGCTCGTCACCTCCATCCGCCGCACCCCGGTCGCGGCGAGCATCTCGATCAGCCGCACCTTGTCGGCGGTCGCGATCCGCTCGGGCTCGTTCTGGAAGCCGTCCCGTGGGCCGACCTCCCGGATCTTCACCGCACCGGCCATCAGCAACCCAGCTGCCGGGCGATCACCATCTGCTGGACCTCGTCGGTGCCCTCGCCGATCGTGAGGATCTTCGCGTCGCGGTAGAAGCGGCACACCGGGTACTCCTCGATGAACCCGTAGCCGCCGTGGATCTGCACCGCCTCCTCGGTCGCGCGGACGGCAAGCCGGCCGGTGATCAGCTTCGCCTGGGCGGCGGTGAGGGTGAACGACTTCTTCGCGTCTTTCTCCAGCGCCGCCTTATAGGTGAGCAGCCGCGCCGCCTCGATCTGGGCCGAGAGGTCGGCGATCTTCGCCTGGATCGACTGGAACTTGGAGATCGACCGGCCGAAGGCCTGGCGCTCCTTCGCGTAGGCGATCGCCTCGTCGAGCGCCCCCTGGGCCAGTCCCACGGCCATCGCGGCGACGCCGATCCGCCCGCCGTCGAGGATGTGGAGGAAGTTCTTGAATCCTTCGCCGCGCCGCCCGAGCAGGTTCTCCTCCGGCACCTTGCAGTCGTCGAAGGAGAGCGGCCGGGTGTCGGAGGCGTTCCACCCCATCTTCCGGTAGGCCTCGCCGATCTCGTACCCCGGCGTCCCCTTCGGCACGATGATGTTGGAGATCTCCTTGCGCCCGTTCACCTCGCCGGTCACCGCGGTGATCGAGACGACGCCGGAGATGTCGGTGCCCGCGTTGGTGATGAACTGCTTGGCGCCGTCGATGACCCACTCGCCGTCGGCGAGCTTGGCGTGGGTGTGGACGTTGCCGGCGTCGGAGCCCGCCTCCGGCTCGGTCAGCCCGAACGACGCCAGCTGCTCTCCCGAGCAGAGGCGCGGCAGCCACTCCGCCTTCTGCTCCTCGGTCCCCCAGAGGTAGATCGGCATCGTGCCGAGCGAGGTGTGGGCGGCCATCGTGATGCAGACCGACGAGTCGACCCGCGCCAGCTCCTCCACCGCCAGCGCGTAGGAGAGCGTGTCGGCGCCGCCGCCCCCGTACTCCTCCGGGAACGGGATGCCCATCAGGCCGAGGCCGCCGAGCTTGGCGACGATCTCGTAGGGGAAGGACTTGGTGCGGTCGAGCTCCTCGGCCACCGGGGCGACCTCGGCGCGGGCGAAGTCGCGGACGGTGTCCCGGATCAGGCGTTGGTCGTCGGAGAGATCGAAGTTCATATCGCGCATAATACCGAGCGGCTGATCGGTTTTCGAGCGATTGCTCGGTTTTTGCAAGAGTAGGTCCGCGTGCCCGCCATCAAGCCACCGACCCGACCCGCCCTCCGCGCCCGCTACGACGAACGCCGCCAGGCCCTGATCGACGCGGCCGCGAAGCTCTTCGCCGAGCGCGGCTACGAGCAGACCTCGATCGGCGACCTCTCCGAGGCGACCGGGCTCGCGGCGGGTGGCATCTACCACTACACCTCGAGCAAGGAGGACCTGCTGATCGCGATCTGCGACGAGCTCCTCGACCCGCTGCTCGAGCAGGCTCGCGCGATCGCCGCCACCGACGCCTCCCCGGAGGACCACCTTCGCGGACTTGTCCGCGCCTGGCTCCTCCATATCGAGGGCCACATCCCCCACATGCTCGTCTTCGCCCAGACCCGCCACACGATCGAGCGCGAGCCCCGCTGGCGCGCCGTCCGCCGCAAACGCAAAGCCTTCGAGCAGATCCTCGACTCGGTCCTCGTCGCGGGCGAAGCCGACGGCTCGATGTCCTTCGAGGACCGCGGCCTCGCCCTCCTCGCCCTGCTGGGGATGGTGAACTACGCCCCGCAGTGGCTGAAGCCGGGCGGCCGCCGCTCCGCCGAGGAGATCGCCGATGTCTGGTGCGACCTCTTCATCGCCCGCGACGGCTGACGACAGCCTGCAAGACGTCGCCCACGACTCAACCGCCCACGCATGGGCGTGCCGATCAGACGGGAATGGAAAATGATCTCGTCCCATTCCGCCGCCTCCTTCTCGGCGCCGTCTCGCTCCTCCTCGTCGCCTGCCTGATCCCCGCGATGGCAAGCGCCGCGCCGGTCGAATCGAGCCCGACCTCCCTCGACTTCGGGCAGGAGACGGTCGGCAAGGTGAGCACGGCGAAGACCGTCGAAATCATCGATCCCGGGCCGGGCGCGGTCCAGGTGGTCGGCGCCACGGTCGCCGGTCTGGATGCGGGTGACTTCGCGGTGGCCGGGGAAGGCTGCGGCGGCAGGTCCCTCCAGCCTTCCGAGGGCTGCCAGGTGGAAGTCGTCTTCGAGCCGCAGGCGGGGGGTGCCCGGAGCGCCACGCTCGAAGTCGCGATCGAAGGCCAGGCGGCGATCGAAGTACCGCTGTCGGGGACCGGCCAGACGATGCGGCTGACGGTGCCCGCCTCGACCACGTTCCCGACCACCACGGTCGGCAGCGCGAGCACCGAAAAGGTGGCGCTGAAGAACTCGAGCGAAGCAGGCGTCGACGTGACCGAAGTGAAGATCGAAGGGGCCGATCCCGGCGACTTCGGCATCGAAGGGAACAACTGCGTCGGCTTCATCGGGCCGGGCATGAGTTGCGAACTGAACGTGCGCTTCAGTCCCGGCGCGAGCGGCGTCCGCGAAGCGCTCCTGCGGGTCGTCACCGACGGCACCCCGGCCGAACTCACCACCGAACTGAGCGGCGAAGGGTCGGCGCCGGAACTGACTTTCGAACCGGGCGGCCACGACTTCGGCCTCTCGGAAGTGCACTCGGGCGGCAGCCGGGCCAACTTCACCCTTCGCAACACCGGCGCCGCCTCGGTGCCGCTGTCGAACCTCGAAATCACCGGCCCCGACGCGGGCGAATTCTGGATCCCGAACAGCAACTGCTGGGGGTCGACGCTCTCCCCCGGGTCCACCTGCGCGGTCGAAGTCCAGTTCAACGCCAACAACGAAGGCAGCTACTCGGCGGCCATCTCCATCCAGGCGGGCGGCGTCGGCTTCGTGGCACCGCTCACCGCCCGCGCCGAGCGCCCAAAGGTCACGGCCTCACCCGCCCCGCTCGTCTTCGGGCCGACTCCGGTCGGCTCGCGCCAGGTCAAGGAGGTCACGCTCACCAACACCGGCCATCTGCCGGTCGCGTTCTTCATCTCGCTCGTCTCCGGCGGCGACATCGGAAGCTTCCACCTGCTCGAAGAGAACTGCACCTCGAACGTCTTCGCCGGCCAGCCGCGGATCTTCGAACCGGGCGAATCGTGCGCCGCGAAGGTCGCCTTCGAACCGACCGTCGACGGTGCCAAGGCCGCGACGCTGAGCGTCTTCGGCGGCGGCGAAGGAGCGCTTCAGGTCCCGGTCCAGGGCGAAGCCGTCGCGGCCCAGTTGCAGGTGTCGCCGACCTCACGGGACTTCGGCAGCGTCGCCATCGGTACCGCCGGACCGGTGCAGACCTTCCAGCTTCGCAACGAATCCGACGAGGCGCAGACGGTCGGCTCGGCCGTCCTCACCGGCCCCGACCTCGGTGAATTCCAGATCCGTTCCGACGAATGCTCGGAAGCGGTGCTTGAGCCCGGCGGCTCCTGCGCGGTCGCGGTGCGCTTCGCGCCTGAGGCGGCGGGCCCGAAGACGGCCACGCTGCGACTCCGCTCGCCCGCGGGGACCTCGGTCGCCCGCCTCGGTGGCGAAGGGGCCGCGCCCGCCGTCTCGACGACGAGCGCGAGTGGGGATGCGCATCACGGTCGAGTGACGCTGAGCCTGCGGACTCGCCCGGGGCCCGCGGCCGGCAAGGTGACGCTCGGCCGCGCCCGCTGCGAGTCGAGCGAGGTCTGCACGATCCGGGTCAGAGCCCTCGCCATCGCCCACCTCACCACCTTGACCGGATCGCGCCCCGTCGTTCGCCGGGTGCCGGTGGCCACGCTGAGCCTGACGCCCGGCGGAAGTGCGCCGATCGTCGTCGCCGTGCCGCCCGAGCTCCGCAAGGCCGCGGCCGACCCGGATGTCCGGGTCTCGCTCCGCTGGCGGACGGGCCCGGAACGCGGCGGCACCTTCCGCGCCTACCGCCTGAGTTAAGGACCTAGGGGAAGGAGACCACCTGGTTGTCGAGCGGCAGCTCGGCGTGCCGGGGGCCGACTTCCTTGCGGACGATCCTGGCCACCGCGCCGTCTTCCATCGCGGCCACGTTGGTGACCTCGCCGTCGACGGTGAAGTTGGCGAAGCGGTAGGGCACGCCGTTGGCGAGCAGCGGGTAGGGACTGTCCATCAGGTGGAAGTGGAGGTGCGGCGCGTCGGTGTTGCCACTGTTGCCGAGCAAGCCGAGGACCTGGCCGGCCTTCACCTTCTGGCCGACCTTGACGCGGACGCTGCCCGGCTGCAGGTGGGCGTAGAAGGCGTAGCGGCCGCCGCCGATGTCGACGACGACGTGGTTGCCGCCGGCTTCGGCGGCGGTGATCGAGGGCGGCAACGAGCCGGCTTCGATGTCGGGCATGCCATCGACGACGCCGACCACCTTGCCCGCCGCCGCCGAGTAGATCTCGTCGCCGAAGTAGGAGTAGTTCGAAAGCGGGTTCTTCGAACCCTCGAAGAGCCTCCCCATCGGGTCGATCTGGATGAAGTCGATCGCGAAGCGCTCCGCCACATGGGGCGCGCCGTTGACCGGCAGGACCGTTCCGCGGTGGGCGTTGAAGGTCGCGCAGCAGCCGTTGCCCACCACCCAGTTCGGGCCGCGCAAGGGGGAGGCGATGACGACGGCTTCGCGGTTGGTCACCGGCGTCGGCGCGAATTCGTAGCTCGAGGCGATCGCCGCGGGCAGCTTCGGCTTGCTCGTCACCGAGATGCGGTGGACCAGCTCGGCCGGCACCTTAGCCTTGGCGGCCAGGCTGACGTCCATCAGCACGTAGGCGCCCTGGCCCGGCGCCAGCGTCGCCGTCTGTTCGCTCGTGCCGTAGGTCTGCATCTGCGCCGCCAGCGCCTTGCCCGCCAGCTTCTGCACGACCTTGCCGCCCGCCAGCGCTTCCAGCCCGCGGACGGTGACGGTGGAGCTCGAGCGGTTGATCAGCTGCAGCTCGTAGGCGAGTTCGCGGCGGCCGTTCGAGGCGAGGACCGGTTCCGGCGAGGCGATCGGGTTGCCGACCACCGGAGTCAGCTGTTCGGTCGGCCCGGACGCCTTGGTCGCGCGGGCGGCGACCGCGCGGGCCGCTCCCGCCATCGTCGTCTTGCCCTTCGCCAGGGAGGACGGGTCGAGGCGAGCGGCGATCTGGAAGAACATTTCCAGCGTCGGGGTCGAGAAGTTGGACGAGAGGTTCGCGGTGGCGGCGATCGTGGTGCCGCTCTTCGGTTCGTACATCGTCACCGTCGAGAAGCCGAAGATCGCGCCGTCGTGGCCCAGCCAGTTGCCGACGTGGAGGATCCCGAGGCCGTATCCGACCGAGGGGCCGTCGCCGTTCGGGAAGTCGCCGAACTTGAGGCGTTCGGCCTGGAGACTCGGCGGCAGCAGCGCGCCCGTCGCCAGTTGGCGGCCGTACTTGCGCAGGTCCCCGAGAGTGGACACCATGGCGCCGGCGGTCCAGGCGACCTTCGGGTTCACCGCGGTGTAGTCGCGGATCTTCTCGTCGCCTTCATCGCCGGCGAAGTAACCGTGGGCGAACGGCTGCGGCATCGCCGCGGTGGCCGGGAAGCTGGTGTGCTTGAGGCCGAGCGGCCGGATCACTTCCTTGGTGATGTTCTTTTCCACCGTTTCGCCGCTGACCTTTTCGAGGATCAGACCGAGCAGCACGAAGTTCGAGTCCGTGTACTTGGTGACGGAGTCCGGCTCGGCGACGGGCTTGTGGGTTTCCTCGATCCTCACCACGTCCCAGGGGCTGAACTTCATCATCGGGTTCTTCGTGAACTCCCGGAGGAACTTCGGTTCGGCGGTGAAGTCGTAGAGGCCGGAGCGCATCGCGAGCAGGTCGCGGACCGTGATGCGATTCGCGTTCGGCACGGTCGGCAGCCACCTGTCGATCGTGTCTTCCAGCGAGAGCTTGCCCTTGGCGACCTGAAGCAGGATCGCGGTGGCGGTGAAGGTCTTGGTGATGCTGGCGATGCGGACGTGGTCGGCGACCTTGTACGGAGCCCCGGTGGCACGATCGGCGACCCCGTAGGCGTGGGTGTAGTTGCCCTGCGGCCCGGTGATCGTCACCGAGACGCCCGGAAGACGTTCCCCTTCCATCGCCTTCCCGACGACCCCGTCGACGAACTTGCGGTCCTTCGCCGGCAGCGGCTTCGCCGCGGCGGTCCCGACGGCAAGGGCGAAGGCGGCTACGAGGGCGACCAGCGAGGCGAATCCGATCGCGAGGGGACGGGCGGGGCTACGGTCCATCAGATGACCTTCCGATCGGCGGGGGCAAAGACGCGAGGAGCCTATGCATTCCCTCGCACCCTGCCAATGGACCCAGGTCCAGTCCTTGGGGATCTGTCGTTAGCCTCCACGCGGTGCCGATCCGGGCTGTCACCTTCGACTTCTGGAACACGATCGCGGTCGAACCCGTGCCGGGATCGATGCAGGAGCTGCGGCACGCGGCGGTCGCCGACGCGCTGGAGGCGCATGAGGTGGAGGTCGACGCCGACCGACTCGCCGGACACGTCGACGAGGTGATCCGGCATCGCGAACGGGCCTGGGACGAAGGCGTCCACGTCTCCCCCACCGAAGGCGCGGGCCGGCTGGTCGCGGCGCTGGAGCTGGAGGAGGCGGCGGGAGCGGCGGTCACGGAGGCCTTCCTCGGCGTGGGCCGCGAGGCCGAGCTCGGCCTCGCGCCGGACATCGGCGCGGCCCTGGAGCGCCTGCGCGCCGCCGGCCTCGTCCTCGGCATCGTCTGCGACGCGGGCTTCACCGGCGGCGCGATCCTGCGCGAGTTCCTCGCGTCGAAAGGCCTGCTCGAGCACTTCTCCGGCTGGGGATTCTCCGACGAGGTCGGCGCCTACAAGCCCGACCCGCGCATCTTCGAAGCCGCCCTCGGCATGCTCGGCGCCGCCCCCGCCGAGGCCGCCCACGTCGGCGACCTGCGGCGCACCGACATCGCCGGCGCCCGCACGATCGGCATGCGCGGCATCCGCTATCGCGGCCTCGCCGACGACCCCGGTCCCGACCCCGAGGCCGACTTCGTCCTCGACGATCATCGGGACTTGCCGGAGCTGATCGCCTCGATCTAAGCTGAGGTGTGTCGCGTCAAGGGGAGGTCTACGAGAATCCGGTGACGGGGGAGCGGGCGGTCGTGCTGACCGATCCCTACGAGCATCCCGAAAGCGTGCTGGTCGCCCACCTCCTGGTGGCGCCCGGGGGGCGGGTAGCGCTCGCCCACCGGCACCCGGAATCGCGGGAGCGCTTCCACGTCCTCGCCGGGCAGGTCGGCTTTCGGATCGGGGACGATGAGCGGACGCTCGGGCCGGGGGACTCCGCCGAGGTTCCGGTCGAAACGATCCACGACTGGTGGCAGGTCGGGGAGGAGGCCGCGAGCGTGGTGGTCGAGGTCGATCCCGGGGAACGCTTCGTCGAGATGATCGGCACCTTCTTCGGCCTCGCCCGCGACGGCAAGGTCGACCGCAAAGGGATGCCCCACCCGCTGCAACTGGCCGTCACCGCGAGCGCCTACCGCGAGACGATGATCCCGGCGAGCCCGCCGGTGGCGGTCCAGCGGCTGGCCTTCGGCATCCTCGCCCCGATCGGCCGGGCATCGGGTCGCAAGCCCACCTACGAGGAGTACCTCCACACCGACAACGTCGTCGACCCCGACCCGGCCGCCCTCGCCCTGCTGGACGCGAGCGGCCGGCTGCGGTTTCCGTAATCCTTTCCCCACTCTGAATCGGTCCTCGCTCGTACTCGCCTATGCGCTCGTGGCCGCCACGACGCTGGCGCTCGCGCTGATCGACATCGCGCTGTTCCTCGACTCGGGCTCGTCCTGGCCGCGGTGGATGGGGATCGTCTGCCCCTGCCTCGCCTCGACCTTCGTCTGGTCCGGGATCGCCGCGGCGCTGCGCCGGCCCGCCAGCCGCCTCGGCCCGCTGATGGTCGCCGCCGGACTCGTCTGGCTGCTCGCCGAACTCGCCGGCTCCGGGGTCCCGGCGCTGATCGCCGTCGGCCTGATCCTCGCCTCGCTGGTCCTGGCGATGGTCTTCCACCTGCTGCTCGCCTTCCCCTCCGGACGGCTGCGCGGGCGAGCGAGCGTCGTCACCGTGCTGGTCGGCTACTTCGTCTGCACGGTGATGCAGATGCCGCAGTGGCTCTTCGGTGGCGGGGATGGGCCGTGGGCGGTGCTGCAGGTCCACGACTCTCCCGGGCTCGCCGACGCGGCGCTCTGGGCGCAATGGGGAGTCGGGACCTGCGTGACGGTGGCGACGGCGACGATCCTCTGGCAGCGCTGGAGGCAGGTCGCGCCGGCGAGTCGCCGCGGCGTCACGCCGATGCTCGTCTACGGGATCTTCGCCGTCCTCTACGTGCCGATCAGCGGCCGGCTGATCAGCGGCATCGGCATCCCGGACACGTGGATCCCCTGGGCCGTCCTCTCCCAGAACGTCGCGGTCGCGGTCGTGCCGGTGGCCTTCGCCGTGACGATGCTGAGCGGCGGCTTCGGCCGCACGCTGGCGATCGACGAGCTCGCCGGTCGGATCGAGGGCGACGAGGGCGAGCGCGGCAGCGCCGGAGACTCGATGGCGGCGGCCCTGCGCGAGACCCTCGGCGATCCCACCGTCGAGCTCGTCCTCTGGGTCGAGGGTCGGGGCGCCTACGTCGACGGCCTCGGCGAGGTGGTGACGGTACCTCCGGCGGACGCGGGACGGGCGGCGGCCGAAGTGCGCGGCGCGAACGGCGAGCGCCTCGGGGCCCTGCTCTACGACGCGACGCTGGCACCCGACTCGAGCCTCGCCGAGGCGGCGGCGCGGGTGGTCGCGGTCCACCTCGATCGCGGCCGGCTGGAAAGCGAGGTGCGCGCCTCGGCGATCGAAGCGCGCGACGACGAGCGCCGCCGCCTCGCCCGCGATCTCCACGACGGCATGCAGACCCGCCTCCTCCTCCTGGCGATGTCGGCGAACGAGCTGAGCGAAGGCTCCGAACTGGGCGCGGGCGAACGCGAGCGCCTGCATCAGCTGGAGCGCGACCTCGTCTCGGCCGCCGACGACCTGCGCACCTTCGCCCACGGCTACCTGCCCCCGGCGCTGGTCGAGCGCGGCATCTACGCCGCCGCCGCCGACCTCGCCGACTCCTACCCCGGCATCGTCGACCCGCAGATCCCCGCCGGCGCCGAGCGCCCGTCCGTCCAGGTGGAGACGACCGCCTACTTCGTCGTCTCCGAGGCCCTCGCCAACTCCCTCAAGCACGCCGATGCCGACAGCGTCCGCCTCTCCCTCGCCCGCGACAACGGTTCCCTCCTGATCGAAGTCGAGGACGACGGCCGTGGCGGCGCCTCCGCCGAGGGCAGCGGCATCGTCGGAATCCGCGACCGGGTCGAGGCCCTCGACGGCACCCTCGCCCTCACCAGCCCGCCCCGCGGCGGCACCCTCCTGCGCGTCGCGCTCCCCTGCGATTGAGCCGGCTCTCCGCCGGCTTTCATGTGCCTTTCAGGGTTGTGACATCTCGCCTGTGCTCTTTCACAGGCCTGTAACCCACAGGTAACAGTCCGGCTCCCGCGGGGCGAAAGCGTCCGGTTCCTCGTCCGCCTCACCCCTGTCCAGACATAAGGAAGGAACCCGATGAGAAAGAAGTTCATCCGTCCGCGATGGCTCTTCCCGCTCGCCCTGATCGCGGTGGCGATGCTGGCGCTCGCCTCGGTGGCGGTCGCCGACGGCCACGGCCGCGGCCACGGCGGCGGCACGCCCGAACACGCCGAACACGTCCTGCTGCTCTCGGTCGACGGACTCCACGAGTCCGACCTGCGTTGGTACGTCGGCAAGCACCCGCACTCGGCGCTGGCCTCGCTGGTCGGCTCCGGGGTCGAATTCACCCACGCCCAGACCCCGGTCCCCTCCGACTCCTTCCCTGGCATGGTCGCCCAGGTGACGGGCGGCAACCCGGGCACGACCGGCGTCTACTACGACGAAACGTACAACCGTGAACTGCTGCCGGCGGGCACCACCGACTGCGCCGGGGCGAAGCCGGGCGCGGTGGTCGGCTACACCGAGGAAGCCGACAAGAACCTGAGCGCCCTCGACGCCGGCCAGGGCATCCCCGGCCTGCCCGGGAGCATCCTGCAGATGACCGGGGACCCGGCGACGCTGCTGAACCCGGCCGCCCTGCCGGTCGACCCGACCACCTGCGAACCGGTCTACCCGCACGAATACCTGCGGGTGAACACGATCTTCGAAGTCGCGAAGGAAGCCGGGCTGCGTACCGCGTGGTCTGACAAGCATCCCGCCTACGACATCCTCCAGGGCCCCTCGGGCGAAGGCATCGACGACCTCTTCACGCCGGAGATCAACAGCGAAGCGCCGACCGCGGGGTCCGCGAACGACTGGACCACCGACAACGCGCTGACCGAGCAGTACGACTCCTACAAGGTGAAGGCGGTGGTCAACGAGATCAAGGGGTTCGACCACAGCGGCACCGAAACGGTGGGCACGCCGGCGATCTTCGGGATGAACTTCCAGACCGTCTCGACGGCCGAGAAGCTGCCCGAATCCGACGGCCTGAAGGGCGGCTACGAAGCCGACGGCGTCACCCCCGGACCGCTGCTCCGCCGGGCGCTGGAATTCGTCAACACCAAGGTCGGCACGATGCTGGCGGCGCTGCACGGCCGGCACCTGGCCGGCTCGACCACGGTGATCCTGTCGGCGAAGCACGGCCAGTCGCCGATGAACCCGGCGGCGCTGACCCGCATCCCCGACGGCCCGATCCTCGACGGGCTGAACGCGGCGTGGGCGTCCGCGCACCCGTCAGACACCGAACCGCTGGTGGCCTTCTCGATCGACGACGACGCGATGATCCTCTGGCTCCACTACCGCACGCCGGAAGCCCTCGCGTTCGCCAAGCAGTACCTGCTCGCCCAGAGCGGGACCGGCAACGGCATCAACGGTGAACCGAAGCCCTACACGGCCGCGGGCCTGACCAAGATCTACGCCGGCGAAGAAGCCGCCGAATTCTTCGGCACCTCGGTCACCGACCCACGGGTGCCGGACATCTACGGCGTCGTCCAGCACGGCGTCGTCTACACCGGCAAGAAGAAGAAGATCGCCGAGCACGGCGGCGCCGACGCCGAGGACCGCAACGTGCCGCTGGTCGTCTCCGGCGGCCCGATCCACCATCGCGCGGTGAGCTCGCAGACGGTCGAGACCACCCAGATCGCGCCGACGATCCTAGGCCTCCTCGGCCTCGATCCCGGCTCGCTCGAAGCGGTCGAGATCGAAGGGACGGAATCGCTCAACCTCGGCTGAGGGAGGAGCCTGGCGCGTGCCCCGGGGATATGTCCCGGGGCACGCGACCACCCGGGTTCGCGGCGTCGGCTACCCCCTGATCGTCAGGCGGTTCACCGAGAGCGTGCGACGGCGCATCCACTCCGGGCGACCGAGCAGCGGCGAGAGGAACCCGAACAGGAGGCCGCGCCCGCGGGGGACCGGCAGCGCGCGGACCGCGGCGATCCGCGGCGAGAGCGTCGCCAGGCGGCGCGCCTCGGCGTCATCGAGCCCCCACTCCCACGGTGGCGGCCTGTAGCCCGCGTGCGAGAGCTTTCCCTCGCGGCTCCGCCTGACCCCCCACGGCGCGATCGCGTCGAAGACGAAGTCGCCGCCGCCCGGGAGCGTCTCGGCGATGCCGCGGACGATCGCGTCGACGTCCTCCCGCCGCAGGTACATGAGTAGCCCCTGCGCGGTGACCAGCGCCGGGCCGCCGGCGAGCTCCCGGAGCCAGCCGAGGTCGGTCACCGATTCGCCGCGGGAGGTGATCCGGTCGGAGGTGGGCAGGAGGCGGCGGCGCAGATCCTCGACCTCCGGCAGGTCGACGCCCACCCAACGGACCGAGCCGTTGTCGACACGCCAGAACTGCGTTTCGAGCCCCTCCCCGAGGGCGACGACGGTGCCCGTCGGGTAGCGCTGGAGAAAACGCCTCACCTCGCGGTCGAAGCACTTCGTCCGCACCGCCTGGAACTGACCTAAGCTCTCGCCGAAGCGCTCCGCAAAGGGATACTCGATCCTCTCGACGAGCTCGACCGCGAGTGGATCGGCGAGGACCGCATCGGGCCGCCGCGCCTCGAGGACACGGTGCCAGAGCGTCCAGAGCAAGGTCTCGGGGACGCCGGTGAGGCCGGGGACGACGCGAGCGTCGGTCATGTGGGCGATGTAAGCAGAGGGTGGCGGGGCGGTGTTGTGCGGGCCTGGTCGACCGGCGCGGTAGGCCGCGTACCGCCAAATCGGGATGCCGATCGGGATGCCGTGAATTCCCTAAATCCCGACCGGGATCTTGCTATTTTCACAGTCCGACTGTGTAAACCCCGCGTGGGGACGAGAAGGAGCTGCGCGATGGAAACCGGAACGATCAAGGACGGCGCCGGCGCGGTCCTGGAGGGCCTCGACGTCGACCACGGCAAGCGCCAGCACGGCAAGGGCGCGCCGGGCTCGCGCGAGAATCCGGAGGTGGTCGAGAACGTCCCCGGCCACGTGATCCCGATCCTCTCCGACGAGTTCGACGACTTCGGCGTGCAGTCCGGCAAGTTCCTCGCCGGCGAGGAGAGCGCCGACACCTTCGTCCCCTTCCGGCTCAAACAGGGCGTCTACGGGCAGCGCCAGGCGGAGGTGCAGATGATCCGGGTGAAGCTGCCGTTCGGCGGCGTCGCGCCGGAGCAGTTGGAGGCCTTCGCCGATGTGATCGAACGGTGGGTGCCGCTGAACAAAGGGCACATCACCACCCGCCAGAACATCCAGCTCCACCACGTGCCGCTCGCCGCCGCGGCAAAGCTGATCCGCGAGCTGGGCGACGTCGGCCTCTCCTCCCGCGAGGGTTGCGGCAACACGGTCCGCAACGTCACCGCCGACCCCTACGCCGGCGTCGCTACCGACGAGATCTTCGACCCGACCCCCTACGCAGGCGCCTACGTCCGCTTCTTCGTCCGCCATCCGGTCACCCAGGCGATGCCGCGCAAGTGGAAGACCGCGTTCTCCGCCTCGCCCGCCGACCGCGCGATCGTGCCGATCCATGACCTCGGCTTCCTGCCGGTGATCCGCGACGGCGAGCGCGGCTTCGAGGTCTGGGTCGGCGGCGGCACCGCGATCATGCCTCGCCTCGCCCACCGGATCTACGACTTCGTCGGCGCCGACGACGGCTCCTACCTGAAGGTGACCGAGGCGATCGTCCGCATCTTCGACCGCCAGGACTGGCTGCGCAAGAACCGCGCCCGCGCGAGGATCAAGGTGCTCCTCGACAAGGTCGGACCGAAGGCCTTCCGCGCCCTGGTCGACGAGGAGCTGGAGGGTGCCTGGACCGAGGACCGCGACTATGCCGCCGAGCTCGCCCGCCTGCGCTTCACCGACGACGAGGAGGCGCGGGCACCACGACCGCCGCTCTCCGCAACCGAGGCGAAGAACGGCGACCGCCCGGCCTTCGAACGGTTCCTCGAACGCAACGTCACCCCGCAGCGCCAGGACGCCTTCAACGCGGTGGCGGTGCGGGTCGTCCGCGGTGACCTCTCGCCGGAGCAGTTCCGCGGCCTGGCGGCGATCGCCCGCGAGTTCTGCGGCGGCAACGTCCGCACCACGGTCGAGCAGAACCTGGTCCTGCGCTGGGTCCGCACCGGGGCGCTCTACGACCTCTGGCGCCGGCTCGACGACCTCGGCCTCGCCGCCACCGGCGCCTTCGAAATCGACGACGTCATCAGCTGCCCCGGCACCGACAGC
>JAFDWD010001074.1 GCA_018268695.1 Actinomycetota bacterium
AGGGGGAGCTCGACCTCGATCTCCCCGCCAGGCACCCGCACGGTCGCCGCCGAGCCCTCCATGCCGTGCAGCTCGATCCGCGTCGCCGCCACGTCGGGCCGCGGCCGCTGCGCGCCGCAGTTCGGGCAGGAGTAATGGCCGAGGTGCCCGACGAAGGCGAACTCGTACGCGTAGGGGTGGCCACAGCGGCGGCAATGCTTGGCGTCGAAGGCGTGTTGCAGCTCCGGCAGCGCCTGCGAGTGGTCCTCGATGCCGAAGTAGAGGGTGCCGTCGTGCGGGCGTTCGGTGTCGGTGTCGCGGCCGAGGTCGGCGATCAGCGGGTCGTCGGCGTTCAACGCCAGGCCGGTACCGGCGGGCGCCGCCGCCACGGCCTTCGCCCACTCCTCGGCGAGCGCCTCCATCTCCCCGTAGCGGTCGAGCTGGTCGCGGAAGAGGTTGCCGAGCACGATCAGGCGCGGGTGCAGCTGCTGGGCGACCCGCGGCAGCCAGGCCTCGTCGACCTCGAAGAGGCCCTCCGTGCCGCGCTGCTCAAGCAGCGCCGTGGCCACGCCCCAGGTCATGTTGGAGCCCGCCCGGTTGTGGACCGGATGGCGCCCCTCGGCACCGAGGATCGCCGCGATCATCCCGGCCGTCGTCGTCTTCCCGTTGGTCGCCGAGACGATCGTTGAGCCACCGGTGAGGTTCGTGCCGAGCTTCGCGATCGCCTCGGGCTCCATCCGTAGCAACACCCGCCCCGGCAGCGTCGTCCCACCACCGCGCCCGGAGCGCCGGCTGGCCGCGCCGATGCCCCGCGCCAGCACCCGCTTTGCCTCGAACGCGCTCAAGCGACGGCCGGCGGGACCAGCACGCGCAGCGCGTGCGGGATCACCCGCAGGTCGGCGGGGAGGTCGGTCAGGTGCTCGCCGTCGGCGTAGACCGCGAAGGGGCGGCTGGCGCTGAGGGAGAGTCGGGAGGCGCGGACGACCTGCACCTCGTCGTTTTCGACGTGGGTGCCCTTGAACACCTTCGGCAGACTACCCAGGAAGCGGAGCTTGCCGACCTTGCCGATCGTCACCACGTCGAACTCGCCGTCTTCGAGGTCGGCGTCGGGCGCGACGTACATGCCGCCGCCGTAGGCGCTGCTGTTGGCGACGACGACGGAGTAGCCCTCGACGCGGGTGCGCTGGTCCCCGATCGCGATCGTGAAGCGGGCGGGCTTCCAGGCCGAGAGGGCGCGCAGCGCGGCGTAGGCGTAGACCAGGTTGCCGCCGAGCCGGCTCGCGTTGGCGATCCGGTTGGCTTCCGAGTCGAAGCCGAGGCTGGCGATGCCGAGGAAGCGCCTGCCGTTCGCCTCGCCGACGTCGATCGTGCGCGTGTGACCGGCGAGGACGATCTCCATCGCCGCCTCCGGCTCGGTCGGGATGCCGAGCACCCGCGCGAGGTCGTTGCCACGGCCGACCGGGACGATCCCGAGCGGTGTCTCGCCGCCCGTCAGGGCGCCGCCGACCGCGCCGATCATCCCGTCACCGCTGACCACCACCGGCAGCTCGCCCGCGTCCACCGCTCCCAGCGCCTCCTCGACCCCGTGCTCGAGGCTCTTGGTGCGGATGACCCGGAAGGGGACGCGGCCGGCGTCGAGTACAGCCTCGATGCGAGGGAGGAGCTTCAGCGCCCGGCCGCCGCCGGAGGAAGGGTTGACGAGCAGGACCAGAGGGGCTCGCCCGTCGTCGTCGTACCGCGGATCCGCGCCGCCCGTCGCCTCCATCGGCCCACCCTACGTGGCGCCGAGGCGCAGGACCACGAAGCTGCCCGACCCCGCATCCTCGCCTGCGACGCGCTCGAAGCGGCGGCTGCGCAGACCCCGTCGGAGGAGCCATCCGGAGAGGCCGCGGCCGCCCGTCCCGCCATCGGTGGTGACGAGGATCAGGTGTCCGCCCGGGCGCAGGACGCGGGCCACCTCCGCGGGGGAGGGACCGAGGTCGACCGCGGCGACGAGGTCGAACTGATCCTCCGGATACGGGAGGCGCCGCGGACCGCCGGCCTTGAAGGCGACCCGGCCCTCCGGGTCGAGGCCGACGCGCCCCGTCGCCGCCGCCACCGCCTCGGGATCGGCGTCGAGGCCGCGGACCCGCGCCGTCGGGAACTCGCGGGCGAGGAACAGCGCCGCCTCGCCGTCCCCGGAGCCGATCTGGAGGACGCGCTCGGGCCTGCCGACGTGGAGCACCGCGGCGGCCAGTGGCGTCAACGGCGGGGGGCTTGACATCGCTTCGATCGTAATTGCTCTAATCTCTCGCACCGAATGGGTGGGGACCAGTTCGACAAACGGTGGTACATCCTGGGCGGATTCGCCCTCCTCGCGATCGTGATCGTCGGGATCATCGTCGTCTCCCGCAGCGGCGGCGGCAGCTCCAGCGAAGAAACGAAGACCACGGCGAGCAAGGAAAACGGGAAGGAAGCGGGCAAGGAAGGCGGCGCGGGCGCGGACTGCAAGAAGGTCGCGCAGCCGAAGCCGCGTGAAGAGAGCCTGCCGAAGCCGAAGCTGACCACCAAGAAGGGCGAAAAGGTCACCGCGGTGGTCGAAACCAACTGCGGCACCTTCGACATCGAACTGGCGACGACGGAAGCGCTGACGATCGCCAACTCCTTTGCCTACCTGGCCGAAGAAGGCTTCTACAACGAACTGACCTTCCACCGGATCGTCCCGGAATTCGTCATCCAGGGCGGCGATCCGACCGGAACGGGCAGTGGCGGCCCGGGATACGAAGTGGTCCAGGCCCCGCCGAAGAACCTG
>JAFDWD010001075.1 GCA_018268695.1 Actinomycetota bacterium
GCGAGACAAGCGTGCAGGGGGCTGGCTGTGGCCGTGGCCGAGACGGCCGGGGATGTGGGGGAAGGCGTGGCGGGGCCGGTCGTACGCCGGGCCCCGAACGGTCAGGAATCTGCGCTGTTCCTAACCCGTCGTATGGGCGGATAAGGAACACGGCAGATCCCTGACCGTTCGGATCCCCCGCACTTCCCCACGGAACCCTCACGTCCTGGGCGTCTCATGGAGGTCACAGCCTGCCAGGACCTCCATGAGACGCCCAGGACGCCACCCCTACCGCGCGTCGTGAACCAGCTCGCCGCCGACCAGGGTCGCCAGGACGCCGGCGTCGCGGCAGTCCTCGGGGCTCGCGGCGAGGGGATCGACCTCGAGGGCGACCAGGTCGGCGACCGCCCCCGGGACGAGGCGACCACGGTCGGGCGCCATCGCCACCTGGGCCGCACCCGTGGTGTAGAGGCCCAGGGCCTGCTCGGCGGTGACCGCCTCGGCGGCGCCGATCGGGCCCTCGTGGCCCTCGATCGCGCGGGTGCGCATCTGCCAGAACGCCCAGAGCGGCGCGATCGGCGCCTCGACCCCGTGGCCGGTCCCGTCGGATCCGCCACCGACCACGCAGCCGGACTGGAGCCAGCTCCGCATCGGGTGGGCGCGGCCGATCGCGTCGGGGCCGAAGCGCCGCACCAGGCCGGGGCCGAAGGTGTACTGGAGCGGCGACTGGGTGGCGACGAGGACGTCGAGGTCGCGGATCCGACGCATCTGCTCGGCGCTGGGCCAGAGGTAGGCGTGGATCGCGGTGAAGCCGAGCCCCGCCAGCGGCCGCACCTTCGCCGCCCCTTCGCAGGCTTCGACGAAGAGCTCGATCGCCGCCGAGCCGACGCAGTGGACCCCGAGCCCGGCGCCGGTCTCCGCCGCCCAGACCGCGTATTCGTTCAGCCCCTTGGTGGAGGTGGTCTGGTTGCCGAGGTAGTCGTCGGTTCCCGGCCAGGGCTCGTCCAGGAGGGCGGTGCCGAGCGAGCCGCCACCGTCGAGGAAGAGCTTCCAGGGGCCGATCCGCCAATGGTCCCCGCACTCCGCGAGGTCGACCCCGACGGCGGTGAAGGTGGCCGCCCGCTCGGCCGGCGGCACCTCGCCGTCCCCGAGCGGCATCCCGGTCACCCGCAGCGAGAGCTCGTCGCGCTCGGCGGCCGTCGCGTAGGCGATCAGCTCCTCGGCTTCCAGCGCCGGGTCCACCACGCTCGTGATCCCGGCGGCGATGAAGCGGGGCTGGATCGCGCGCAGCCAGCGGAGGCGGTCCTCGACCGTCGGCGATGGCATCACCGCCTGCACGAGCTCGGCCGCCGGGCGCTCGACCAGGAAGCCGGTCGGCTCGCCGTCGGCGTCGCGCTCGATCACGCCGCCGGGCGGGTCGGCGGTCGTGGCGTCGATTCCGGCGGCACGGAGCGCCGCGCTCGAAGCCAGCGCGTCATGGGCGCGCCGGTCGAGGAAGACGGGGCGCCCGCCGGCCGCCTGGTCGAGCTCCGCCGCGGTCGGAAAGCGACCCTCGGCGAGGAACTCGGGATCGATCCCGGCCCGTCCGGCCAGCCAGGCCCGCTCCGGGTTGGCGGCGGCGAACCCGCGCACGCGCTCGAGCACCTCGGCGACGCTCGTGCAGTCGCCGACCTCGAGTTCCTCCGTCCCGCGCCCGCCCCACAGCATGTGGACGTGCGAGTCGATCATCCCCGGGACGACGGTCCCGGGAAGGGTGAGCTCGGTGGTCCCGGCGGGGCACGCGGCCAACGCCTCGTCACGGCTTCCGGCGGCGACGATCCGCCCGTCGACGATCCCCACCGCGGCCACCCGCGGTCGCGTCGGATCCATCGTGATCAGATCGGCGCTCACTACCAAGGGGTCCATGGGGCTCTTTCCAAGAGGGGTTGACAGGGAGCTCGAGGAGGGCGATTGTATCCAAGTGTCTAAGGATGAAATCCAATCTTCATCCCGACGGCCAACGAGGAGAGAGCCGCGCGCGGTCAGGATTCGATCCGTAAATCTGCCCGTCAGATAGCTCTTCGCGCAACCTTGGTACGCAAAAAATAAGATTTGGGATACAAAACGTGGTAATTTGGCGACACACCAGGGATCTAGCCCCCCACCTAACAGGAGACCTCTGAGCAATGGATCGACCCAACGACGGCAACCGGCCCAACCCCGACCGGCGCAACGTTCTCGAGCAGGGCGGGCTCCTCGACGCGGACGGGATCAGCCGTCGCAAGCTGCTGAAACTAGGCGGGATGGGCGCCGGCGCGCTGGCGCTGCCGGCTGTCCTCGCCGCCTGCGGTGGCGGCGGCTCCAGCTCCTCCGGCGGCTCGACCGGCGGCGGTGGTGGGGGCGGTGAAACCGAAGAGAACCCCGAACTGACCAAGATGCTCGAAGGGATCACCTCGTCCCAGGTCATCATCGGAAATTACGGTGGCGACACCGAGGAAGCCCGCAAAAAAGTCTTCTGGACCCCGTTCGAAGAACGCACCGGCGTGCAGGTCATCTCGGCCGACGCAGGCGCGCTCGCGGTGCCGATGCTGCAGGGCGAAATCCCGACCAAGTGGGACGCCGTCCACGGCTCGGTGCAGGAAAGCTACGCCGCCCAGCTGCACGGCAAGAAGCCGCTGCCGAAGCTTCCCAAGATCTGTTGGGAGGACCTGGTCGAACCGAAGAAAATGCAGCCCTACATGTGGCAGTCGTTCATCCTTGGCTACGTCCCCGGTGTGATCGAAGGGACCTTCAGCGGCACCCAGCCCACCACCTGGGCCGACTTCTTCGACACCAAGAAGTTCCCCGGCAAGCGCGCCTGGCCGGCGGAATACTTCACCGGTGGCACGATGGAGGCGGCGTTGCTCGCCGACGGCGTCCCGCCGGACGAAATTTATCCGATCGATTACGAACGGGCGACGGCGAAGATCGCCTCGATCTTCAGCGATTTCGTGATCTACACCGAGTACGCCCAGGCGCAGTCGTTCCTCACCTCGAAGACCGCATCGATGTCGTTCGCCCCGAACGGGCTCTGGAAAGAGCTCGAAAACAAAGGCATCTCGATGCAGGTGCTCTGGGACGCACCGGCGGTCCTCGACACCAATGGGATGAACATCATGCCCGAACCCCCCAACCTCGACGCGGTCGAAGCCCTTGCCGCCTTCTGCAACCAGCCGAAGCTGCAGGCCGAATTCGCCGAGATCACCAACTACGGCCCGCCGACCAAAGAGGCGTTCGAAAGCATGACCCCGGAACAGGAAGAAGCGCTGCCGAACGCGCCGGGCCGCAAGAACAAGTTCTACGACGACGCGATCTGGAACGCCGAACACCAGCCCGAAACCGAAAAAGAAAACGTGCGGGTGTTCTCGGAAGCATGATCCCGCAGTTCTTCCTCCGCGCCACCCCCCACCGAGCCGGCCACCGGCGATGACCCCTCCACCCGCCGCGACCGCGTCCGTCGACCCCTCCCCCGGGGTCGACGGACGCGGCTGGCTCGGCAGTCTCAACAACGCCTTCGGCGGCAGCGGTGCCGGCTGGCTCCTGGTGCCGCCGATCCTTTTCCTCGGGCTGATGCTGATGGTGCCGCTCGGCTACCTCGTCGTGCTCGCCTTCGAACACACGAGCGCCGGCAAGACCGGCTTCGGCGAAGCGTTCGGCGACCATCTCTTCTGGGCGGCGATGTGGCGAACGTTCGTCCTCGCCGCCGTGGTCTCGTTCTTCACCTTGGTCTTCGGCACGCTCTACGCGATCGCGATCGCGGCGGCGCCGAAATGGCTGGCGATCGTCCTCCTGATCGCCCTCTTCACGATCTTCTGGACCTCGCTGCTGGTCCGCACCTACGGCTGGCTGCTGCTGGACCTGCCCCAAGGCGGCATCTACTGGGCACTGCACGGGCTGGGGCTGCGCGACAAGCCGCTGGAAATCTTCCAGACCAACACCGCCTCGTATCCGGCGATGGTCCACGTGATGCTCCCTTATGTGGTGCTACCGGTCCTCGCCGCGACCCGCCAGCTCGACCCGATGCAGATCCGCGCCGCCCGGGTGCTTGGCGCGAAACCGCCGCTGATCCTCTGGAAGGTGCTGCTGCCGGCGCTGCGCGGGGGCATCATCGCCGGCGCCGTCCTCGTCTTCGTCATGTCGCTCGGCTTCTACGTCACCCCGACCCTGCTCGGCGATCCGACCAAGCAGATGGTCGCCTCGACCATCGGCCACAGCTTCAGCGTCCCCGGCGCCGCCCCGACCGCTGCCGCGATGAGCCTCTCCCTGCTGGCGATCGTGGTGATCGTCTACCTCGTCGCCGACAAGGTCTTCCGGGTCTCCGAGACTTGGGGAGGTGACGCCGCATGAACGAGGAACTGAAGCTCGGGCTCGGCGTCTCCAAGGTCGCCTTCTGGATCCTCGGCATCCTGCTCGGGATCTTCCTCATCCTGCCGCTGCTGATCGTCGTCCCCACCTCGTGGACGTCGGGCCAGCTGGTCGAATTCCCGCCGCACGGCTTCTCCTTCCAGTGGTACGAACAGGCACTCGAAAACTCGCAGTGGACGGAAGCGTTCTGGGTTTCCGTCCAGGTCGCCTTCTTCGGCTCGATCATCGCCACCGTGCTGGGGACGGCGACCGCGCTCGGCATGCGCCGGCTGGTCCGCGGGCGCGGCACCCGGGTCGCCCAGAGCCTCTTCATCCTGCCGCTGGCGATCCCCTACGTCAGCTACGCGCTCGGCCTCTACCAGCTGGTCAACAAGCTGCCTTCGGGGCTGAACGAAACGCTCTTGCCGCTGATCCTCGCCGAGTCGGTGATCGCGATGCCGCTGGTCTACGTGGTGATCGCCGGGGCGCTCGCCAACGTCGATCCCAAACTCGGCCGCGCCGCCTCGACGATGGGCGCCCGCTGGCCGACGATCCTCTGGAGGATCGATCTGCCGCTGCTGAAGATGGCGATCGTCGCCGGGTTCATCTTCGCCTTCGCGACGATCTTCGACGAGGCGACCCTGGCGCTCTTCCTCGCCCCGGTCACCGACATCACGCTCGCCCAACAGCTCTACCGGTCGGCCGCCGAAACGGTGACCCCGACCCTTTCCGCGGTCTCGACGCTGATCACCCTGTTGGCGATCCTCGTGCTCGGACTCGGGACCCTGTTCAGCCGCCGCCGCGTCGGCGCGACTCAAGGAGGTGAGGCATGAGCACCGCGCTCAGCCTTCAGGACGTCCGGGTGCACCTGGGCGGGAACGAGATCCTTTGCGGGGTCTCGCTCGACATCCAGCCCGGTGAGTTCGTCACCCTGCTCGGCCCCTCGGGCTCGGGCAAGACGACCACCCTGAACGTGATCGCCGGCCTCGTCGACAACACCGGCGGCTCGGTGCTCTTCGACGGCAAACCCGTCGACAAGCGCCCCTCGCACGACCGCGACATCGGCCTCGTCTTCCAGTCCTACGCGCTCTTCCCCCACATGACGGTCGGTGACAACGTCGCCTTCCCCCTGCGCACCCGCAAGGTGCCGAAGGCCGAGCGCGGGCCGATCGTCGAACGGATGCTGGAGCTGGTGCAGCTGCCGGGGACCGCGAAGCGGAAGGTCGCCTCGCTCTCCGGCGGCCAGCAGCAGCGGGTCGCGCTGGCCCGGGCGCTGGCGCCCTCGCCGAGCGTGCTGCTCCTCGACGAGCCGATGGCGGCGCTCGACAAGCAGCTGCGCGAGACGATGCAGATCGAACTGAAGCGGATCCACGACGAGGTCGGCGTGACCACCGTCGCGGTGACCCACGACCAGACCGAGGCGATGACGATGTCGGACCGCGTGGCGATCATGCGCGACGGCCTGCTCGAGCAGATCGGCACGCCGGAGGAGCTCTACCGGCGCCCGGCGACGCTGTTCGCGGCGCGCTTCCTCGGCGAGGCGAACCTGGTCCCGGTCAGTGACGGGCGCCTCGAGGGATTCGGCTGCGAGGGCTCGCGACAGGCGGGGACCGCGGTGCTGCGGCCGGAGGACTTCGCCACCGCGGACGAGGGGTCGACGGTGCCGACGATGACGGTGAAAGTGATCACCGCCAGTTACCAGGGCAGCCGCTACCGCCTCGACTGCGACCGGGGACCGGGCTGCGAGCCGATGATCGTCTCGCTGCCGCCGACCACCGATCCGGCGACGATCGCGCCGGGGGCGGAGCTCCGCCTCGGCCTGCGCGAGCCGCAGAAGGTGCACGTGGTCGAGGAAGCGGCGGCGTCCGAGCCGCCCCTGGTCAGCTCGGAAATCGTCGTCCCGGCATGATCGAGACGGTCCTCGGGCCGATTCCGGCCGCGAGGGCCGGCCGCGTGTCGATGCACGATCACCTGCTGACCGACGCCCGGATGCTGGCCGCGCCGGCGGCGGCGACCGGGGCCGACGGGCTGCCGGCGCCGGGCGACAAGGTGGCGATCGACAACCTCGGCTTCCTGCACTGGAACCTGCTGGCGCTGGAGGACAACCTGGTGCTCGACGACCCCGACCTGGCGGCGGACGAACTGCGGCGGGCGGGCGAACTGGGGCAGGGGACGATGGTCGACCTGACCTCGTGGGGGCTCGGGCCGAGCCCCGCCGCGCTGCCCGCCATCGCCCGCGCCGCCGGAGTGAACGTGGTCGCCGGCTGCGGTGCCTACCTCGACCGCCCGCACCCCGACTGGATCGCGCGTCAGTCGCGCGAAGAGCTGGTGGCGACCTTCATGCGCGCGCTCGAGGAGGAGCTGGAGGAGGGCTGCGGGTTCCGTGCCGGGATCATCGGCATCCTCGGCACCGGCGAGCCGATCACCGACTCGGAGATGCGGGTGCTGATGGCGGCCGCCGAGGCGGCGGGCAGGACCGGGGTCGCGGTGGTGGTCCGGACCGACCCGACGGCGAAGCGCGGCCTCGAGCTGCTGGAGGCCATGGCGGCTGCCGGATGCCCGGCCGAGCAGGTGATCTTCGGCAACGTCGACGAGTACATCGACTTCGCCTACCATCGCGAGCTAGCGGCGGCGGGGGCGACGCTCGAGTGGTGCTTCGGCAACGAGGCGGGCCTGCGGCCCGGCCTGCGCGAGGCGTCCGACGGGGAACGGATCGCCGCCCTGGTCGAGTTGCTGGCCGAGGACGGGATGGCGGAGCGCTGCGTGCTGGGCGGCTCCGTCTGGACCAAGACCCAGCTGCGCGCCTTCGGTGGCTGCGGCTACGAGCACCTGTTGCGCAACGTCGTCCCGGCTCTTCAGGCGGGCGGGGTCTCCGAGGCCGCGGTCGAGGCGATGTTGGTCTCGAACCCGGCGCGGTTGCTCGACCGCGAGGAGACGGGTCGCTGAGGACCACCGAGGACCAAGACCATGGCGACCAGTTGCGCCGCCGCCAGCACGCCGAAGGTGGCGGTGCTGCCGACCGCCGCGATCAGCACGCCCCCGAGGATCGAGCCGATCGCCATCCCGGCGTCGATGAAAGAGGAGAAGACGCCGATCCCGCTGGCCCGCTCGTCGGGGTTGAGGCGCTCCGTCGCCAGCAGTGCCAGCGAGGGGAAGAGTGGCGCGAAGCCGAGCCCGAGCAGCACCGCGCCGACCGCCGCGATCGGGAAGCTGCGGGCGACCGCCAGGGTGCCGAGGCCGAGGCCGATCGCGAACAGCGCGACCGCCGCCGTCGGGGTCGCGCCGAAGCGGTCGACGAGGCCGGCGAGCAGCACGCGGGCGACGATGACGCTGATCGCGAAGACGGTGAAGACGCTGACCGCGCCGTCGATGCCGCCGGCGCCGAGACCGCGGCCTTCCAGGGTGACGACGAGGAAGGTGATGATCAACCCCTCGCCGGCCCAGGCGATCATCGAGGCGGCTCCGGGGCGGCCGACCAGCTTGATCAGGTGGACCGGGTGACGCGGCGGGCGCCCGGGCTCGACCTCGATGCGCGGCGCCCGGGCGCGCATCGCGCAGACGCCGGAACCGAGGCCGAGGACCGCGCAACCGATCCAGAGCGCCGGGTAGCCGCCGAGCGAGACCAGCACCTGGCCGAACTGGGGGCCGACGGCGAGGCCCGCCCAGACGCTGACACCGAAGATGCCGAGCGCCCGGCCGCGCTGCTCGGTCGGCACCAGGGCGACGACCCAGGCGAGGAGCGCGGTCGTCGAGGCGGCGGTGGAGAGGCCGATCACGAGCCGGGCCACGGTGCCGGTGACGAGGTTCGCGGCGAGCATCATGACGATCAGCCCGAACGCCAGGGTGACCGCCGCGATCGCGGTCACCCGGCGCAGGCCGTTGCGGTCGGCGAGCCTGCCCAGCACCGGGCGCATGACGATCGCCACCACCGATGCCGAGCCCACCAGGAGCCCCACGGTGCCCGCCGTCGCGCCCAGGTCGTGGAGCGCGTAACGGGCCAGCAGCGCCGCCGCCGCGCCGTTGACAAGCGTCAGGCAGGTCGAGGCGGCGAAGACCCACCAAAAATCCCGGCCGAGGCCTCTCTTTGCTTCGCTGTCCGGGCCTCCTGAAGTAATGGACACACCATAGAAGAAAGTGGATCCATCCAGATATACTTCGGATCCCGTGGAAGTTGAGAGGTCCATTCAAGAATCGGCAGAGAGCGGCTCGGCGATCGCCCGGCCGATCTCGGTCGAGGCCGAGCGCGCGCGGATCGTCCCGCCTTCGGGAGGCGCCGTCCGTCACCACCTGAACGCGGCCGGCTCGGCGCTGCCGACGACGGCGACGCTGCGGGCGGTGACCGGGCACCTGGAGCTGGAAGCGGAGATCGGCGGTTACGAGGCGGGTGCCGCGGCCCGCGAGCGCCTGGAGGCCGTCTACGCCGCCGCGGGCGAGCTGATCGGCGCCCCGGCGGCCGACATCGCCCTGGTCGAGAGCGCCACCGTCGGCTGGCGCCGCGCGGTGGACGCGATGCGCCTCGGTCCCGGCGACCGGGTGGTGGCGACCCGCACCACCTACGTCTCCTCGGCCCTACAGCTGCTCGAGCTGGAGCGGACCGGGGTGACGGTCGACATCGTCGCCGACACTCCCGACGGACGGCTCGACCTCGACGCGCTGGAGGCGGCGTTGGCCGAGCCCGCGGCGCTCCTGACCGGCACCCACATCCCCACTTCCTCCGGTCGGGTCGAGCCGGTCGCCGCGGTCGGCGCGCTGACCCGCGCCGCCGGCGTGCCCTACCTGCTCGACGCGACCCAGTCGGTCGGCCAGCTGCCCGTCGACGTCGAGGAGATCGGCTGCGACTTCCTCGTCACCACCGGCCGCAAGTTCCTCCGGGCGCCGCGCGGAACCGGGATCCTCTACGTCTCCGACGAGCTGCTCGACCGCCTGCGGCCGACCTGCCCGGACGTTCGCGGAGCGCTCTGGTCGGGGGAGCACAGCTTCGACCTCGCCGACTCCGCCCGCCGCTTCGAGACCTGGGAGGCGGCCCACGCGCTGCGCCTCGGCCTCGGCGTCGCCCTGACCGAGGCGCGGGAGACGGGCCCGGAGGCGATCGGCAAGCACGTCTCCGGCCTGAGCGCCACCCTCCGCGCGCGCCTGGTCGAGGAGGTCGCGGGCGTGAAGCTCGCCGATCCACCCGGGTCGGAGAGCGGCATCGTGACCTTCGTCATCGATGACGAGCCGCCGCAGAGGACCCAGGAGCGCCTCGCCCGCGCCGCCTGCGACACCGTCGTCGTACCCGCCTCCCACGGCCTCTGGGAAATGGCCCCCCGTGGCCTCGCCGGGATCGTCCGCGTCTCCTTCCACGTCTACAACGGTGAGGACGACATCGACGCCGTGATCGAGGCGCTGCGCGACTGACGGCGGTCAGTCGCGGTCGAGCAGGCGCCGCGGCTCCTCGACCAGCAGGGCCCTGAGCGCGGCATCGTCGAGGCCACGCTCGCGCAGCATCGGCAGCACCGCGAGCGGGAGGTGGTCGTAGCCCCAGCCGCCGTGGGCGTGGAGGGCAGCGGGGGTCCAGATGCCGCAGGCGAGGACCTGGCGCGCGTGGCCGTCGGCCAGGAGCGCGGCGACGGCATCGGCGCGCTCGGCGTCGGTGGCGGTGGCGAGGCCCGCGCGCGGTGGGGCCTCGTAGCCGAAGCACCACTTCAGGGTCGCCCCGGCCGCGGCCAGCTCCCGCAGGGTCGCGAGGTCGCGGGCGTAGCCGTCCACGTTGCTGAGGATCACCCGCTCCGGCCCGAGGCCCGCCGCGGCCATCGCGTCCAGGACCGCCGGCCCGTCGCGGCGGCGCGGATCGAGACGCACCACCGCCGCGCTCCCGGTCTCCGCCGCCGCCCGTGCCCCCGCCCGCAGCAGTCCTCGCTCCCAGGGGTCGTCGTCGAGCGGCAGGCCCGGGGCCAGCACCCCGACGATTCCGGCGCGGAACCCGCAACCCGGGAGGCGGTCGAGCAGCGCGTCGCGGAACCGCTCCAGGAGCGCCTCCTCGTCGAGCGCGGTCAGCCACCGCGGCCGCGCCTTCGGGACGTACGCGCCGACTCCGGCGACGATCGCGACGCCGCTCGCCCGCGACAGGTCCGCCAGGCGAGGGCTCGGCCCGCCGAACCCCCACACGGTCGGATCGACCACCGCGGCGATCCCGGCCTCGCCGGCGCGGGACAGTTCCTCGCGCGCCAGCTCCTCGTCGTCGAGCACGGCGTCCGGGATCCCCAGCGCGCTCGCGTCGGACAGCAGGTGCTCGTGCATCGAGGTCGGTCCCAGCCGCTCCGCCTCGATCGGCCCGAGGACGGTCTCGATCACCGCGCCCCGCGCCAGCGCCGGGTCGTCTTGCCGGGCAGCAGCTCCGCCACCGGCACCACCTTTACCGGCTCCGCCCGGGCGGCGTCATAGTCGATCACCGTCGCGGTCGGGGCGTAGTCGCCGATCAGCTCGCGGCAGAGGCCGCAGGGGGTGACCACCCGCCAGCCCTCGTCGGTGGCCAGCACCGCCACGATCGTCTCGATCTCGGTGTCGCCCGCGGCAGCCGCCGCGGCGATCGCGGCGCCCTCGGCGCAGATCGAGGCGCGGCCGATCGAGCTTTCGACGTGGAGGCCGCGGTGGACACCGCCGCTCTTCGTCCGCAGAGCCGCGGCCACCTCGTGGCGCCCCGCGGCCGCCCGCTCGCGCAGCAGCTCCAGCGCCGCGGCGACCAGCTCGCGGTCGGCGCGCCCGAGCGGCAGGTCAGCCGGCTCGCTCATCCAGTCCCAGGATCCGGGTCAGGTTGCCGCCCTCGACCAGCGCCCGGTCGTCGTCGTCGGCGATCGCCTTGGTGATCTTCAGCCGCTCGAGGTCGAAATCGCTGCCCGGGTACTCGGTCCCCATCACGATCTTCCCCGCTCCCACCCGGCGGTAGGCCACCCGCACGTCGGCCAGGAGCGTCGCCGACGTCTCCAGGTAGATCTGCTCGGTCCGCGCGGCGACGATGCAGGCTTCCGGCACGTTCCAGACGGCTCCCATGTGGGCGATCAGCACCGGCACGGTGGGGAAGTTGCGGGAGATCTCCTCGATCGAGAGCGGCGTCACGAAAGCGTCGTCCAGCGCGTTCACCAGCACCGCCAGGCCGCCGTCGGCGCAGGCCTGGAAGATCGGGTCGAGCAGGCCGTGGTCGGCGAAGTGGTATCCGTGCAGCGAGGGGTGGAGCTTCAGGCCCTTGATCCCCGGGACCGAGGCCAGGCGGGCGACCTCCTCGACCGCCCCGTCGGCCTGCGGCAGCACCTGGCCGAAGCCGAAGAAGCGGTCGGGGCGGTCAGCGACCATCCCCTCGATGAAGTCGGCCTCGATCCTTTGGGCGAGGGAGCAGACCATCGCCATGTCGACGCCGGCGGCGTCCATGCGGGAGAGCATCAGGTCGACGTCGAACGGACGCTGGGGCGCGTCCGGGTTGCCGCCGGTGAGGTAGTCCGACCGACCGCGGACGTTCTGGGCGGAGTTGTAGGCGTCGGCGATCAAGGGTCTCCTCTCAAAGCTCCGGGTGGCGCGTGTCGAAGTCGGAGACGGTCTCGATCCCGGCGGCGACGTTCAGCAGGGCGAGGTCGCCGCGGTGTGGGCCGACCAGCTGCATCCCGACCGGCATCCCGTCGGCGGAGAAGCCGGCCGGCACCGAGAGCGCCGGGTGCGCGGTGACGGTGACCCGACAGGCGAGCCGCTGCCACTCGAAGTAGCGCTCCAGGTAGGTGTCGGCGATCTTCGGCGGGAAGGCGGTCGCCGCGGGCACCGAGGCGAGCGGCGTCGCCGGCAGGGCGAGCACGTCGTATTCGGCGAGCAGGGCGGCGGTGGCGCGGAAGATGTCGGTCCGCAGGGCGAGCCCGCGGGCGATTTCGTCGGCGCTCATCGCGCGGCCCTGGTCGACGTTGCGGGCGAGGTCGCGGCGCACTTCGGAGCGGTGCTCGTCGACCAGCTTGCCCGCCGCTTCGACGAAGCCCAGCATCTCGACGATCTCCCAGCACTCGTCGGCCCGCTCGAAGAAGGTCGGCTCGATCTCCTCGATCACGGCGCCCGCGGCGGCGAGGCGGTCGATCTGGTCGGCGAGGACGCGGGTCACCTCGGGGTCGACCGGCAGGCCGCCGCCGGTCGGGCTCCAGGCGATCCGCAGGCCACGCAGCTCGGTCGGGGCGACGGCGGCGAAGACCGACGGGTCCTCGTCGATCGAGAGCGGCGCGCGCGGGTCGGCGCCGGCGATCGCGGCGAGCAGCAGGCCGGCGTCGGCGGCGCCGCGGGCGATCGGCCCGAGCACGCCGTGCGGGGTCCAGCCGTCCCCCGGCCGGCCGGAGGCGATCCGCCCGGGCGAGCAGCGCAGCCCGACCAGGTTGTTCATCGCCGCCGGATAGCGGATCGAGCCGCCGCTGTCGGATCCGTCGGCGAACGGCAGCATCCCGGCGGCGACCGCGGCGCCCGCGCCGCCGCTGGAGCCGCCCGCGTTCTTGCTCAGGTTCCAGGGGTTTTTCGTCGGCCCGAAGATGCCGTTGTAGGTGAGGGTGCCGAGGCCGTGCTCGGGCGTGTTCGTCTTTCCGACGAAGATCGCCCCGGCGGCGCGCAGGCGCTCGGCGAGGAGGCTGTCCTTCGTCGCCGGCGGGGCGTCGTGGTAGGCGGCCGAGCCGTGCGTGGTGCGCAGGCCGGCGACGTCCATCAGATCCTTCACCGCGATCGGCAGGCCGTGGATCGGCCCGAGCGGCTCACCGGCGGCGACCTTCGCGTCGGCCTTCGCCGCCGCGGCCAGCACCTCGGCGCGGGGCGCCCGCGTGGTGATCGCGTTGACCTGGTCGTCGACCTCCTCGATCCGGTCGAGGAAGGCGGTGACGACCTCGACCGAGGAGAGCTCGCCGGCCGCGATCGACGCGGCGAGCTCGCGGGCGGGGGTGAAGCAGATCTCGTTCACCGGCTCGATCCCTCCAGGACGAATGCGGCGACCCGCTCGCCGATCACGGTGGCGGGCATCGCGGTGGTGGCTCGCGGGATCACCGGCATCAACGCGCAATCGGCGACCAGGCAGCCGTCGATCCCGCGCACCGCGCCGCGGTGGTCGGCGACCGCGGTCGGGTCGGACCCGGGTCCCATCTTCGCCGTGCCCACCGGGTGCCAGTAGCTGTCGGGATGGGAGCGCAGGTGGTCGATCACCTCGGCGGTCGTCTCGCGACCGGCCGGGCCGGGTGCCTTCTCCGCCCCGAGCAGATCTCGCAGCGCCGGCGTCGCGGCCAGCTCCCGCATCATCGCCACGCCCTCGGCGACCACGGCCAGGTCGTGGCCTTCGGGGTCGGTGTAGAAACCGTGGTCGATCCGCGGCAGCGCCTCGGGGTCGGTCCCGCTCAGCTTCAGCGTGCCGCGCGACCGCGGCAGGAGCGCCCCGACGCCGGCGTGGAAGCTGCGGCCGTCGAAGAGGTGGGTGGGCGAGTAGGGGAGGACGTGGATGTCGAAGCAGTCGGGGTCGAAGCTCGAGGCGAGCTTCGCCATCACCTGCTCGTCCGGCGCCCAGCGGGCCCCCGCGCACTCGTCCATCCTCCGTCCGATCTCCTCCGAGCCCTCCCAGCTCATCAGCACGATCGGTTGGTCGTGGAGGTTGGCGCCGACCCCCGGCGAGTCGACGGCGACCTCGATGCCGAGCCCCCGCAGGTCCTTTGCCGGGCCGATCCCGGAGCGCAGCAGCACCGAAGGCGTTCCGAAGGTCCCGCCGCAGAGGATCACCAGCTGCGCCCGGACCTCGACCGCCGCGCCGTCATGGATCGCGACCACGCCGGCGACGCTGCCGCCGTCGAGGATCAGCCGGTCGACCAGGGTGTCGCCGACGATCGTCAGCCGCTCGTCGGCGCGCACCGGGTCGAGGTAGGCGAAGGCGCAGTTGAAGCGGACCCCGTCGATGATGTTGACCGACTCGGGGGCGACCCCGACCGTCTCGTCCAGCCCGTTCAGGTCGGCGAGCAGCGGCACCCCGGTATCGACCCATGCCCCCAGCCATGCCTCCTGGTAGGGGGTCAGCTCCTCGCGAGCGTAGGTGCGGACCTTGAGCTGCTCGGTGGCGCGATGGAAGTAGGGGAGGAGCTCGTCGGTGCTCCAGCCTGGCCCGGCGTACTCCGCCCAGCCGTCGTAGTCGCGCCGGTGGCCCCAGGTCTGGACGCCGCTGTTGTGGGTCGAGCAGCCGCCGAGGATCCGGGCCCGCTCGAACGGGATCACCTCGGCGTAGGTGTCACCGGAGTCGAAGCCCCAGTCGCAGGAGGTGCCGAGCCGGGTCGGGTCGACCAGGTCGGCGGGCCAGTCCGGCGAGCCGAGCGGGCCGGGATCCGGCCCCGCCTCCAGCACCAGCACCTCGCGGCCCCCTTCGACCAGGCGGGCGGCGACCGCGGCGCCGGCGGTGCCGCCGCCGACCACGATCACCTCCGCCTCGGCGGGCAGGGTGGGGCGGGCGTCGCCGCTCATCGGACCGCTCCCGCGGCGCTGTGGACGGTGGTACCGCCGATGACCGTTTCGACCGCAGTCATCCCGCGCACCGCGGCGGGGTCGGCGGCGAGGGGATCGGCGGAGAGCGCGACCCAGTCGGCGGCCTGGCCGGGGGCGAGGGCGCCGCGCCGGCCGGCGGCGAGGCTGATCGCGGCCGAGCCGGTGGTGTAGAGGGCGAGCGCCGCCTCCGGGTCGAGCGCCAGCCGCGGCTCCTGCGGCTCATCCCCGCCGGCGACCTCCCGGGTCCGCGCCTGCCAGATGCCGAGCCGGGGGTCGATCGGGAAGTAGGGCCCGTCGGAGCCGCCGCCGACCGCGACGCCGGCGTCGATCCAGGCGGCGATCGGGTTGATCGCACGCGCCTCGGGCCCGAGGCGGGCCTCCAGGTCGGCGCCGTTCCGCCAGTGGATCGAGGGCTGCGCGGCGACCAGCACGCCGAGCTTCGCCGCCAGCTCCATGTTCGCGGGCGAGGGCTCCAGGTAGGCGTGGATCAAGGTGAAGCCGAGGCCCGCGAGCGGCGTCTCCCGGTCGACCTTCAGCCAGGCGTCCAGCACCCCGTCGATACCGCCGCCGCCGACCACGTGGACGCCCATCGACCAGCCCTCGCGCGCGCACCAGGCGGAGAGCTTCAGGAACTCCTCGCTCGGCAGGCGCTGCCAACCGTGGCCCTCGGGCTCCTCGGCGCGTTCGGGCCAGGGCTCACGGCGCAGTGCGGTCGAGTTCTTCCCCTCGCCGTCGAAGTACACCTTCACGCCGCCGAGCCGCAGGGTCTCGTCGCCGAGGCCGGTGCGGGCGCCGATCCCGTCGAGCGCGGCGATCGCCGGATCGGCGCCGTCGGAAAGGTCCGGATGGGGCATCGGCACGACCCGCATCGTCAGCTCGCCGTGCCGGTGGGCGGCGACGTAGGCCGACATCTCCGCCGGGACCACGGCCGGGTCGACCACCCCGACCATGCCGACGGCGTGCAGCACCGGCTGGATCAGGCGAAGCGCGGCGAGGCGCTCGCCCGGCGTCGGCTCCGCCTCGCCGTTCCAGTGGTCGCCGTCGGCGTCGAGCGCCGCGAAGGCCTCGGCGAGCGAGGGCGGCCCGGCCTCGCCGAAGGCCTCGAGCAGTTTCAGCCCCGCCCACTGCAGGTGCAGGTGGGAGTCGATCAGGCCGGGGGCGATCGCCGCCGCCTCGGGCGAGCGGACCGGGGCTCCCGGCAGCGCCGCGGTGACCTCCGCCTCGCTGCCGACCGCGACGACGAGGTCGCCGTCGACCCCGAAGGCCTCGGCCCGCGGTCGCGCCGGGTCCATCGTGATCACGTTGCCGACGAGTATCTGGGGCGGGGGTGGAATCATGGTCATGCTTGTGGATCCTAACAACGAAATATTGGATACATCACTATGATCGCTCGATGACTGACGCCGACTCTCCCTTCTGGCTCGCTCCTCGCAACACGAAGGTCGGCTCGCGCCACGCGGTCGCCTCCGGTCACTACCTCGCCAGCGCCGCCGCCCACGCGATCCTCGAGGCCGGCGGCAACGCGGTCGACGCCGGCTGTTGCGCCGGGATCGCCCTCGCCGTCCTCCACGCCGACGAGGTGAACTTCGGCGGCGTCGCGCCGATCATGGTCCGCACCGCGGCGGGGGAGACGGTGACGATCGACGGGCTCGGCACCTGGCCGGCGTCGATCCCGGCGGACCTCTTCATGCGCGAGCACGGCGGCACGATTCCGGTCGGGCTCCTGCGCACCGTCGTGCCCGCCGCGCCGGACGCCTGGATCACGGCGCTGCGCGAGCACGGGACGATGACCTTCGGCGACATCGCCGCCGCCCCGATCCGCCTCGCCGACGAAGGCTTCGCCGTCTTCCCGCTGCTCGCCGAGGGCATCGCGATGCGCGCCAAGGGGTATGAGCGCTGGCCCTCCAACGCGGCGATCTACCTGCCCGCGGGTCGGCCACCGCGGGTCGGCGAGCGCTTCGTGCAGAAGGATCTCGCGAACACCCTGCGGGCGATGGCGGCGGCCGAGGAGGCCGCCGAGGGCGATCGCGTGAGCGGCCTGGAAGCGGCGCGCGCGGTCTTCTACGAGGGCGAGATCGCCGAGAAGATCGCCCGCTACCACGCCGAGAACGGCGGTTACCTGACCCGCGAGGACCTGGCCGGCTTCCGCTGCAAGGTGGAGCCGCCGGTGTCCACCCGTTGGCGCGATCTCGACATCCTCACCTGCGGCGCCTGGTGCCAGGGCCCGATGCTGCCGGAGGCGCTTCTGATCCTCGAGGCGGCCGGGCTCGACGGCCTCGAGCACAACAGCCCCGATTACATCCACCTCGTGGTCGAGGCGATGAAGGCGGTCTTCTCCGATCGCGAGCACCACTACGGCGACCCCGACTTCGTCGACGTCCACCTCTCGCGGCTGCTCTCCGACGAGCACGCGAAGGCGCGGGCTGGGGCGATCGACATGGGCCGGGCGATGACCGGCCTGCCCGACCCGCTGTTCGGCGAGGCCCAGTCACTGCCTCGTGCCTCCGACGCCGACGCGCCCTCCCACATCGGCGAGGGTGGCGCCGCCCATCTGGGCGGCGACGACATTCCATCGGGCGAGCGCGAGCCGAAGGAGGGCGGCACCTCCTACGTCTGTGTGGTGGACCGGTGGGGCAACGCGTTCTCGGCGACGCCGTCGGACGGCGCCTCGACCTCGCCGGTCATCCCCGGCACCGGGATCGTCCCCAGCCTGCGCGGTCTGCAGTCGCGTCCCGACCCTGCCCATCCCTCCGGCGTCGCGCCGGGCAAGCGGCCGCGGCTGACCCCTAACCCGGCGATCGCCGTCGCCGACGACGGCCGCACGATCCCCTTCGGCTGCCCCGGCGGCGACATGCAGGTCCAGGCGATGCTGCAGGTGCTGCTGAACCACGTCCATTTCGGCTTCGACCTCCAACAGGCGGTCAACGCCCCTCGCTTCTCCACCTGGAGCTTTCCCAACTCCTTCGCCCCGTTCGAGTACCTGCCGGACCGGCTCTTGCTCGAGGACCGCTTCCCCGAGGAGACCTACGCCGATCTCGAGCGGCGCGGTCACGTGGTCAACCGTTGGCCCGCCTTCACCCGCGACGCGGCCGCGGTCGAGGCGATCGTGAACGACCCCGACGACGGCTTCGTCTACGCCGCCGCCGACCCGCGTCAGCCCGCCTCGGCGATCGTGGGGTAGGCCGCTCCGGCAGTCCTAGCTGCGGTGTCCTGGGCGTCTCATGGAGGTCCTGGCAGGCTGTGACCTCCACTAGACGCCCAGGACGGAGGGGTGCGGTGTTTCGCCGAGGGTCCGTGCGAAAGAGGCCACACCTCGGCCGATCCGTTGACGAAGACGCCGGGAACTCCACGCTTCCTCGCGCCTTCGGTCGGTTTCCGTGGACTTCCATGACGGCTCCATCGCGGCCAGATCACCGCTGCACGCCTTTTCCACCCTATGGCGTGGAAAACCCGTGCAGCGGTGATTTCGGTGTTGTGCAACACGCACCGGATCCAGGACTTCTCACGCTCTCACGCACGGAAGCGTGGAGTTTCCGACATCTCCCGCGCGTCACCCGCAACGGCGTCGCACTTCCTCCTCGCCTTTCATACCCCGGCCGTCTCGGCCACGGCCACAGCCAGCCAGCACCCTGCACGCCTGTCTCGCATAGCGAGACAAGCGTGCAGGGTACGTGGACGGGGCGGCCGTGCTTGCCGCAAGCCCCGGGGGCGACCGCTAGCCGACGAAGACGGTCGCGGAGCGGTCCTCGTACCAGCGGGCGAGCTGCTCGCCGGCGTTCTTCACGTGGGCCTGCATCTCTGCCCGGGCGGTCGCGGCGTCGCCGGCGGCTAGGGCGTCGACGATGCGGTCGTGCTCGGCGACGTTCTCTTCGCGCTGGCGCTTGTTGCCGGTGAGGACGAGCCAGGAGACGTTGCGGGGGAAGGCGTGGTTGATCTCGTTGATCTCCCGGGTCAGCCACTCGTTGTCGGCGACCCGGTGGATCAGGGTGTGGAAGGCGTCGTTGAACTCGACCGTCGGCGGTTCGGCGTCGGTCGCGCTCGATTTCGCCGGCGCCGCCTCGTCATTCTTTTCGACCTCGTCGCGCATCGACTGGTTGGCGGCCCGGAGTTCGTCCAGCTCGGCGTCGTTGATGCGGCTGACCGCGCGTTCGCAGGCCAGGCCCTCCAGCTCCGCCCGCACCTCGTAGGCGTCGCGGACTTCCCAGGGGGAGGGGACGCGGACGATGGCGCCGCGGTTCGGCACCACCTCGATCAGGCCACTGGTGTGCAGCTGGCGGAGTGCCTCGCGCACCGGCGTCCGGCTCACTCCCAGTTCGGCCGCCAGCTCCGCCTGGCGCATCTGCGCCCCGATCGGGATCTGGCCCGACATGATGCGTTTGCGGATCGCCGCGGCGATCTCGTCGACCAGTGCGCTGTGGCCGCCGTTCGAGTCGGTCGTTGCATCGTCCTTCGCCTTCGGCATCACAAGTCGCTTTCTACGGTGATCGACGGATCATTGGGTCAACGGATCTCGAACGTCAAATATCCATTACGACCGTATCAGTAGCTCCGGATCGGGTAGATTGGATCCACGGTTGGCTATCTAGGATCCCAGAAGGAGATTTTGTGCCTGCAATCGATATCTCGGTACCCGTCTTCCCAGGCATGCTGCATCCGGGCCGCCAGCCCGAGCAGCGGTTCATCGAGAGAATCGATCGCGGCGATCCGGGCAACGTCAGCCGCTGGTACATGGGCGCCCATACCGGGACCCACGTCGAGGCACCTCTGCATACGAACGAGGACGGTGTGGCGGTCGACGCCCTGCCACTCGATCAGTTGGTCGGCCCGGCGCGGGTCCTCGACCTGACCGCCGTCGAGACCGAGATCACCGCCGCCGACCTGGAAGCGGCGGGCCTGGCCGACGAGCCGCGCGTCCTGCTGAAGACGACCAACTCGGAGCGCATCCTGCAGGGGACGACGGTCCCCGACTCCTGGGTCGGCCTCGCCCCCGACGGCGCCGAGCTCCTGGTCGAGCGCGGCGCGAAGCTCGTCGGCATCGACTTCTACACGATCGAGACCCCCGGTCGCGACAAGAGCTTCGACTCCCACTACGTCCTCTCCGCCGCCGGGGTGGCGACGCTCGAGCAGATCGACCTCAGCGGCGCCGAGGCCGGCGTCTACGAGCTGATCTGCTTGCCGATCCCGATCAGCGGCGCCGAGGCGGCGCCCGCCCGCGCCGTCCTCGTCCCGCTCGCCGACCTAGGGGAGGAGCGCCCGTTGACCGATGTCTCGGTGGCCGTCCACGACGGCATGCTCCACTGGGGCAAACGGCCGCAGCGCGAGGAGGTAGAGCAGATCTCGGCGGGCGACAGGTGCAACGTCACCCGCTGGGACATCGGCTCGCACACCGGCCTCCACGTCGACGCGGGCCTCCACTTCGACGACACCGGCGAGGACATCGCGGCGATGGGCCTCGACGTCCTGCTCGGCCCGGCGCGGGTCCTCGACCTGACCGCCGTCGAGACCGAGATCACCGCCGCCGACCTGGAAGCGGCGGGCCTGGCCGACGAGCCGCGCGTCCTGCTGAAGACGCGCAATTCGACCGGGGCCCTGCAGGAGACCGAGAAGCCCGACGACTGGATCGGCGTCGCTCCCGACGCCGCCGAGCTTCTGGTCGAGCGAGGGGTCAAGCTCGTCAGCATCGACTTCCTGACGATCGACAGCCCGACCCGCGACACCACCTGGGACACCCACCTGGTGCTCTGTCCGGTGCCGGTCGCGATCGCCGAGTGCGTCGACCTCACCGACGTCGAGCCCGGCGTCTACGAGATGGCGCTCCTGCCGGTGAAGCTGCGCGGCTCCGAGGCGGCGCCCGGCGGCGGCTTCCTGCGTCCCCTGGCCGAGGCATGAGCGCCGCCGCCGAACACCTCGCGGTGGCGCTCGCCGCCCCGCACGGCCATGCCGTCGACGCCGCCGCCGAGGCGGTCGCCGAAGGCGGCAACGCCCTCGACGCGGCGCTGGCGGCAGCGGCGATGCTCGTCGTCACCTACCCCCACCAGTGCGCGTTGGGCGGCGACCTGACCGCGCTCGTGCGCGACTCGGACGGCGAGGTGACGGCGGTGCTCTCGCTCGGCGCCGCCCCGGCCGGGGTCGACGCCGACGCGCTGCGGGCGATGGGCAAGCGGATGCCGCGCCAGGGTCCGTTCACGGTCACCGTCCCCGGGATCGTCGCGGGCTGGGTCGAGCTGGCCGGCCTCGGGGCAACGCTCGGCCTCCGGCGGCCGTTGCTGCGCGCCGCCGCGGCCGCGGCCGACGGGGTCCCGGTCGCCGTCGGCCTCTCCCGGGCGATCGAGCTGGAAGCCGAGGCGGTCGCCGCCGACCCTGGCCTGCGCGCCACCTTCACCCGCGACGGCGTCCCGCTCGCCCCCGGCGCGGTTCTGGCCCAGCCGGAGCTGGCGCAGACGCTGGAGACGCTCGCCGCCGACCCCGGGCAGTTCTACCGTGGTGAGATCGCCGCCGCGCTGGTCGACTTCCTCCGCGCCGGCGGCAGTGCGATGAGCGCCGAGGACTTCGCCGTCCACACGGCGGAGCGTCCGCGGCCGCTGACCCGCACCGAAGGGGACCTGCGCTGGTGGGCGGCGCCGCCGCCCGCGCAGGGCGCCACCGTGCTCGGCCTCCTCGGCGAGACCCCGGCGCCGCTGGCCCGGGCGCTGGCCGCGCATGGTGCCCGCGACACCTTCCTCGGCGACCCACGCGGAGGCGCGATCGACGTCACCGCGATGATCGAGCTGAACCCGGAGTCGAGGACCGCCCCGGGTGCCTACGGCAACGGCGACACCGTGGCGATCTCCGCCGTCGACGACTCCGGGCGCTCCGTGGTCCTGATCCAGAGCCTCTTTCGCACCTTCGGCTCCGGCATGCTGGAGCCGCGAACCGGCATCGTCCTGCAGAACCGCGGCAGCGCCTTCTCGCTCGAGCCGGGGCACCCGGCCGAGATCGGACCTGGCCGGCGCCCGCCGCACTCGCTCTGCCCGCTGCTCGGTGAGCGCGACGGCGTCCGTGCCGCGATCGGCTGCCAGGGTGGTCCGGCGCAGCCGCTGATCCTCTCCCAGGTCGCCGCCGCCGCGGTCGACCGGGAGGCCTCGCTGGCGGCGGCGCTCGACCGCCCGCGTTGGGTCGTCGGCGCCCGCCCGCTCGGCTTCGAGGTCGACACGGTGCTCGCCGAGCCCGGCGCGGAGGGGGAGGTCGCGGTGGAGCTCGGAGTCCCCGGCGCCCCGTCGCTGGTCCTCGGCGAGCGCTACGAGGACCGCTGCGGCCACGTTCAGATCGCCCGGGTCCTCGACGGCGAGCGCCTCGAGGCCGCGAGCGACCCGCGCGCCGACGGCAGCCACTTCCGGTCCGAACCACCCACCAACGCCCGCCACGAGGGCGGCGGAGAGGAGCTCTAGATGCCAGATCTGATCGTCGGAAGGCCCGTGGTGATCGCGGTCGATCCCCAGCAGGGTGGTTCGCAGGAGGGCGGCGGGATCCCCGCCGACATGCCCGGTCGCGCCGAGCGCAGCGCCCGCATGATCAGGATCGTCGACCGCGCCCGCGAGCTGGGCGTCCCGGTCGTCTTCATCCAGGAGGTCCACAAGCGGGACATGGTCGACATCGGTCGCGAGCTGGATGGCGCCGAGGGCCCGCATTGCATCGAAGACGACCCGAAGAACGACTTCATCGAGGGCCTCGACCCGCGCCCGGAGGAGTTCCACATCAAGAAGCGGCGTTACTCGGCCTTCTTCGGCACCGAGCTCGAGATCGTCCTCAAGGCCTACAAGGCCGACACGGTGATTCTCTTCGGCGGCCTCACCGACGTCTGCGTCCACTACACGGCCGTCGATGCCCACCAGCACGACTACCACGTGCGGGTGGCGGCCGACGCCGTCGGCGGGTCCTCGCAGCGGGCCCACGACGCCGCCCTGGAGGCGATCGAGTACCTGCAGTCCGGCGCGCTGGCGACCACCGACGAGCTGATCGAGGCGCTCGAGCAGACCGAGGGGGCGGCGCGATGACGCGCACCGTCGAATCGGTCACCGGGCCGATCGGTCCGGACGAGATGGGGCTGACGCTGCCGCACGAGCACGTCTTCATCAACATGACGCCGACCGAGCCGCGCGACGGCCTGATGACCCTCTGGGAGGAGCGCGTCGCCGACGTCGAACGATTCAAGGCGGCGGGCGGCAAGACGATCTGGGACGTCACCAACGCCGAGCTCTCCGACCACGCCTTCCCGGTCTACTTCGACCAGGATCCGGCGCACGCGGTGCGGAACCCAATCACCGGCTCGCGCTCGGTCGCCAACGTGATGGCGACCAAGGCGCTGGCCGAGGAGACCGGGGTGAACGTGATCCTCGGCGTCGGCCACTACTTCGATCACTACTTCGACGTCGACTGGTTCGAACGGAACTCGACCGCGGCGATCGCCGAGTACCTGGTCGCCGACCTGGAGGACGAAATCCCCGGGACCGGGGTCCGCGCCGGGTTCATCGGCGAGGTCGCCTCCGACCTCCCCTACATCACCGCCCGCGAGGAGCGCAGCTTCCGCGCCTCGGGGCAGGCCGCCGCGCGCACCGGCGCGATGGTCTCCACGCACGCGCCGAGCTTCCCGACCGGTGGCACCCAGATCGACCTGCTCACCGCGGAGGGGGTGGAACCGGAGCGGATCGTGATCGGCCACACCGACACGGTGAAGAGCCTCGACTACAGCGTCGACCTGCTGAAGCGCGGCGTCTACGTCGAGTACGACTGCATGATGGCGGTGAAGTCCGGCGGCCAGATCGCGCAGAACGAGCTCGACCGCCGCGTGTCCTACATCCGTGACCTGGTCGAGCTGGGTTACGCCGAGAAGATCCTCCTCTCCCAGGACGTCAGTCAGCGCTCTCATCAGGCGGCCCACGGCGGCCCGGGCCTGACCTTCATCTTCGAGGAGTTCGCGGAGGCGGCGCAGGCCGGCGGGATCGAACCCGAGGCGCTGCGGATGATGAGCGTCGACAACCCCCGCCGCGCGCTCTTCGGCGCCTGAGCGGCCGGCCATGGCACGCATCGCGACCCTTTCCGAGGCCATCGCCGATCTTGTGCACGACGGCGACACCGTCGCGCTCGAGGGCTTCACCCACCTGATCCCGTTCGCCGCCGGCCACGAGGTGATCCGGCAAGGCCGCAAGGACCTCACCCTGGTCCGCATGACCCCCGACCTCCTCTACGACCAGATGATCGGCATGGGCTGCGCGTCCGGGCTCGTCTTCTCCTACGGCGGAAACCCCGGCGTCGGCTCGCTGCACCGGTTCCGCGACGCGATCGAGAACGACTGGCCGAACCCGCTCGAGATCGAAGAGCACTCCCACGCCGGGATGGCGAACCGCTACGCGGCGGCAGCGGCCGGCCTGCCCTTCGCGGTGATGCGCGGCTACCTCGGCACCGACCTCTTCGCCCACACCCGGGTGGAGGAGATCGAGTGCCCCTTCACCGGCGAGACGCTGGTGGCGGTGCCGGCGCTCGACCTCGACGTGGCGATCGTCCACGCCCAGGAGGCCGACCGCGACGGCAACGTGCAGCTCTGGGGCATCCCCGGGGTGCAGAAGGAGGCGGTGCTGGGCGCGCGGCGCTCGCTGGTGACGGTCGAGCGGATCGTCGGCGCGCTGGAGCCCCGGCCGGGCGCCGTCGTCATCCCCGGCTGGACGATCGACGCGGTCGCCGAGGCGCCGGGCGGCTCCCTTCCCTCCTACGCGCTCGGCATCACCGAGCGCGACAACGACTTCTACAAGGCCTGGGACAAGCTCTCCCGCGACCGTGACGAGTTCCGCGCCTGGATGGAGGAGCACGTGATGGCGGAGGTGGGCGCCCGGTGAGCACTCCTCCAAGTCTGCCCCGGACGCCCACCTCGGCCACCGCGGCCGAGATCCAGACGATCGTCGCGGCGCGCCTCCTACGCGACGCGCGTTCCGTCTTCATCGGCGTCGGCAGGCCGTCGACCGCGGCGATCCTCGCCCGCGAGCTCTATAACCCCGACCTCGTGCTCGTCTACGAGTCGGGGACGATCGGCGCGAAGCCGCGGCGGATCCCACTCTCGATCGGTGACGGAGAACTTGCCGAGACCGCCGAAGCGGTCGTCTCGGTGCCCGAGATGTTCAACTACTGGATCGGCCCGGGCCGGATCCAGGTCGCCTTCCTCGGCGCCGCCCAGGTCGACCGGCTCGGCAACCTGAACTCGACCGTGATCGGCGACTACGACAACCCCAGGACGCGACTGCCCGGGGCGGGCGGCGCGCCCGAGATCGCCCTCGGCTGCCCCGAGGTGATCGTCGTCGCCCCGCACGACACCCGGACGCTCGTCGAGAAGCTCGACTTCCTCACCACGGTCGCCTCCCCGAGCGCGGTGATCACCGACCTGGGCGTGCTGGAGCCCGACCCCGAGACCAAGGAGCTGACCTTGACCCGACTGCACCCGGGCGCGACCGTCGAGGCGGCGCGTGAGGCGACCGGCTGGGACCTCGCCGTCGCCGACGCCCCGACCGCCACCGAGCCCCCGACCCCTGACGAGCTCGCCGCCCTCCGGGAGCTGATCGCCCGATGAGAGTCTGCATTTGGGGCCGTTATCCGGCCCGAAACGCAGACGCTGAGGCGCGCGCATGAGCGCCTACATCTACGGAGTCGCCCGCACCCCCTTCGGCCGCTTCGGCGGTGCCCTCTCCAAGGTGCGCCCCGACGACCTCGCGGCCCACGCCCTGAAGGGGCTCCTCGACCGCTCCCCGGGCCTCGACCCGGCGGCGATCGACGACGTGATCCTCGGTGACGCCAACGCCGCCGGCGAGGACAACCGCGACGTCGCCCGCATGGCGCTGCTCCTCGCCGGCCTGCCGACGAGCGTCCCCGGCGCCACCGTCAACCGCCTCTGTGGCTCCTCGCTGGAGGCGACGATCCAGGCCGCCCGGGCGATCGAGACCGGCGACGCCGAGATCTCCGTCGCGGGCGGGGTGGAGTCGATGAGCCGCGCCCCGTGGGTGATGCTGAAGCCCGAGCGCGCCTTCCCGGCGGGCCACGAGCAGATGTGGTCGACGACGCTCGGCTGGCGGATGGTCAACCCGGAGATGCCGGGGGAGTGGACGATCAGCCTCGGCGAATCGGCCGAGAAGCTGGCCGACATATACGGCATCTCCCGCGAGGCCCAGGACGAGTTCGCCCTGCGCTCCCATACCCTCGCCGATCGGGCCTGGGCCGAGGGTCGCTTCACCGAGGTGGTGCCCGTCCCCGGCGTGGATCTCGAGCGCGACGAGGGCATCCGCGCCGACACCTCCCTGGAGAGGCTCGGCAAGCTGAAGCCGGCCTTCGTCGAGGGCGGCACCGTCACCGCGGGCAACTCCTCGCCGCTGAACGACGGCGCCTCGATGCTCCTGCTGGGATCGGAGGCCGCGGCGGAGGCGATCGGCACGGCGCCTCTTGCCCGGGTCGTCTCCCGCGCCGTCCACGGGGTCGACCCCGACGTCTTCGGCATCGCCCCGGTGGAGGCGTGCAACAAGGCCCTCGCCAAGGCCAGCCTCGGCTGGGAGGACGTCGACGCGGTCGAGCTGAACGAGGCATTCGCCTCCCAGTCCCTCGCCTGCCTCGCGGGCTGGCCCGACCTCGACCCGGCCAAGGTGAACATGAGCGGCGGCGCGATCGCGATCGGCCACCCGCTCGGGGCGTCGGGCGCCCGGGTGGTCGGCCGGGTGGTGGAGGAGCTGCGGGCCCGCGGCGGCCGCTACGGGGTGGCGAGCCTCTGCATCGGCGTGGGTCAGGGGTTGGCGATGGTGGTCGAGCGGGTGGGCTGAGTTCGGGGCGGCAGTCCTAGATGTGGTGCCCTGGGCGTCTCATGGAGGTCCTGGCAGGCTGTGACCTCCATGAGACGCCCAGGACGGGCGGAGTGCGGGTTTCGCCGAGGGTCCGTGCGTGATCTGCCACACCCGGCCAGGATCGGTGTCAGGGAACCGCTGCAGCTTTTGTGGCCCCTATGGCGCCCACAAAAGCTGCAGCGCCGAAGTCGGTCTTGTGCAACACGCACGGAACCCAGGACTTCTCACGTTCTCTGTGACGCCGTGACACATCGGTGACGGATCCGTGCGTCCCTCGTGACCCTCCCGTGCGCCTTCCGTGACGAACCCGCGGCGTGCGCACCGGAGGCTCCCCGACACTCCCCCGAGGACCCGGCCGTCTCGGCCACGGCCACAGCCCGCCACGACCTGCACGCTTGTCTCGCATAGCGAGACAAGCGTGCAGGGTCGTGGCCGAGACGGCCGTGTTTGCCGCCAGCCCTCGCGTCCCTTTCCTCGTCCCTTCCTACCCCATCAGGCCCCAACTTCACCTCTCCGTCACCGCTGGGTCACAGGCTCTTTACAAACACGCCTAAGTCTCGCGAAAGGGTTCTCGCCGCCGCCGGCACCTGGCCGGGGGAAATCCCGGAACAGGAGCCTTGATGACCGAGCCCGTCGCCGCCTCGCCCGCCCGCCTCGCGCGCCGCCGCCCGCTGCGGGCGCTGACGATCGCCCTCCTCGCGGCCCTCGTCGCGCTGCTGGCAGTCGCCGTGGCATCGGCATCGGCGGCGGTCGGCGAAGTCAACCTCGCCCAGTACAAGCGCGTCCACCGCTACGCGCTGCCCCTGCCTCCCGGAACCTCCGCCCCGGCGAACAGCCTGCTCGCCGAAGAGGCCTCCGGAGTCACCTACGACCCCGACACCGGCACGCTCTTTGTCGTCGGCGACGGTGGCACCTCGGTCGTCCAGGTCGACAAAGAAGGCAACTACGTCAACTCGATGACCCTCGCGCCCGACGCGGCGCGGCCCTCCGGCGAGACCTTCTACGACACCGAGGGCATCGCCTACGTGGGCAACGAAGAATTCGTCATCACCGAGGAGCGCGAATCGAAACTCGATCGCTTCAAGTACGTCGCCGGGGGCGAACTGACGCGCGCCGACGTGAAGACGGTCGTGATCGGCGAAGACAACCCGAACATCGGGATCGAGGGCGTGACCAACGACCCGCTGAACCCCGGACACATGATCGCCGTCAAAGAATCGGGGCCGGAGCGGATCTACTCCACCGCGATCGACTGGACGGCGCAGACCGCGACCAACTTCGAAGCCCACGAAGGTGAACTGTTCCCCGCCGCCGACGTCGGCACGCTCGACTTCTCCGACGTCTACGCGCTGGCGAACGTCCCCGGCATCGCGGCGGCCGAAGAATCGAACCTGCTCGTGATCAGCCAGGAATCGGGCGAAGTCGTGAACATCAGCCGCTCCGGCCACGTCAACAGCCGCCTCGCGCTGCTCGCGGAACCGTCCGACACCGTCTCCGTCCCCGACATGACCAACGAGGGCGTGACGATGGACCAGAACGGCATGCTCTATGTCGTCGACGAGGACGGTGGCGGCAGCCAGGCGCACCCGCAGCTCTGGGTCTACGAACCGCAAACGACCGCCGACACGCCGCCGACGGCGGTGACGCTCGGGAGCCAGGCGAGCGCGCTGCCCGAATCGACCACCGGGGCGCGCGTGAAGCTCACCACCGTCACGGTCACCGACCCCGACGGCTTCGGCGAAAACGACCTCAGCGTGACCGGCCCCGACGCCGGCCACTTCGAAGTGGACCACAACGGCCTCTACCTGAAGGCGGGGACGGTGCTGAACGCCGCGACCAAGGCCGAATACGAAGTCTCGGTCCAGGTCGACGACCCGGCCGGCGGGGCGAGCCCCGACGCGACCAGCGCTCCTTACAAGCTCACCGTCACCCCGAGCGGCGGCGGCACCTCGACGGCGCAGGTCGCGATCACCGAGGTCGCGCCGTGGAGCAGCGGCGACAGTCCGGTCGCCGCCGATTGGTTCGAGCTGACCAACGTCGGCACGACCAAAGTCGACATGACCGGTTGGCGGATCAACGACAACCACGCCTCCTTCGCCTCTTCCGTCCCATGGGAAGGGGTGACCAGCCTGGCGCCGGGGCACTCGGCGGTGCTCGTGAACGGCGGCGAAGCCAAGGCGGCCGAATTCATCGCCGATTGGTTCCCGGGCGGTGCCCCCGCCGGCTTCCAGATCGGTTGGATCCCCAACGGCCCCGGCCTGGGCACGAGCGGTGACCAGGTCAACATCTACGACTCGACCGGGGCGAAGGTCTCCGGCGTCGCCTTCGGTGCCTCGCCGTCGACCGCGCCCTTCGGCACCTTCGACAACACCGCCGCCCTCGGCGTCGGCGCGGCCACCGACCCGACCATCTCCACCCTCAGCACGGTCGGTGTCGACGAAGCCTTCAGCGCCAACGCCGGCAAGGAAATCGGCTCGCCGGGGACGGCGCCGGTGAAGACGCCGGTGGCGGTCACCGAGGTCGCCCCGTGGGGCAGCAGCTGGCCCGAATACGAAGCGGACTGGTTCGAGCTCACCAACGAGTCGGCGGTGCCGGTCGAACTCGGCGGCTGGAAGATGGACGACAGCTCGAACGCCTTCGGCACCGCAGTCCCGCTGGTCGGCGTGACGTCCCTCGAACCGGGCGAATCGGCGCTCTTCGTCGAACTGAAGACGACCGAAACGGCCGAACAGAAGACGAACAAGGTCAAAGCCTTCAAGGCCTCTTGGTTCGGCTCCAGCGTCCCGGCGGGACTCCAGGTCGGCACCTACGAAGGCTCCGGAGTCGGTCTCAGCGGAAGCGGCGACGGGGTCAACGTCTTGAACTCCGAAGGCGCCCATCTCACCGGGGTCAGCTTCGGCTCCAACGAAGGAACCAAGACGGGCGCGGTCCTGACCGCGGCGGAAACCTTCGACAACCACGAAGGGCTGGGCAGCTTCATCGGCACCCCGCCGACGATCTCGGCGCTGAGCGTCGAAGGCCAGTTCGGCGCCCGCGACGCCCACGACCAGATCGGCTCGCCGGGCGCGACCGCGAACGTGATCGTGCCGCCCCTGCCCGAAGTGAAGGTCACCGAGGTCGATCCGACCGGGAACGAAAGCGCGGTGGGCGGCGACTGGTTCGAGCTCACCAACGAGGGCTCGACGGCGGTCGACCTGACCGGCTGGAAGATGACCGACGAAACGCACTCACTGGCCGAAGGCGGGGCGCTCTCCGGAGTGGCAGGCCTCCCGGCGGGTGCCTCGGCGGTGTTCGTCGAAAAGCCCTCCCAGGTGACCGCGTTCGCCACCACCTGGTTCCCCGGCGGCCTGCCGGGCGGCTTCCTGCTCGGCAGCTACAGCTCCGGCATCGGGCTCGGCAAGAACGGCGACCAGGTGAACGTCTTCGACGCGGCCGAAGAAAAGGTGACGGGCGTCGCGTTCGGTGCGTCGACCGCGAAGGTCTCATTCGACAACGTTGCCGGGCTCGGCGACGCCACCAGCACCCCGCCGCCGACGATCTCGACCCTGAGCGTGCTCGGGATCCACGGCGCGTTCAAGAACGCGGCGGGCGAAATTGCCTCGCCGGGCACGATCCTCACCGTGCCCGCGAGTCTGTCCGCGAATACGCCGGCCTTCCCGACCCAGGCCGCCGGCACGGTCGGCCCGGGCCAGTGGGTGACTGTCGCCAACGGCGGTGGCGCCGGCGCGACGATCGCCAGTGTGCGGATCCAGGAGTCGAACCCCGCGTCGGCGGGCGACTTCATCATCGGTGCCGACCATTGCACGGGAGTGACGATCGTCGGCGGCGAAAGCTGCGAAGTGCTGGTGCGTTTCGCGCCCGGGCATGAGAACGCCGGCTCGAGCGCCCAGCTGATCGTCGCCTCCGACGCCCCGAACAGCCCGCTGACGATCGCCCTCACCGGCACCAGCTCCGGTCTTCCTCAGGGTGAAAAGGGCGATACCGGCGACCAGGGTGAAAAGGGCGACACCGGCGACCAGGGTCCGAAGGGCGACACGGGCGCCCAGGGTCCCAAGGGTGATACCGGCAACCAGGGTTCAAAGGGCGACACGGGGCCGAGCGGTCCGAAGGGTGACCAGGGCCCGAAGGGCGATACCGGTCCCGCGGGCCCGAAGGGCGACAAGGGTGACACCGGTCCGCAGGGCCCGGCCGGGAAGAACGGCAAGGACGGTAAGAACGGCAAGGACGGAGTCGTCGAATTCGTCGCCTCCGGCTCGACCGCCCAGGCCCGCCGCGGCGGCACTGCCCACCTGGCGTTCCAGATCAAGAACAAGACCGCGGGCCCGCTGCGCGGTGCGAAGGTGAGCGCCGACTCGCTCGCCGGCCGCGGCACCGACTCGGTCGGCGTCGGCACGATCAGGGCGGGGGAGACCGGCTCCGTCACCCTCGACCTCCACGTCGGCTCCCGGGCGACGCTCGGCCGTCACCGCATCACGATCGATCTGACGGTGGGCGGCAACACCGTCACCCAGACGGTCGTGGTGCGGGTCACCGCGTAACTCCACCACGGCCGCGTCGTGCCGGCGTAGGCTGGCCTCATGGTCGAGGGGACGGCGAGGCGGAGGCGTCGCCAGGTGGGAATCGTGGCGGTGGCGATCGGCGCGGCGCTGCTCGCCTTCTGGCGGCGCGAGCGGATCTCGCGCCTCAACGCTCGCTTGAACCTCGCCGTCGCGGATGCGATGAACGATCGCGGTGTCTACCTCGGCCGCCGTTCGACCAAGGTCCACGTCGTCCTCTACCGGCGGAGCGGCGGCCGGCTCGGCCGCAAGGTGCCGGGCTTCCCGGGCGCCGAGATCGCCCTGGTCGACCACCGCGGGGCGAAGACCGGCACTGCCAGGACCGCGCCGCTGATGTACCTCCGCGACGGCGAGTCGATCGCGGTGGTCGCCTAGAAGGCCGGCCAGCCGACCCACCCGGCCTGGTTCCACAACCTGAAGGCGAACCCGGAGACGACGGTGCAGGTCGGCCCCGAGGTGCTTCCGGTGCGCGCCCGAATCGCCGGCGAAGAGGAGCGTGCCCGCCTCTTCGAGCAGTTCGTCGCCGTCTACCCCGGCTACGGGTCCTACCGCACCCGCGCCCACCCCCGAGTGATCCCGGTCGTCATCCTCGACCCGCGCCTCTAGACGATCTGCTGGACCGCCCAGCGGTTGCCGTCCGGGTCGGCGAAGAAGACGAAGCGGCCCCAGGGGAAGTCCTGGATCTCGCTGACCTCGATCTCGCGGGCGAGCAGCTCTTCGCGGGCCACCTCGATGTCGGCGACGACCAGCTGGAGGCCCTCGATCGAGCCCGGCTGCATCTGGTGGGCGCCGGTGGTGAGGGAGATCGAGCAGGCGGAGCCGGGCGGGGTGAGTTGGACGAAGCGCAGGTCGTCCGTGACCTGGTGGTCGTGTTCGGCGACGAATCCCGCCTGGACGTAGAAGGCCTTGGCCCGGTCGACATCGGCGACGGGGACCGGGATCAGCTCCAGGCGCCAGTCGAGCTTGGAGGCGGAGGTGCTGTCGGTGCTCATTTGGTGTCCTCTCAAGAAAGACCTCATCTGGAAGATGATCGCCGCGTTCCGCGACGTGGGGAACCAGGACGGTGCGATCGAAGACCTCGCCGCCGCTCGGCTCGGGATCTCGCCGGCGGATCTGCGCTGCATCAACGCGATCCAGAACGCGTACGGCCGCCTCACCGCCGGCGAACTCGCCCGCGAGACCGGAGTGACCACGGGCGCCGTCACCGGCGCCATCGATCGGCTCGAAAACGCCGGCTTCGCCGAGCGCGTCCACGACCCTGCCGACCGACGCCTCGTCCGGCTCACCGTCACCCCCTACTTCCTCGAACGCGCCGAGGCGATCTGGGCGCCGCTGGCCGCCGACTGGCAGCGCCGGATGGCGGCGCGCTTCACCGCGGCCGAGCTGGAGACGATCGCCGAGTTCCTCGACCTGGTCGGCGAGATCGGCGGCGAGCATCGCGACCGACTGGCGGAGGAAGGCCCGGGCCCGCACTAGAGTCTGGCGTCGTGGCCCGTCAAGCCCGACCGCCGATGACGCCCTCCTCCGCGGGCGTCAGCGAACGGATGGCGCGGGTGCGCCGCCGCGACACGGCACCGGAGCTGGAACTGCGCTCCGAGCTCCACCGGCGCGGCCTCCGTTACCGCGTCGACCGCCGGCCGCTGAAGGGCGTCCCCAGCCGCGCCGACCTCGTCTTCGGCCCGGCCAAGGTCGCCGTCTACGTCGACGGCTGCTTCTGGCACTCCTGCCCCGAGCACGGCACGATGCCCCGCTCCAACGAAGCCTTCTGGCAGGAGAAGCTCGCCCGCAACCGCGAGCGCGACGCCACCGTGAACGCCCTCCTCGCCGACGCGGGCTGGACCGTCGTCCGCGTCTGGGAGCACGAGGAGATCGACGCCGCCGCCGATCGGGTCGAAGCGGCGGTCCGCGCGGCGCCGGGTTAGTTCGAGGAGTTGTGGGAGGCGGAGGGCCGGGGCGCCGCCGCGTCGTCGGCGGCGGCCGAGGAATCGATCTGCGGTGGCTCGTCGTCTTCGCCTTTGATGCCGCGGCCGAAGTCGCGGATCCCCTTGCCGAGCGAGCCGCCGACCTCGGGGATGCGTTTCGCCCCGAAAAGCAGAAGGACGATGGCGAGGATGATGGCGATCTCGAGGGGGCCGACGCTCATTTGGATCCAAAGGTAGCAAGATGGGATTCGGATCGCAAACACGCCTTTTGTATCCATTCCGCGACTAGTAGTATCCATTCCATGAATCAGTCCGAGATTGCCACCGAGCCCTTCCTGATCGACGGCGAGTGGGTCGCCGCCGACGGACGCAACACCTTCGAGGTCGTCGATCCGGCCGACGGTGCTCCCTTCGCGAGCGCGATCCAGGCTTCCGAGGCCGACGTCGACGCGGCCGTCGCGGCCGCCGCCGCGGCACATGATGACGGCCGCTGGCGCGGCCTCGCCCCCGAAGAGCGCGCCCGCGTCCTGATCCGGATCGCCGATCTGATCGAGGAGCAGCTGGAGGACCTGGCGGTGCTGGAGACGCGCGACAACGGCAAGCCGATCGAGCGTTCGCGCGCCGACACCGGGATGAGCGCGCGGGCCTTCCGCCACTTCTCCGGCGCCCCGACGCGACTCGGCGGGACGACCGTCCCGGTGCCCGGCAACCTCGTCTACACGACCCGCGAGCCGGTCGGCGTGGTCGCCCTGATTCTGCCCTGGAACTTCCCGATCATGACCGCCTGCTTCAAGATCGCGCCGGCGCTCGCCGCCGGCTGCACGGCGGTCGTGAAGCCCGCCGAGCAGACGCCGATGACGACGCTCCGGGTGGCGAGGATCTGCGAGGAAGCGGGCCTTCCGCCGGGCGTCCTCAACGTCGTCACCGGCGACGGCGAGGTCGGCGCGGCCCTGTCGAGGCACCCGGGGGTGAAGAACGTCTCCTTCACCGGCTCGACCGAGGTCGGCCGCCTGGTGATGTCGGCGGCGGCGCCGACGACGAAGCGGGTGACGCTCGAGCTCGGCGGCAAGAACCCGAACATCATCTTCGAGGACGCGGACCTCGACGCCGCGACGACCACCGCGATGCGCGCCTCCTTCGGCCATTCGGGACAGATGTGCACGGCGGGCAGCCGGCTGATGGTGCAGCGCTCGATCCTCGACGAGATGCACGAGCGACTCGCCGCCGCGGTCCGCAAAGTGCCGATGGGCAACGGGCTGGACGGTGGGATCAGCGTCGGCCCGCTGGTCTCCGAGGAGCAGCGACGCCAGGTGCTCGGCTACATCGAGGCGGGGCGGAACGAAGGCGCCGAGATCGCGGTCGGCGGCACCGCTCCCGACCGCCCCGGCTTCTTCGTCGAGCCGACCCTCTTCACCGGCGTGGACAACGACATGCGGATCGCCCGCGAGGAGATCTTCGGCCCGGTCGTCGGTGTGCTTCCGTTCGATGACGAGGACGAGGCGGTGAAGATCGCCAACGACACCTCCTACGGTTTGGCCGCCGGGATCTGGACCTCGGACGTGACCCGAGCCCACCGGGTCGCGGCGAAGCTCGAAGTCGGCACCGTGTGGGTCAACACCTACAACATCTTCGACCCGGCGCTGTCCTACGGTGGCATAGGTGACTCGGGGCTCGGGCGGGACCTTGGCGACGAGGCGCTCCTCGCCTTCACCGAGTCCAAGAGCGTCGTCGTCGCGGTCTGAGGGGAGGAAGACGATGGCGATCCACACCGCCCTGGGTGAGTTCGATCCGGCCGAGCTCGGGCCGACCTCGATGCACGAGCACGTCTTCTCCGACCTCCGCCTCTGGGCGAAGACCGGCGACGACGGGGTGAAGTGGGAGGGCCCGATCGGCCCCGAGGCCCAGATGCACCTGCGCTGGAACGGCCTCCACACGCCGGACAACCTCCACCTCCACGATCCTGAGGTGGCGGTCGCCGAAATGCAGGCGGTGAAGCACGCGGGCGGCACGATGATCGTCGACCTGACCGTCAACGGGATGGGACGCCGGGTCGCCGACCTGGCCGAGGTCTCACGGCGGAGCGGCTTGCCGATCGCGATCGGCTGTGGCTACTACGTCGAGGAGCTGCACCCGGAGGAGCTCGCCTCGATGGACGTCGACGCGATCGCGCAGACGCTGCTGGTCGAGCTCCGCGACGGGGTCGACGGGACCGGCGTGCGGCCGGCGCTGATCGGTGAGATCGGCACCAACCACCCGCCGAGCGAGGCCGAGTGGCGGGTCGTCCGCGCCGCCGGACGCGCGGGCGCCGAGTCCGGGGCGGCGGTCAACGTCCACCTCTCGTGGCGCGGCGCCGACGGGCTCGAGGTGACCGAGGCGCTGCTCGAGGAGGGCATGCCGGCCGAGCGGATCATCCTCAGCCACATCGACGAGCGGCTCGACGAGGGCTATCACGACGCGCTCGCCGAGACCGGCGTGGTGATGGAGTTCGACACCTTCGGCAGCGAATACTTCTACTCGACGAAGTCGAAGGCCCGGAACCCCACCGACGTCGAGCGGCTCACCTTCCTCGCCCGGCTGATCGAGGCAGGGCACGGTGACCGGATCGTGATCGGCTGCGACATCTGGTCCCAGGGCAACCTGCTGCGCAACGGGGGCTGCGGCTACGAGCACCTCTTCCGTCGCGTCATGCCGGCGCTCGAATGGGCCTGTGGCGCCGACCCGGAGACGGTGCAGAAGATCATGGTGGAGACGCCACGGCGCCTCCTCGATCGGCCCTGACCCGGTCGCGCGCGTGTGATCCCCGTCTTCGACGGTCACAACGACGCGCTCACCGCGGCGGGCCACGCCGAGCTGGCGGGCGGGAAGGCGGGCGGGCACCTCGACCTGCCACGGATGCGCGCGGGCGGAATGCGCGGAGGCATCTTCGCGCTCTTCAGCCCCTCGCCCGCCGGTGCGGCGACGGTCGGGGCGTTCACGGCGGACGCCGACCCGGGCGCGGGCGGCTACGCGAAACCGCTCGCGGCACCGGTCGCGCACGAGGTCGCCGCGGCGGAAGCGCTCGCCGCGGCGGGTCGCCTCTTCGCCTTGGAGCGGGCCGGAGAGTTGAGGGTCGCGCACTCGATCGGCGACGTTGATGCGGCGCTGGAGGACGGTGCCCCGCCGGTCGCGGTTCTCGGCATGGAGGGTGCCGAGGCGATCGATCGAGACCTCGAATCGCTGCCCGCCTGGCACGCCCTCGGGCTGCGCTGTCTGGGTCCGGTCTGGAGTCGGGCCAACGCCTTCGCCACCGGCGTCCGGTTCGCCTTCCCCTCCTCGCCCGACATCGGCCCGGGGCTGACCGAAGCGGGAGTCGCGCTGGTGCGGGCTTGCGCCGAGCTGGGCATCCTGGTCGATCTGAGCCACCTGAACGAGCGCGGGTTCTGGGACGTGGCCGGGCTCGAGGTCGGCCCGTTGGTGGCGAGCCACGCCGGCGCCCACGCGGTCGCGGCGGCCTCGCGCAACCTCACCGACCGTCAGCTGGACGCGATCGCCGACTCGGGCGGCCTGGTCGGGATCGTCTTCGCCACCGTCTTCACCCGGCCTGACTTCGCCAGCGACCCCGACACGCCGCTCGCGACGATCGCCGCCCACGCTCGCCACGTCGCCGACCGCATCGGGGTCGGGCACGTCGCCCTCGGCTCCGACTTCGACGGCGCCACCGTCCCCGCCGCCCTCGGCGACGTCGCGGGCCTGCCGCGACTGCTCGACGCGTTGCGAGCCGTGGGGTTCGGCGAGGACGAGCTCGAGCGGATCGCTTGGTCCAACTGGCGGCGGGTGCTCGCCGCTTGGTGGAAGGCATAGGGGATCCCAAAATCGGTAATGTGGATCCAATAATGGCCGACCTTGAGACACCTCGTACGCGGCTGCTGGTCAGCTGCCCGGATCGCCAGGGGATCATCGCGGAGGTCTCGCGCTTCCTCAACGAGCACGACGCGAACATCGTCGAGAACAGCCAGTACTCGACCGAGGCAGGCGAGGACAGCGTGTTCCTGCAGCGGACCGTGTTCGAGTGGGCCGGCGAGGGGGATGCGCGGGAGGTGCTCGGACCGGCGTTCGGGGCCGAGGTCGGCGAGCCGCTGGGGATGGAGTGGCGCTTCGAGGACGCGCGGCGGCCGAAGCGGACGGCGATCTTCGTCTCCCGCTACGACCACTGCCTGCTCGACCTGCTCTGGCGGGCGCGGCGTGGCGAGCTGCCGATCGAGGTCGGGGTCGTCGTCTCCAACCACCAGGACCTGGCCGCCGACATCGCCTCGTTCGGCATCCCCTTCGAGCACGTCCCGGTGACGAAGGAGACGAAGGCCGAAGCCGAGGCGCGGCAGCTGGAGCTGCTCGGCGACGAGTACGACCTCGTCGTCCTCGCCCGCTACATGCAGATCCTCACCGGCGACTTCCTCGACCGGGCGGCGATCCCGGTCATCAACATCCACCACTCCTTCCTGCCCGCCTTCGCCGGCGCCGGTCCCTATCGACAGGCGCGGGAACGTGGCGTGAAGCTGATCGGCGCCACCGCCCACTACGTGACCGAGGATCTCGACGAGGGCCCGATCATCGAGCAGGGCGTGGTCCGGGTCAGTCACCGCGACGACGCGGTCGAGCTCGAACGCCGAGGCGCCGACGTCGAGCGGACCACGCTGGCCCGGGCGGTCGCCTGGCACTGCGAAGATCGCGTCGTGGCGACCGGCGCGACGACCGTCGTCCTCTAGCCCGACGCAGCTTCCACGGGTCAGGCGCCCAGGACCGTTCCTAGGCACTTTGGATACAATCAGCGGATGATAGGGTCCAATTCATGAGCCTCCTAGCTCTCGAACCGGCCACCACCGCCGCCGGGACTCTTCTCCGGTCACCGGTCGAGCACCGGTTGCTCGCCGCCGGCGGACGGATCGAGGAGCGCGGCCCCTGGCGCGTCGCCGTCGGCCTCGATCGTGAGGACGACTTCCTCGGGACCGTCGCCTTCGCCGACGCCTCCCACCTGGCGAAGCTCGAGGTGCGTGGGGGAGAGGCCCCGGCCGAGCGTCCCGACCGGGCCGTGGTCGAGGTCGCCCCCGACCGGTGGATCGTCCTCTGCCCCTGGGAGCGGCGCGACCCCACCTTCGTCGAGCTCGGCGAGCGCCGGGTCGCCCTCGACCTGAGCGGGGCCTGGCTCGTCCTCGTCCTCGCCGGCCCCGATGCGGAGCGACTGCTGCGCCGGCTCGGTCCGATCGCCGCCGTCCCCGGCTCCGGTCCGATCGCCGGCGTCCCCGGCCGGGTGGTCCGCCGTGGCGAGCGCCTCCTGGTGCTGGTGGCGTCCGAGTTCGCCCAGCACGTCTGGGACGTCTGCGCCGACCTCTGCCTGCCGCTCGAGGGCGGCCCGGCGAGCCTCGACGCGGTGACCCGTGGCGGCGACGACCCCCTGCTGGGCGCATGAGCTTCCTCATCCCCTGTCCGCACTGCGGCGAGCGGCCGCAGCCCGAGTTCGCCTACGGCGGCAACATCGGCGACGACCCGCCGGGCTCGATGCTCGACCCGCTGAGCGAAGACCTCTACTTCAACGACAACGTGGCCGGCGAGCAGTACGAGCGCTGGTTCCACCGCTTCGGCTGCGAGCGCTGGCTGGTCCTCCGCCGCGACACCCGCACCAACGCGATCGAGGCGAGCTGGGACCGGGTGACCGCTCCATGAGGCTTCCGCAGCGCGACGGCGAGGCGATCGACCGCGGCGAGAAGCGCACCTTCACCTTCGACGGCAAGGCCGTCGAGGCCTACGCGGGCGACACGATCGGCTCCGCCCTCTACGCGAACGGCCAACGGATCTTCACCCGCAGCTTCAAGTACCACCGCCCGCGCGGCCTCAGCTGCGCCGCGGGCAACTGCGCGAGCTGCCTGATGGAGGTCGACGGCGAGCCCAGCGTGAAAGTCTGCACCCGCCCGGTTCAGGGCGGCGAGAGCGTCCGCTCGCAGACGATCAGCGGCTCGCTGGAGCGTGACCCGATGCGGGTCGTCGACCACGTCGGTGGCCCGGTGACCCCGGTCGGCTTCTACTACCGCCTGGGGATCCGGCCGAAGGTCGCCTGGCCCCATATCGAGCGGATGCTGCGGCGGATGACCGGCCTCGGCCGGGTCGGCGAGGGACCCGCCGACGAACGCCGCTCCGATGTCGAGAACCGCCTCACCGAGGTGCTCGTGATCGGCGCCGGGAGCTCCGGTCGGGAGGCCGCCGCGCGCTACGCCGCCGAGGGCAAGGAGGTGATCCTGGTCGACGAACGGGCCGAGTACGCAGCGCTCGAGGTCGAGGGTGTCGAGGTGATCGCCCCGGGCACCGCCCTCGGCGTCTACGAGGGCAAGCTCGTCCCCGTCCACGCCGACGGCCTGCTGCACCGGATCCGAGCCGAGAAGATCGTCGTCGCCACCGGTTCGATCGACCAGCCGCTGCTCTTCGAGGGCAACGACCTGCCGGGCGTGATGACGCCGAGCGCGGTGCGCCGTCTGGTCGGGTTGTGGTCGATCCGGCCCGGGGCCCGCGCGGTCGTCCTCGCCGCCGACGAGGCTGCCGACCAGGCCGAGGCCCTGCTGCGCGAGGCGGGCACGGTGGTGGTGGAGAAGATCGACCTGCGCACCGGGCGCCCGCCGAAGGTGAAGGCGTCGGCCAGGCGTGGAGTGCTGGCCGCGGTGGAGATCGACGGGCGCAAGATCGCCTGCGACCTGCTCGTTGCCTCCGCCGGGCGTCAGCCCGCCTACTCGCTGCTCGCCCAGGCCGGCGCCGGGGTCCGCTTCGACGCCGAGAAGGGCATCTTCGCCCCTGATCGGCTGGTCGACGGGGTCGAGGCGTGCGGCTCGGTCACCGGCGAGGGCGCCGCGGTCCTGCCCGCCGCCGAGGAAGCCGGCAGGCGCGCCTTCGTCTGCCCCTGCGAGGACGTCACCGCGAAGGACCTGGTGCGCGCCGTCGGCGAGGGCTTCGAGGACATCGAGATCGCCAAGCGCTACACCACCGTGACCATGGGCCCCTGCCAGGGCCGGCTCTGTCACCTGCACTCGGTGCGGGCGCTCGCCCGCGCCACCGGTGTCGGCGAGGAGACGCTGGGGACGACCACCGCCCGCCCGCCGTGGCAGCCGACCCCGCTCGGCGACGTCGGCGGCCGCAAGCTCAACCCGGGCAAACGGACCGCGCTCCACGACGTCCACAAGCGCGCCGGCGCCAGCTACGTCTGGACGGGGGTGTGGCGGCGCCCCGACCACTACGGCGACGCGGCGGCGGAGATCGAGGCGGTGCACGAGGGCGTCGGTCTGATGGACGTCTCGACCCTGGGCAAGCTCTACGTCAGCGGACCGGACGCGGAGGCTTTCCTCGACGGCGTCTTCCCGAACCGGATCTCGACCCTGAAAGTCGACCGGGTCCGCTACGGAATCTTCAACACCGACTCGGGGCGGATCATCGACGACGGCACGGTCATCCGGGTCGGCGAGAGCGACTACCTGGTCACGACCAGCTCCGGTGGGGTCGACCAGGTCTACGAGGCGTTCCTGCTCTGGATCGCCGAGCGCGAGCTGAAGGTCGACGTGGTGAACGTGAGCGGCACGCTCTCGGCGGTCTCGCTGTCGGGGCCGAAGGCGCGCGAGGTCCTCTCCCGGGTCACCGAGGTCGACGTCGCCAACGAGTCGTTCAAATTCCTCGACGTGCGCCAGGGCGCGGTCGCCGGACAGCCGGCGCTGCTGATGCGGATCGGCTTCCTCGGCGAGCTCGGGTACGAGATCCACTTCCCGAGTGTCGCCGCCGAGCACGTCTGGGACGCGCTGATGGCCGCCGGCGAGGAGTTCGGGATCCTGCCGCTCGGGGTCGAGGCGCTGAAGGCGCTGCGGCTGGAGAAGGGCCACATCATCGTCGGCATCGACACCGACTCGGAGACGACGATGTTGGAGTGCGGGATGGGCCCGATGATCGCCTGGGACAAGGGCGACTTCGTCGGCAACGAAGCGCTCGGGCGGATGAACGACCGCGGTGCCGACCGCGCCCTCGTCGGCTTCGTCGCCGACCAGCTGCCGAGCGAGGGGACCGCGGTCCTGGTCGGCGGCGAGGTCGGCGGCCGGGTGACCAGCGCCCGACGGAGCGCCGTCTCCGGCCAGGTGATCGGACTCGCCTACGTCCCCGCCGGGATCGGCGAGGAGGGTGCGGACTTCGAACTGGACCTCGGCGAGGGACGGCGTGCCGGCGCCAAGGTCCACATCGGGGCGTTCTACGACCCCGACGGGGAGCGGATGCGCGGATGAGGGGGACCGGGGTGAAGGACCTGCTCCGACCCGGCCGCATGTGGCGGACCGGGCTGCCGCTGAAGAAGCGCTACGACGTGGTCATCGTCGGCGGCGGCGTGCAGGGTCTGGCGACGGCCTACTACCTCGCCAAGCACCACGGCATCACGAACGTCGCGGTGCTGGAGAAGAGCTACATCGGGTCCGGCGGATCGGGACGCAACACGGCGATCGTGCGCTCCAACTACCGGACCCCGGAGGGGGCGAGCTTCTACCAGGCCTCGCTCGATCTCTACGACGACCTGAGCGCCGAGCTCGACTTCAACATCATGCTGACGAAGCGAGGCGTGCTCAGCCTGGCCCACTCCGAACGCGCGCTGGCGACGGCGACCGAGCGGGCCTCGGTGAACCAGAAGCTCGGCATCGACAGCCGCGTGATCGGGCTCGACGAGGTGCGGCGCCGGGTGCCGGCGCTGGACACCTCGCGCGACGTGACCTGGCCGATCATGGGGGCGCTGCTCCACCCGGGCGGCGCGATCCTCCGCCACGACGCGGTCGTCTGGGGCTACGGGCGCGGCGCCGACCGCCGTGGGGTGGAGATCCATCCCTTCACCGAGGTGACCGGGCTCGACACGAGCGGCGACAAGGTCACCAGGATCCGCACCACCCGCGGCGACATCGAAGCGGGCACGGTGCTGAGCGCCACCGCCGGCTGGTCGAGCGAGATCTGCAAGATGGTCGGCCTGCGACTGCCGATGAAGACCTACGTCCTGCAGGCTTTCGTCACCGAGCCGATCCGCCCGCTGCTGGTGGAGACGGTGGTCTCGACCCAGATGCGCCTCTACGTCCACCAGACGACCCGCGGCGAGCTGGTCGCCGGCGCCGAGGCCGAGCCCTACCCGACCTACCAGGGCCGCAGCACCCTGACCTTCATCGAGTCGATCTCCCGCTACCTCGTGGAGCTCTTCCCGGCGGTCCGCGACGTCAGCATCCTCCGCACCTGGAGCGGTCTCTGCGACGTGACCCCGGACTACAGCCCGATCATCGACCGCACCCCGCTGTCGAACTTCGTCGTCTCGGCGGGCTGGGGGACCTACGGGTTCAAGGCGGCCCCGATCGTCGGCGTCACGGTGGCGAAGATGATCGCCACCGGCGAGGTCGATCCGCTGATCCGGCCCTTCGGCCTCGAGCGCTTCACCACCGACCGGCTTGTCTCCGAGGCCGCGTCGGCGGCGATGTCGCACTAGGGACCGCTCCGGCCGTCCGAGCTGCGGTGCCCTGGGCGTCTCATGGAGGTCCTGGCAGGCTGTGACCTCCATGAGACGCCCAGGACGGGAGGGAGGGCGGGGCCACGACGCGCTGCGTGCATCTGGTCCCCTAGGGGGGCCCAGATCCACGCTGCATGCATTGACCGGACCAGGGCACGGTCAATGCATGCAGCGCTGAATCCGATGTTGTGCAACACGCACGGAACTCAGGACTTCTCACGTTCTCCGTGACGTCGGGACACATCGGTGACGGATCCGTGCGCCTCGCGTGACCCGGGCGCGACGATCCTTCATCCCCTCCCGAAGACACGGCCGTCTCGGCCACGGCCACAGCCAGCCCCCTGCACGCTTGTCTCGCATAGCGAGACAAGCGTGCAGGGGGTCGTGGCCGAG
>JAFDWD010001076.1 GCA_018268695.1 Actinomycetota bacterium
CGACGATGAATTTCGCCTGCGGCAGCAGCTGCGCGAGCGTCATCGAGACGTCGCCGGTCCCCGGGGGCAGGTCGAGGAGCAGGTACTCGAGCTCGTCCCAGGCCACGTCCTCGAGGAACTGCTGGATCGCTTTGTGGAGCATCGGGCCGCGCCAGACGACTGCCGCGTTCTCCTCGACGAAGAAGCCGATCGACATGACCTTGACCCCGCTCGCCGACTCCAGCGGCAGGATTTTGCGCTCGCCGTTCACTTCCGGCTTGGCGTTGACGCCGAGCATGCGGGGGATCGAGTAGCCGTACACGTCGCAGTCGAGGGCGCCCGCCGGGTGGCCTTCCGCGGTCAGCGCCGCGGCCAGGTTCGCGGTCATCGTCGACTTGCCGACGCCGCCCTTGCCCGAGGACACGCAGATCACGTTCTTGACCTTGGCCAGAGCGCCCTGCGGCAGCTTTCCGCGGCCGAGGGTCTGCTGGAGAGCGCCCTTCTCCTCGTTGGAGAGGACGTCGAAGCCGACGCCGACCTCGGTCACCCCTTCCAGCTCGCCGACCCGCTGGGCGACGGCCTGTTCGAAGTGCGAGCGGATCGGGCAGCCGGCGGTCGTCAGCGACACCACCACCTCGATGCGCCCGCTGGGCTGGATGTCGATCGAGCGCACCATTCCGAGCTCGACGATGGAGCGGCGCAGCTCGGGGTCGATAACGCCCCGCAGCGCCTCGGTCACCTGGTCATTCGTGGGAAGTGGCATCGCCACCCATTCTCGCAAAGGGCGGCTTTCGGCTGGGGTTCGGGCGCGTTTTCGGGCCGGGAGGGGGGAGAGATCGGGCGCGCCGGACCCTTGGGGCCTCGCAAACGACGAAGCGGGGAGGGCGACATGGCGGGTACGGCAGGCGCGGGGACGCGGGGCGGGGCCGGGCGGATCGCGGCGATGGCGATCGGGTTGGGGGCGGTGCTGGCGCTCGCCCTGGCCGGCGAGGCGCGGGCGGGGACCTACGACGTCGCCCAGTGCGGCTGGAGCGTGGGGGTGGAGCTCGATCCCCGCGTGGCGCCGACCGAAGGCGATGCGGCCTACCTGCGCCCGGGCTTCTGCACCGCACCGTCCGCGGAATACCCCGGCCTGGCATTCGACATGGGCCAGGCCTACGACGGCACCCAGGGCATCGCGCGGGCACGCTGGGCGGCGCCACCGGGGACGAGCTTCGTCGGCGCCAGCTTCAACTGGGCCGGGAGCCTCGCGGTCGCGGTCGTCCAGCTCGCGCTGATCGCCGACGACCGCGGCTTCGAAAGCGTCGCGCTCGAAGTCGGCACCTCGGCGCCGCGCCACGTGGTCTCGGCCTTCTCGACCCCGGTGCCGATCTTCGAAGCGCGGATCCAGTGTCTCCTCCTCGGTCCCGAAGGCTGCGTCCGCTCGGTGCCGTCGAGCATGTGGTTGAACGACCTGACCCTCACCGTCGACGACCCCGTCCCGCCGAAGGCCCAGTTGGGCGGAGCGCTGGTCGGGTCCGGCTGGCACCGCGGGACGGTGCCGCTCGAGATCGCGGGCGAAGACCCGGCCGGGGCGGGCCTCTATCGCGAGGAAGCCTCGGTTGACGGGGCGCCGGTCTTCGCCGGACCGATCGCCTGCTCGGTCGCCTCGATCGAAGGCGAGGTGCGGGCGACCCGGCTGCGGCCCTGTCCCCCGACCGCGTCCCAGGCATTCGAAGTCGACACGCGAACGCTCGCCGACGGTGTGCACGTGCTGCGTGGCTGCGCGGTCGACTTCGGCGGCGGCCAGGGGTGCGCGGCCACCGCCGCGATCCAGGTCGACAACTCGGCGCCGGGGGTGGAATTCGCCGCGGCTCCGGAGGGGGCGGTGGCGGCGAGCGTGACCGATCCGTTCTCCGGCCCGGCGGCGGGGACGATCTCGGTCCGCCGCGGCGACTCGGAAGCGTGGACGGACCTCCCGACCGTGCTCGAGCGCGGGAGCGCCGGGACGGTGACGTTGCGCGCGCAGGTCCCCGATCTCGCGCCGGGCACCTACTACTTCCGGGCGTCGGCGACGGACGGCGCCGGGAACGGCGGCTCGGCGCAGTTGCGCGCGGCCGGCGCCCCGGCGGAGGTGCGGCGGCAGGTCGCGGGCGGGGGTGACGGGGGCGGGAACGCGCCCGCGCCGCGCGGCGGGCGAGCGGGTGCCCGCGGACGGGCCACCCACCTCGTCGCCCACCTAACGGCCGGCAGCGGGGGACGGCGAGACGGGCGGAGCGACCGAGGGGGCGCGGCGCGGCTGACCGTCGACCACGGAACCGCCGCGCGCGTGCGCGGGCGGCTGACCAACGCGCACGGACGTGGGGTGCCCGATCGACCGGTCGTTGTCGTCGCCCGCGTGGCTGGCGGAGTGGGTGGGGCGCCCGAACGGCACCGCGTCGTCACCGACCGGCGCGGCGCCTTCGAGTCGTCGCTACCGCCGGGGACCTCGCGCCGCGTCGTCGTCTCCTTCCACGGTGGCGGCGGGTTCGACCCGTCCCGGCACCGGCCGCTGGCGCTACGGGTCCGAGCCGCCGTCAGCCTCACCGCCGAGCCGCTCCGCCTCCGGACCGGGGAGAGCGTCGCGCTCAGCGGCCTGGTGCGTCCCGGCGCCGCGCGGATCCCCGCCCGCGGCAAGCTCGTCACGATCCAGTTCCTCGACCACGCGAGCGGCCGCTGGCGGCCGGCGCTCGTGGTCCGCACCGGGGCCCGTGGCCGCTTCAAGGCCCGGTACCGCTTCCGCTACATCACCGGCGCCGCGCGCATCCGCCTGCGGGCGACCGCGCTGCCGGAAGCGGGGTGGCCCTACGCCGCCGGATCGTCCCCGCCGGTGACCCTGGAGGTCCACGGCTGACCCCTCCGCCGGCTGTTCCTTTTGCCGGACTGCCCGGCAAAAGGAACAGCTAACCTGCGGGCCATGTCGAAAGCGACGCTGCAGACCAATGCCGGGCCGATCACCGTCGAGTTCTTCGACGACGACGCGCCGAAAACCGTCGAGAACTTCCGCAAACTGGCGGGCGATGGGTTCTACGACGGGCTGATCTTCCACCGGGTCATCCCCGACTTCATGATCCAGGGCGGCTGCCCTGAGGGCACCGGGACCGGCGGCCCCGGCTACCAGTTCGACGACGAGTTCAACGACCACAAGGTGGTGCGCGGCGCGCTGGCGATGGCCAACGCCGGCCCCAACACCAACGGCTCGCAGTTCTTCATCGTCACCACCGCGGCGGCGCCGTGGCTCGACGGCAAGCACACCGTCTTCGGCGAGGTCGTCGACGGGATGGACGCGGTCGACGCGATCGAGAAGTCCGACACCGACGCGCGCGACAAGCCGGTCGAGGCGAAGACGATCGAGAAGGTGGAGCTGAGCGACTAGCTCGGCTCCTCCGTTCCGGTGGCGGCGCGCCGTTCGCGCCGTCGCTTCAGCCCCTCGCCCGGCCGCCAGAGGCTGACCAGGCCGGCGACCAGCGTCACCAGGAAGATCTGGCCGATCAGCATCTCGAAGGTCGCGATCATCTCTCCGGGTTGTCCGGCCGGGACGAGGTCGCCGTACCCGGTCGTGGTCAGCGTCGTGTAGCTGAAGAAGAGGTAGTCGCCGTGCTGGACGTGGGGCTCGCCACTGAAGAACGGCGTGCCCTGGATCCGCCCGATCACCTCGTAGGCGAAGCTGAACAGCAGCCCGAGTGCGGTGTAGACGCTGATCGCACCGAGGATCGTCCGCGCGTTGACTTCCGTCGAGGTCACCACGCGGATCAGCACCGAGATGGTCGCGACCCCCAACAGGGACACCTGGATCGCTCCGCCCAGGTTGAGCCAAAGGTCCGCCCCGCTGATCGCCTCGACGATCGCCAGCAGCAGACTGAACCCACTCAGGTAGATCGCGAGGTGGACGTAGCGGGGCGGCGCGTGGGAGCTGACCAGGGCGACGACCGAGGTCGCGCCGGTCACCGCCATGATCAGCACCGATGCCCACCCGGTGTTGTTGAGCAACGAGGTGAGGATGAAAGTGACGACCACCAGGGCGAGCACGAGCCCGAAGGCGTCCGACGCCTGTTCGGCGCGCTTTAGCCACCGTTCGCTCTCGGGCGCACGCGTGCCGGACCGGTCCATGTTCGGTCGCTTCGGCCGCGGCGAGCGATCTCCTGCCCGGTCGCGGGCCCGGTGGCCAAAAGTGAGGGGAGATCTTTGGACGGCCGTCCAAAGAAGGCCGGTGGAGAAACGAGCAGGGTTTCTCACTTCCCCCAACCGGACCCTCGAAGGAGTTCACTTGAGTCACCAAACCTCCGTCCGCCGCCCTGCCGCGGTGGACCTCTCCCGTCGGAGCCGAGCCCTCACGCTCGCGTTCGCGGTAGCCCTGATCGCGATCCTCTTCCTCGCCAGTCGGGCCGCCGCCTTCAACTACGTCTACGACACCAACCAGGACTACTGGGGCGTCAACGACGCGGCCACCCCCGGCCTCGACACCGGCAGCATCCAGTCGACCGCGACCAAGTCCCTGCAGGGGTACGGCGGCATCCGCATGCAGGTGAACGGCGCGCCGAAGACGCCGCTCCTGAACGGTGTGCTGATGCGCGGCTTCGGACTCACCTTCGACGGCTCGAACAGCTTCAGCTCCACTCACGCGGTCTCGCTCGGCGGCGTCGCCGTGACCCGCTCGCTGGTCGTCAACCAGGAAAAAAACTACGCCCGCTTCTTCGACACCTTCACCAACGAGGGACGTTCGGCGCTCAGCGTCGACATCGATTTCGGCGGTCAGCTCGGGTACAACCTCACCACCAGCTCGACCGGCAGCCACCAGAGCGCGACCTTCGCCACCTCCAGCGGTGACACCACGGTGAGCACCGCCGACTCCTGGGTCGCCAACGATTCTCCCTCCGAACCGGGCGTGATCGCCTCGCCGTCCCAGTTCGGGACCTCGGCGACCGTCCTCGGCACGGCGGGCTCGGGGTTCACCCAGACCAGCGATTTCCTCACCGACCCGTTCAACAAACCGATGCAGACCAGTGGTGACGAAGCCAACTTCTACGGCTACATCAACCACTTCACCCTGCAGCCGGGACAGACCCGCTCACTGGTCCACTACGTCGTGATCGGCCTTTCGGAAAAAAACAAAACCCCCGCGGGCGGGGCGGCTCCGGCGGCCGGCTCGCAGAAGGTGGCGGTGGAAACGCTGGCGGGCGAACTCGCCGCGGCACCCGACCTAAGCGGGCTCACCACCGGCCAACTCTGCTCGATCGTGAACTGGACCGAAGCGTCGATCAAAGCGTTCAAACCCGCATACAGCGCGGCCGAATGTGCCGCCCATCCGATCAACGTCCCGGCACCCATGGTCGAACAACCCGAACCGACGACCAACTCGCCCTACGACGTGGTCGGCAAGTCGATCACCGACGAGCTCGCCGCGATGGAGAGCGGTGAAACCACCGCCGCCCAGATCATGAAGGCGTACCTCGACCGGATCGCCGCCTACAACGGTGGGCCGCTCGGGTTCCACGCGATGATCTCGGTCAACCCGAACGCGATGGCCGAGGCACGGGAAGCCGACCGCCTCCGTGCCGAAGGCGACAAGGCTCCCCTGCTGGGGATCCCGATCGCCGCCAAGGACATCTACGACACGACCGAAATGCCGACCACCGGCGGCAGCCTGGTGTTCGAAAACTACGTCCCGGAAAAGGACTCCTTCATCGTCCAGAAGCTGAAGGAAGCCGGCGCGATCATCATCGGCAAGGCGAACCTCTCCGAATTCGCCAACTCGGGCTACTACAGCGCGAGCGCCTACGGGCAGGTGTGGAATGCGTTCGATCCGTCGAAGTCCTCGATCGGCTCGAGCGGCGGCTCCGCCGTCGCGGTGGCGACCAACATGGCGGCCGCCGCCCTCGGCACCCAGACCGGTGACTCGCTCTGGGGACCGTCCAGTGCCGCCAGCCTGGTTTCCCTGCGCGGCACCGACGGCCTGACCACCTGTCAGGGGGTCATGCCGCTCACCTACATCCAGGACTTCTGCGGTGTGATCACCCGCACCACCGAAGACCAGGCACTCGTACTCGACACGATCGCCCAGCGTTACCCCGGGGACTACGCCCAGGGCCTCGAGGGGGCCGGTTGGGAAGGCCGCCGGCCGACCGACTGGAGCTCCTACCTGCGACCCGATGCTCTGCAGGGCAAGACGATCGGCTACTACGACCTCGAGTTCACCAGCCCCTGGGGCGACGAAGGCACCATGAACGCGATGAAGGAAGAGTTCAAATACTTCGAAGCGGCCGGTGCCACGGTGAAGAAAATAAGCACCGCTCCCGAACTCAGCCGGTCCGGGTTCGCGATCACCGGCGACACCGGCTACGAGGGTTGGCTCAAATGGAT
>JAFDWD010001077.1 GCA_018268695.1 Actinomycetota bacterium
CATCCCCCGAGAGGGCCGCGGCCCTCTCGGGGTGGCTGGAGCGCTACAACTTCAGGCGACGACATGGCGCCCTCGGTTACCGACCGCCGATCGAGCGGTTACGGGAACTGACCGGGAACAACGTGGCCGGCATCTACAACTAGTCGCTCCACCAGATCCGGTACAAGCTCCTCGGCGGAGTCAAGCGGAATGGGCACAACGTGTCGGCCGAGCGCGCGCAGGTTCCAGAAGTCAACAACATCGCTCACGCGCCTGGGATCGAGCAACATCAGGATGGTTCCCCCCGTGATCGGATCACCGCGGAAGCGGAGCCCATAGGAAGCGATCTGCAGCGGCCCGAAACACAGGGACGACCTGGCGGTCGGGCGGACCGCGTCGAGGATGAGCCGAGGGTTGAGTTGTCTCTCGACTGGCTCGAAAGTGCGCCGATAGTGATCGGCCATCTCAGCCAGGTCGCCGTCTGCGGGAAATGCACCAAAGCAGGCCGCCACAAACAACTCCATCTGAGGGTCGGCCGCGGTCACCGTGATGGCGGTGCCCGCCTCGCGTTCGAGAAACCTTGGATCACGCTCCCAGAGATGTCGATAAACGGCTGTTGCCGGAAGTCCCGAAGGAATCTGCGACCACTGGTCGGCCTCGGAGGTTAGGTCGTCAAAGCGAATGCTGCGGAAAGTGCGGGCCTCATCCGTGGGGGGTGGCAGGCTGATCCGGTAGTCGGTGTCAAACGCCGCAGCGTAGCCCTCGCGGATATCAACCGCGGACGGCTGTGGACCGATGTGGTCCTGCCACCAGCGGGGACGGCGTGCAAAGTTGGGCAGCAAAGGGAAGAGCATGCCTCCCCACTGCGTCGTCGCAGTCTCGATCGCCTCCCTAACGACCAGCGGGTCGTTGATATCGAGCTCAAACCCGACGCGGATAGGTCGGACGCGACGCCGCACCTGGAGAACGCCGACAGACTCATCCATTCACGTTTCGTAGCAAGAGGATCGGTCAATGCTGTTTCTGGTCGCTCCAGGGTGGTCAGCCGTTTTCCTCCTCGCGACGGCTGCAGATTCGTCCAGAGTTTCGACGGGCGACGTGCGCCTTGAGGCTTGGTCAACATCGGCTGGCGCGGCTAGTTGGGCTTCCTGCCCTGTTGCGTGCTCCCATAGCCGCTCAGTCGCCAGGCTCTGCCCCGGCGGCCCACCAGGTCTCGAAGCGCTCGCGCCAGAAGGAGGAGTCGCCAGCTGGAAGCTCGGAAGCCGACGTGGTTCGGCCAGCGTTGTCGGAGATCATCGCTTTGATCGAGTTACCGACCAGGACGGCGGTCCCTCCAACGATCCAGACGCGGTCATGGAGGTCGTCGGCGCCTTTCGGGAGTGGCCGCGCCTCGAGCCAAGGGGTGCGGTTCAGGAGCCGTGCGACCGGCGGCCTGATCTCCGCGGTGAGTACGCGAACCCGGCGATCGAAGTCGGCGAGGAACGCGAGGAGCCTCTGTCGGTCGGCGTTGAAGAAGTAGGGGTCGAAGATCAGGAGCTCGCCGGCGCGACAGGAGAACCGCCTCCGTAGATAGGTCGCGAGCTCGGCCCCCGTGGTGATTCGTCTCTGCGCAGCGGCTTTCCGAGCCTCCTCTTCCAGCTCGGCGACCATCGCCACGGCCTCGTCGCTCTCGGTCGGCGTGGTGGGTGGCCTTCGGTCGCCGATCGTGAACTCCGAGAAAGGCCCCGGAGCATCCTTGATGCCGAAGGCGACGTCGATCCTTTCGACCCGCCGCGCCACCGGGCGCTCGTCGAGAAGGGAGCCGTCGGCGCCGATGAGGGTCACGCCCCAGTCCGATTCCCGAGGTCCGCGAGGCAGCCGGACGCCGAGCAGTTTCTCGTTCCAAGGCAGCGAGCGCGGCTCGGGAACCGGAAGTTCCTCCTCATCACTTGGCAGATCGGAGATCCTGATCTGCCGCGAGAGCAGGAGACCGCCGTCGCGCTCGGCCCGCACGAGCAGCGAACAGGAATAAGGATCGACCCGCTCGGCATCCCAGGCGATCGAAACATGGAGCGCGTCGGCGTCATGGTCGACGGTCACATCGGCGATCCAACCGTCTTCATGGACCCGGCCGATCGAGAAGCCGACCGGAAGTGGCGTCTCGGGTCCCCCGAGCCATTCGATGCCGAGGAGCTCCTCGGGCCAATGGAGAAGATCGCGTTCTTGGACCATCCGGCCGCGGTCCGGGCCTCGCGGGAGGTAGTAGGGCATCTCCAAAGACCAGGTGTTCTCGGTGGGAGGAAGCTCGGGACCCACCAACCCTGCGAAGGTGGCACTGACAGGCCGCATCACGCCACCCACCAGACGGTGACTGTCGACTTCTCTGTCGCGGCCGACGATCGCGACCGACGACCAGGCACCGTCCCGGCGAAGGACGCAAGGTCCGAAGGAGGTAGGGATTGAACCCTCGTCGATGGCGGCCGCCAAAGCTTGCCAGCGATCAGGCTGGATGACCTCGCGAAGGATGCGGACACCGGCGAAAGGATCGGCGTAGAAGTTCGGCCCAATGTCGAAGCCATTTCGCCGGTGGACCTTGCGTGCTCGCGGTTGAAGTTCGCGCCAACGGCGCCAGCTGGTCGAAGCCGTCTCCCGCGAACCCGTCAAGAGCGATCCGGCGGCGACCTCCCAGCATCCCGAGTCACCAACCAAGAGCAGGGAGAGCACTGCGGCCTCATCCCCGGCCGGCCGGAGTTTCGCAGAAGACGGAAGGCCGAGTCCCGAGGAGGAAGGCATGGCCCCGGCGATGCTAGTCGGGGGACACCCTTCGCCCCTGGTCTCTATCTCCGGCGCCGGTTCTACCCTTGACAGTGGTCCATGTCCGGTCCGAAAACCCCTGCGGAGCACCAGTTCGAGACCTACCTCCGTGAGTCCGGCGTCGACGGGCACAAGGACCACCAGCCAGACCTCGGCGGTGGTCCCGGAGCACGCAGGCCCGACTACCGGGTCACTCGCGGCGAGGCCGCGGCGATCGTCGAGCTCAAGGGGTTCGAGACCTCGGCGATGGAAGATGCGCTTGCGCGTGGCGGCGGCGTCGTGATCCGGGACGCGAGCCAGGAACTGGCACCGATCCGGAACAAGATCGGCGAAGCCCTGAAGCAGCTACGCCCCCTACCGCGACCGCCCCGAGCCGCTGATCGTCTGCCTCGCCAATCGTGGCCGGCTGATGGTTCCAAGCGAGAGCCAGGACGACGTGATCACCGCGATGTACGGCGAACGGGGAGTCCGCGTGTCGATAGTGACGCCGGAGAACTCGGAACCCGCCGACGACCCCGAATGGTTCTTTGGACGCAACGGGGTCTTCGGTGGTGGCCTGCATCCCTACATGAGCGCGGTGATGACCCTGCATGAGCGCACGTACCGCGAGGACGCGATCGAGCGTTGGCATGAGGACATGAAAGAACGTCTGGCGGGCATCGAGGATCGCAAGGAACGGGGGTCCTGACGCTTGGGGCGACGCACAAGCCCGCCTTCGCCGAAGCCGAGGCGACGCCCGGCAGCTATCGCTTCGTGCGGGTGTTCGAGACCCACCACGTCGGCGCAACCGCGCCGCCCGTTCCCCGCGACCTGTTCACCGGTCCGCGCGACGAGTTCCGCGCCTACAACCCTGAGAACGGCTGTCTCGAACTGCTCCGGGAAGTGAGTCGCTAGTCCGCTTAATGGGAGAGCTCGGCCGGCGTGACCACGAAGCCGAGTCGATCCGTTCCTCGCCGCAGTCTGCCGTCGAGAGTGACGAGGCGGCAGCCCTCGCTCTTCGCGAGTGCGACGTACTCGGCGTCGTAGGTCTTCGCCCATCCGAATTCCTCGGCGATCGCCCAGGCCACGGCGGCGAGACCGTCTGGACGACTCTCTTTGATCGACAGCCGGCCCGAGAGGAAGCGCTGTAGCGCGAGCTCTGCGAGGGCATTTGAGATTTCGCCACGGTAGGCGATCTCGTGGAGCACCGACGGCACCTCGCTCCAGAGAAGTGGCGGCGCAATCAACTCACCGCCGCGATCTAGGTCGGCGCTCGCCCGCTCGCCTATTCGGTCGAGCGCGAGCTCGACGACGAGGCTCGCATCGGCGACCAGCATGCTCAGTGCGACTCGCGGGAGCGCCGGACGGCGGCAGCCACGTTCGGCATCGGCTCACCGGTGAGCGTCTCGCCCCATCCCGCTGGCAGCGCTGCCATCTCCGTTTTGTCTGCAGACTCGTCGGAGATCACGATGTGAGCGCGCGCGGCATCGGCCTCGTCGAGGTCGAGGATCTCGCGCAGCAGCTTCTCCTTAGCCGTCATGGATCAAGCGTACCCCGCGTGTCGACGGCCTGCGAGACCTCGACTTTCAACCCGTTCGTGCCCCACGCCGTGCCCCACCACCCCATTCGAGGCGGTTTGTCAGCCTCCAGAAACGACGAAACCCGCTTATAAAGCGGGTTTCGTCGTATAGCGGGGGCAGGATTCGAACCTGCGACCTTCGGGTTATGAGATCGATGGCGCTGGTCGGCCCGGCTGGTTTTTGGCTTGTTCAAGCGGTCTGAGTTGGTCCGAGTTGGACCGACTTTCGCTCAACTTAGTACCCACTTAGTACCCATCGGCTCTCGCCGTCGAGCTCGCGGAAGCCGGTGACCGATCAGGCGGGCCAACGCTCGGCGAGCGTCTCGTCGGCAACGAAGACCCGTCGGAATTCGGCGTCCTCGATCGCCCGGCGGACGGCACCGCGGAGAACATCTTGGAGCAAGGCGACCTCGGCGAATGCATCCTCTTCGTCGCTGGTCTGCCCCCCCTCCGGCTCGTCATCTGCTGGAGTCTCCGCACCGGCGCTCGGACCGGCAAAGAGCTGGACGTGGGAGCCGTGGACCCAATCGGAGCGACCGTCGTAGAGCCGCTCGGCGAGGTCTTCGTCAAGGCCGTCGATGCCGACGTCGGCGGCGAGGGCCGGAGCACGCTTTTTGAACTGCTGGGTCAAGTCGCGTCGGCCAATTTTCAGCAGCGCCTCGATCTCGCCGACCAGAATCGGCACCACCATGTCGGCCCAACGGATTCGAGGCGCGTAGGCCATCCTCCACATCGCCCGCCTAACGCGGGGCGGCAGCTGCCCGCGGCACTCCCAATAGGCCGCCAAGAGCGCGGCAAGCTCACGTCCCTCGGCGGCGTCGAGCCACTCGCGGTCGCGGTGCAGGCGCCAGATCGCCTTGTCCTCGCGGTGGAGCACGTAGACGATGCAGCGCTGGCCGTCCTCGTAGTCGAGTAGTCGCGCCGCGTACTCGGTCGAGTAGCCGTTGTCGCGGATGAGGCGGCTGAGGGTGAGTGCGTCGTCCAAGGTGCCGTCGCTGTCCCAGGCGAAGCGGCGCTCCTCCAGCTCGTCGAGCGCGACCTCCTTGACGAAGGAATAGCGCTGGCCGAATTGGCGCACTGGCACGAAGTAGTGACCGCGCGGCGTGCAGGCGTTCATCACCAGCTCGGCGGTGTCCCGGTCGAGTTCTTCGATGACAATGCCGCCGCCGAGGTCAATCGCGTGAACCGTCTCGCCGAAGCGCTCGTCGTCCACGCCGGGGTGGCGATCCCATCCGATCGGCGGGTGGGCATAGACCTCCTCGATCGGCACATCGATGGACGGGTCCCCGACGCAGACGATCAGGTCGCGCACCCTGACTATGGGCGCCTGGGTCGGCGGCCCAGCGCTAAACCGGACACCGAGCTCTGCACTGAGCTGATCAGCCACGGCTATCCGATTCGCTTGAATCCACGCTCGGCAAAGACCGCCGCTGCTGCGAGACCGTACCGGTCATCAGGGAGGGCGACGACGCAATAGCGCTGGGCCCGGGTTAGGGCGACGAAGGCGATTCGCTTCTCCTCGGCCTCCCGGGCGTCGATCTCCCCACCGGAAAGCGCAGCGCCCCACAGTTCGGCCTGGGCGGTGTGCTTTTTCGAGCGCGGCCTGTCGATGACGATCATCACCGCCTCCCGATCCTCACCCTTGATGTCGTGAACGGTTTGGGCGACGAGCTCTTGAGGAGCCTGGAGAAAGACATCGGACGCTGTCAGGCCCTCATGATCGGCGGAAGCCGGCAGGGACTGAGGACCCGTTCTCAACGGCTTTGGCGTCAGCGCCTTGGCAGCGTCGTGGAGAACTGAGGCGGCGCCCCTGTTCCAGCTCGCCAGGTCTCGGTCGAGCGCGGGTAGATCCTGAAGGAGGCGAAAAGTGGACGACCGTAGGGCTTCGCGCTGTTCTTCGTCAAGCTCCTCAAGGCCTTCGGCCTTCCAGGCGCAGTAGGCGAGGATTGCTTCACTGCTTTGAACCTGCTCGCTGGAGAGCGTGCCATGTCGCAGCGTCGCGCAGGCCGTTCCCAGGGAGATAAGCCGGGCCGACTTCTTGATTGATGGACGGTGGCCGTTCAGCTCTTCGACCAGCTTGTTGCCGCGGGCGAGGATGGCCGCGTGGCGCACGTCGACACCGTGCTCTTTGAGCCGTTCGCGGTAGAGGGCAGCGGCAATCGCCGGTTCGGCGGCGGGATAGTGAATGACCTCCGGCTCGATGGGGCACTCAGCGTGAATGCCCACGGCTTGGTCTGGCTCGGCTCGATCGCAGAAGTGGGCCGCGACGTCACAGATCCGCTGCGAGCAGCGGTGATTCTGTTTCAACGACAGGGTCCCCAGCTTTGCCTCGACGGCAAGCCGGAGACAGCCCTGGGCGCTCGCTCCCTGGAAGGAGAAGATGGACTGTTCGACGTCCCCGACAAGCACAAGAGAAGCAAGCGCTCCCGTGTCGCGAAGCTTCCCCAGCGCAGCCAGCTGGAGCTCGGAGGTGTCTTGCGCCTCGTCGAGCAACAACTCCTCGAAACGCCCGGCGACAGCGCGAGCGATCTCCGGATGGCGGTTGAATATCTCCAATGACAGCCAAATCGCGTCATCGAAGCTCACTAGACCGTCAACCGCAAGACGCCTCTTTTCCCTCCTGACGACCTGCTCGACGAGGGCGATCAACTCATCGTCGGGCTCGTGCACGGTGCGTGGCCTGTTCTTGACGACGAGGTTCCCAGCAGGATCACAGCGGAAGGCGTCGATGCTTATTCGCTTTTTGTTGTCGCCACCGACAGCAACCTCGGGCCAACTCCGCTCGCGTACCCAAGGGCCGGCCTTCACCCCGACCAAACCAGCAAAGGGATAAAGGACGTAACGAAGGAGGAAGGCGTGAAGAGTCCCGATGAAGTGCTCAGGGCCGAGCACGGTTCCGAAGTCGTCGCGGAGCACGCTGGCGATCCGGTCAGCGCCAACGTTGGTGTAGGAACAGACGGACAGGCGGCGCGTGGGAGCCAGGCGCGCGACCCGCGCTGCAGCGGCGCGGGTCTTGCCCGAGCCGGGACAGGCGAGGAGCAGGAAATTGCCGTTGTGGTCGACGATGTCGCGCTGGGCCTTCGTCAGCTCGGGCACGTCACTCTTGCTCCGCCGGAGGCTCGTCGGCGCCGTCGTGCCGCGCCTCGGTCACCCACTCGATCGACTCTCGCAGGAAGTCGGGCACGGCGAACTCGCGGTCCTGGTCGGCCAGCAGCTCGGCGAGCTCTTGGGCGAAGCGGCCCTTCACATCGCTGATCGCCTCCAGAATCGGGCCTGCTGCGGCCTCGGGCTCGAGGAGATTGACCTCGCCGCGAAGACGGTCAGCAACACGTGGCTTGACCGCGGCGAGAGCGTCAAGCGCGATCTCGACGTTGCCTGCCGCGACCAGCGCCCACTCGAGGGTGTTGGGCGCGAGGCGGACGCGGATATTGTCTCCCGCGCGCGCCGCGAGTGCGTCGGCGCGCGGTGAGAGCGACTCCTCGGCGCCGACGAGGTCGTCGGCGGAGGGCTGGCCGTCAGCATCTGAGATCACCGCAAGCCGGTATGGGAGCTTCTCTGGACCGAATAGGTCGGTGAAGGGCGGAAAGGCAACCCCGCCGATGTCGATGACGCTGACACCGTTCTCGACTAGCGAGACCCCCAGCCTACTAGCGATCGGCGGAAGTAGCAGCTGCTCGGAGACCCCCTCCACCAGGATCACCGCTCTCGCGAAGAAGAGCGAGGACTTGGTCACGTCGAGGAACCGGCGCAGATGGTTGAGCTGCTTCCCGCTAAGGCCAAATTCGCGAGGCGCTCGCGCGACCGGGTTGAGAGCACCAGGAGCACGGGCGAGAACGACGAGGCGATCGATCCTTGCCGAAGAGGCAAAGTTGGGGGAATGCGAGGTGACAACAACCTGCGTCGGTCCACCAGCCTGGTCTTCGAGGAAGCGCATCAAGAGGTCCTGAAGCTGTGGATGCAGATGAGCCTCGGGCTCCTCGACAAGGAGAACTCGCAACGCACCATCGTCAGGCGCGTCGGTGATGGCCGCCAGCAGCACCGCCATGTAGAGGAGATTGTTGAAGCCGAGTCCGTTTTCGGCCATCTCAAGCGCCGCGAACTGGCCGATCCGGGCCCGCAGGGCACCGACGACTCGTTCGAAGCGCGGATCGGCGAAGGCCAAATCGGTCTGCTGCCGGAAACGCCCCGAACCGGTCATCGCCAGCAGGCGCCTGGCGATCTTGTCCTTCGCCGCTTCGACCGTGGGGATCTTGCCCATGGCGTCATTTGCGTTCTCGGCCTCGGCGACGATCCGGTCACGGTCAGGATGGCCGTCGGGCGCCAGCGCAGCGAGCAGCTGGACGAGGCGGTTCTGGCGGCCGGGGCGCAAGTCGGCGGCAGCATCCCGCAACGGGTGGAGGTAGGCGAAGCGGATGCCTTCACGGGCGTGGCGCTCGACTTCGGGGTGCGCGGAGTCGCCACCGAACCACTGCACCACCACCCGGTTATCGGGTCGAAGGCGCGCGTGCAGCCGCAAGCGCGCGCAAGCTGGACCGAGCGAGGGCGCCAAGCAGGTGACCATGCGCGCTTGCTCTGCTTCGGTCAGATCGGCGAGCCGAACCTCAAGTTCGAGCTCTGATGCGAGCGCCGCCCCACGCCCGTCGTGCGCGAAATCCTCGGGCCACAGCCGCCCACCAAAGCCGGGTTCGTTCTCCGGCTCAAGCACGGTTCTAAGCGCGTCGACCAGGTTGCTCTTGCCGGCATTGTTCTCGCCGACCAGCACCGCCAGCGGCGCCGGAAGCGCGTAGATGCCGTCGAGGTTGCGATAGCCGCGCGCCCTCAAGGCGGTGACCTTCATACGCGAACTCCCGTCTCCATGGACCGACACCTGCGCGCACGCCGTGATCTCCCACTCACTATTACTCCCCCGTTCCCGCGGATCCCTGCGACCCGCAGAGCGGGATCAAATCAGATCGATCGGCAGCGAATGAGCGCCTCAGTCGACCAGGCGACGGAGATCGTCGGCGCTGAGGTCGGCATCCCGCAGGATGCCGGCGAGGGTACCGCGCCGGAGTTCTCGGTGCAGTGGGACGACGAGCGCGTGCCGGCGTCCGGACTTCTTCAAGCGGACGTGGCTGCCGCGTTGACGGACGACTTCCCAGCCGTCCTTGCGGAGCGCCTTAATCAGGCGCTCGCCGGAGACGACCGGCTGTCGAGGGCTCACGCCGGCAGCGGAATCTTGCGGCGGATCACGCCGCTGTCGAGCGGCTCGCCGTCTTCGCGCAGGCCCTCGACGTACAGGGCGACCGCCTCACTGGCGTTCGCCATCGCGTCGTCGAGGTCGTCGCCCTGGGTGTGGAGACCCGGGAGCTCGGGCGCGTAGACGTGGTATCCGCCCTCGTCCTGGGGCTCGAAGACCAGCTCGATTTCTTTGGTGCTGTCTGCCATAACCGCTCCTCTCTAGCTTACGCCAGCGCTCGGCCCTGCTGGTTAGCTCGATTCGTTCTCATCCTCCGTTGCGTCGTCGTCCCCCGCCTCGGCCTCCTCCGGCTCGTCTTCCTCGGAGAACGCCGCCTCAGCCCAGCGAGCGTCCTTGGTGGGGTCAGGTGCGTAGTCGGCGTAGATTTCGGTCGTCTTGTAGTCCCGGTGCCCCATCCACTCCTGAATGTTCCGCAGGGGCGCTCCGGCAGCGGCCATCCTCGTGCCGAAGGTGTGGCGGAGATCGTGGAAGCGGATCGAGCGGACGCCGGCGGCCTCGATCGCAGCGTTAAAGCGCTTCCTCATCTTCGATGCGTCATAAGGATTTCCGGTCTCGGGATGGCAGAAGACGAGATCGTCGGCGCCGGTGTAGTTGGAGCGCTCGAAGTGCTGCTTGAGATCGGTGGCAACGCGCTCGGGCATCTGGACCGCACGGCTGGAGCGCTTCGACTTCGGGGTGCCGAAGCGCCCCCGGGTGTAGTTGCGCCGCACGCGGATCAGGACTGCCTTCCAGTCCACGTCTTTCCAACGCAGGGCGATCAGCTCGCCCTGGCGCAAGCCGGTCATGGCGGCGGTCAGGTAGAGCGGGCGGTCGACGGCACCGAGAACGTCATTGGGAACCTCCTGCAGCAGCGCCTCGAGTTCCTCCAGGTCGATGTAGTGGATGTCCGGATCGGTGCCGGCGGATCGCGGCCGTTCGGCTTCGGCGACCACGTTGCCTGACGCCCAACCGCGCTTGACCGCGAAGGCGAATAGGCCGTGGAGGAAGATCAGGTGGTTGCTGATCGTCTTCGGGGAGCGACCCGCGCCCCTCATCGTCGAGACGTAGCCTTCGATGTCGGCGGGCTTGTAGCGCTCGATCGTTTTCTTTGGCAGCCCGCTCTCAGCTTTGTTCAGGATGCCTTCGTAGTCCTGCACCGTCGAGGGCTTGCGTTCGAGGAAGTCGCGGACGTGGCCGATATAGGCGTCGCCGACCTCGCGCAGGCTCAAACGCTCCTGCGGCGTCGGCTTGAGCTCGCGCATCAGCCGCCGCATCTCCTTCTCGGCCTGCGCCTTGGTCATGCCGTCGCGGCTGCCCCGTTTGCGCTGGGCGCCGATCTTGCGCTTGATCTGGCGGCTGCCGACGTACCACTTCGCGTACCAAGAGCCGCGATACCGGTACAGCGAGCCGGAGCCGTACGCGCGTCGTTGGCCTCCTCCCGGGCTCATTGAGCGTGCCTCCTACGCGCGCCCGCCGGGGGTCTCGATCTGATCGAGCCAGGCAAGGATCGACTCTCGGCGATAGCGACGGGTCCGGCCGAGGGAGACGGTCGGGATCCGGCCTTCCCGCGACAACTGCCACACGTACTCATGCGAGACGCCAAGCAACTCGGCGACCTCCTCGGCAGTCCAGAGGCGGGCCCCCGAGTCCTCGGTCCCGGCCTCTGCCCCGCGTAGCTGGTCAGTGCTCGCCATCTCGGCCTCCCTGGGCCGGCGTCGGATTGCATGCCCGAGACAGACGCGCCGCGGCGCTGCGCTTCGAGGTGAACTCGCATGCCTCCCTAAGTCCGCAGACCGTCGCCTTCGCCCCCCGGTCCGCGGCGCGCACAATTCGGGCAGGCAATCCGGCGCCGGCGCGATAAGGACTCTGGAAACCGGGCCGCGCCATCTAGAGCCCCGGTGGGTGACGGAGGAGGAAGCCAGCGAGGTAATCCGCCGAGAAAATCTGTTCCGGGATGAATCCGGGGCCATGACCGCTGAACCACTGGCCCGAGGTGCCCCAATAGCGCTTGCTCGGCGGCGCCACTTCCGGCATGAACTCGACGAACGTGTGCGCGTCGGCGCCGAACGGCTTGTCGTAGAAGGAGACCCAGCGGCCGGGACCCGGTTCGCCCCAGCTTGCTAAGGCGACCGTGTCCATCGTCGGGTTGCCGTAACCGGCGATCTGGAAAAGATGGGAGATCGCCGAAGAACAATCGAAGGGCCCGTTGGCCGGCGTCGGCGACTCACCGTGCGAGCCGCCGTAGACGTATTCGGTCTGCGGTCGCCGCAGACTGAGCCGTTCGGCCTCGGCGAGCATTCGCGCGACCGCTTCGTTCGGCGCCGTCGCCACTGGGCAGCTCGCCGACGAGACGATGACCGCTTCGGTGCCGCCGGCGGCGAACTGCCGCGCGTACCGGAGGACCTTGTCCACGTACCAACCCGCGTGGTTGTAGGCGTAGATCGCTTGCCACCAGTCGCCCGGAGCTCCGGAGTCACGGAGGTAGTTGGCCGCGCTGAAGATCGCGTCGGCGGCGTTGAAGATGTCCTTGGTGCCGTCGCCGTTGCCGTCGACACCCCACTCGGCGAAAGTCGACGGCAGGAACGCCATCCAACCCTGCGCGCCCGCGGCGGAGGTCGCGACGTTCTCGCCGAAGGACGTCTCAACGAAATTGATCGCGGCGAGGACCGCGGGACCTTTGGGGCCAAGCTGATATTTCGCCGCCGCTTCCTCGTAGAGCGGGACGAGTTTCGGCGGCACCTGCTTGCTGAGGGCCCCCGTTACTTCGCTTGAGCTGCAGCTGCTCGAGGACGAACCAGCGATCGCGATCGCCAGGACGAGGGCGATGAGACCGAGGAGGAGGACAAGGGGCGTCCCGAGGACTAGGAATGACGCCCGAGGGGATCGTGCCGCCTCCACCCCGACCTCATTCCGGCGTCGAGATGGCGACGATTCGCCAGTTGTTGCCCCGCCGCGCCAGCGTGAGGCCGATCGAGAATCTCGGCCCGGCCGCCGAGACGATTTCGAGGGTCGCGTCGACCTGGCGGTTGCCGGCCGCGCTCAGTGCGAGCTCGCCAGCCCGAGCCGTCGTCTTCTGCAGCGAGGTCGGTACGCGAGTCGCCGCGGCCGCGACGGCGCGAACGACGGCTGGGGTCGCTCCGGGCAGCGCCGGCGTGGGCTGCATATATATGGAGCGGGCGTAGGCGTCGGCGAAGCGACGCGCAGTCGTCGTCGCGGCGGCGAGCTGCGCCGGCGGGAGTGGCGCAGCCCGCTCGCCGACAACGAGGGGTCTGGGTTGCGAGGGATGAAGGGAGCCCCCGCATCCGACAACGGAGAGGGCCGCCCCGAGCGCCAGCAATGCGACGCTTCGAGACCGTCTGATCGCCGACAGCGGGCGGCCGCGGAGCCACCAGGCGGGCGCGCGGCTGTCGGCGGGACTCTCCATCTGCGCTCCCGTTGTCGAAACTGAGGCGCATCTGTATGGGAGAAATTCGCCCCATACAACGCCGCATCTGGTTTGACCACGTAGTGCGGGACCCGTCCGCTCAGGGATCGTTTTTCCGCTCTGGAAAGCTCTTTTGGAGCGCTACGATTTGGCCGGAGGAGTTCCGTGTACTACAAGGCCAGGCAGAAGCAGGAGCTCAGCCCCGCCGAGATGAAACGGGCGCGGGATGGCTTTCGAGGCAAACTGTTCCGCCTTCGGTACTCACCGCAGTTCATCGAAAACAACTGCGACGAACTCCTCGCCATCGCCCACTCCGAGTACGCCCGCGCCATCGACGAGGGGGTCGAGATCCGGGACCCTGTGGCCTGGACGATTCACTGCGCCTGGCGCCGAACTCAAAACCTTCTCCAAGCAGAGAACCACCGGCCGCGGAACGTCTCAACTGAGGCGGTGGAGCCGATCGTCGCGGATGAACTCGCGCCGGAGGAGCTAGTGGAGATCGAGGACCGGGCGAGGAAGGTTCGGGAAGCCGTCGCCAAGCTGAGCATGGACCAGAAAAAGGTGATCGCGTTGACCTTCTTCGAGGATTTCAGCGTGCGAGAGGCCGCGAAGCGTTTGAACTGGAAACCAGCCCGGGTCCAGCATCACCGGGACATGGCGCTGCGCGAACTGCGGCGCTTCTTCCCGGTCACCGATAGCGACGAGCTGTGGGTCGACGTCGGTCTCGCCGCCTGGCTGGCTGTCGCGGGCGGTGGCCTGCTGCATTTCCCAGGCGGCTTTGAAGCGGTGCTGGACAAGGCGGCGGACGGCGGCGCCAGCCTGTGGGCGAAGGCACATGACCTTGCTCGCCGCTTCACGATCGGCGGCGGGAACGACGCGGCCAGTGCCGTTGCGTCGAGCGGCGTTGCCCGAACCGCGGGCGCATGCGCGACGGGTGCTGCCATCGTCTGCATCGCAGGTGCCTCGACCGGCATCGTCGGCCCCGGTCTTCCCGGGCTGGCCGATGGCGGCGGCAACGGCGCGATCCATCGCAAAGCAACTCGGCCCGCCGCTCGTCAACCGAAGCGGACCGCACCTCCGGCTGCTGAGGCTGCAAGCGCCGTGGCCGCGGAAACGAACGCGAGCGTTCCCGCGTCTGCTCCGCCGCCGTCGACGCGGCGTGAACCACCCAAGAAGGCAAACGACGAATCGCGCTCGTCGAGTCGGACGACGGCTGCCAAGAGGCAGAGAGCCGAAGAAGAACAAGTCGAAGCTGAGACCTCGGCGTTCGCAAAGGCCGCAAGCGAATCGGCCCCGGCCCCGGCCCCGGAATCCGCAGCGGTCTCCGAAGTCGCATCGGCAGAAGCGCCGACGGTGGTGCATACGACGAGCGAAGCGCCGAAGGCGTCGGCGTCGGAATCGAAGTCCGCCGCCTCCGAGTTCAGCTTCGAAAAGTAGCTCCGCTTCCGCGAAGGAATGGCGGGCGTGGCTTTGCCGCGCAACCGTCTGCAGACGCGCGATCGGTGGCGCATCTCGATTTGTCCCATACAGATCGGCGGGTGATTTGACCCCGCAGCCACGAACCACTCCAAATCAAAGGAGCCCGCCGTGGCACATCCGATCCTCGACACGCTGCTGAGCGCCGCGATTTCTCTCAAACCCGATCCGACCCTGATCCCGGGTAATTCAACTGGACAAAAACTGGTCGACGGCCTAGCTGGGCTCCTGCTGACCTTCGCCGCCGGGAACTTTGTCGTCGGCGTCTCCCAGTGGATCGGGGGCAACTCGCATCGCAATCCCGGGACCGCGGACGCCGGCAAAAAGCGAGCGGGGCTGTCGCTGGCCGGCGTCGCCGCCATCGGTGCCGGGGCGACGATCCTGAACTGGGCGCTGCAGCTCGGGACGACGGTCAAATGAGTCGCAACGGGGACCGCCGTCGTCGCACGGGCTGGTTCGTCACCGGGATCGCGATGGTCGTCGCGCTGGTGATCGGCGGCGCACTCGGCAGGCTGTCGGCAGGCTCGGCGCAGTCCGAGTCCGAAAGCGCGGCCGCAGTACCCGGGTCGACTAAGACCGAGGCCGGGATTCCCGTCGGATACCCCGACACGCAAGAGGGAGCCGCCGCCGCCGTGGCCGCCTACCAGCGGGCCTTCGCCTCGCCGTCGATCCTACGAGCCGGCGTCATGCGAGACCGCATCGAAGCGGTCGCGATGCCGGAGTACGTCGAAGCGATGCTCGACGCGAACACTCCCGGGCGCGAGCGCATCGCCGCGGGGCCGATTGGCAAGGGCATAGCTACGGGCCTCCAAACGCTGTACGCAGCGGTGCCCATCGGCTACGAGATCGAGGCCTTCTCGAGGCAGCGCGCCCGCGTGCTGACCTGGGGCTTCACCCTGCTCGGAAACGCCTCGGCGGTGGAACCGGCGGCCTACTTCGGCCTCACCCACACCGATCTCGTCTGGAGCGGCGACCGCTGGCGGATCGCGCACACCGAAGGCGGCTTCGGGCCGACGCCGAAGCTCGGCACCTCGCGCGGACCGCTGGGCGCATACGACGTAATCGGCGTCGTCGAGCACCTGCGGAGCTATGAACTGGCTCCTTAGAGTCGCGCTGCTGGCGATGCTCGCCGGCCTGATGGCCGCTGTCCTCGTGGTCGGACAGCCGGCGCCGCCGCGGGCGAGCGCCAACGTCCTCTGCGATGCCGCGACGAGCCCTGCCGGGGCGGTCACCGAAGCGGCCGGCGCGATCACCGGCGGCGCGATCGGCGGCGGGAACCCGGTCGGCGATGCCTGCAATTCGGTCACCGACGGAGCCGTCGGGGCGGTTACCTCCCCGGTGACCGGAGCCTTGAAGGGCATCGGCAACTCGATCTTCGGCCAGGTGACGACGTGGGTCAGCGAAGGCGCGGTTTGGCTGATCGGCGAAGTGGTGAAGCAGATCGAAACGACGACGACGCCGCAGCTGACGAGCGAAGGCTTCCTTTCCGAGTACGCGAAAATGGTGGGGATCGCGGCGCTGCTGGCGTCGGCGATGGTCCTGTTCGCGATCCTCGAGGCGCTGACGCAGGCCAGTTGGGCGGTGCTCGGAAAGGCGCTGTTCGTCAACCTGCCGCTCGCCTTCGTCGGGACCAGCGTCGCCTTCACGGTGATCCAGCTACTCCTGGTGACGACCGACCAGATGTCGCACGCGGTCGCTGTCGCCACGCACCATCACAGCGAGACCTTCTTTCACGCTGCGATCGGCGGGCTCAGTAAAGCGGGCGGTGTCGCCGGCGGCGCGGCGGGCGACACGATTGCTCCGGGCGAACCGGCGACGAAGGCAGGGCTCGAAGCCACCGGCAGCGTCGCGGCCCCCGCCTTCGTTGTCTTCCTGGGGGCGATTGTCGGTGCCTTCGCGGCATTCTGTCTCTGGATCGAGCTGCTGATGCGCGATGCGAGCGTCTACATCGTCGCGCTCTTCGTGCCGTTCTCGCTGGCGGCGGCGATCTCGCCCAGGTGGTCGAACCTCTTACGGCGGACGGTCGAGCTGCTGATCGTGATCATCGGGTCGAAGTTCGTGATCGTCGCGATCGTCGCCTTGGCCTCCAGCTTGATCGCAGAAAAAGGCGCCGCCGTCGAGCACATCCTCGCGGCCTCAGCTCTCTTGCTCCTGGCCTGCTTCGCGCCTTTCATGTTGATGCGGATGGTGCTCTCGACGGAGGCGGCGGTTTCGGCCGCCTTCAGTCGACGCTCGGCTGCGGGGCAAGCGGTCGGGGCGATGCAGGTCGCGGGCGGCCCGCCGCAGATGATGAAGAGCATGGCGCGCTCCAATTGGAGCGGACCCGAGGTTTGGAGCGTCAAGAGCGATCGGGAGTCGGGGACCGGCCGACCACCGACCGAGCCCAGCGGCGGCAACGGAGGCGGGCGCCCGCCGGGGCTAGGTCCGAATGGCGGCAGCGGTGGGCGAGGCCCGGGAGGACCGGCGGGGTCTGGGCAGGGCAGCGGCGCGGCCGGCGGCAGCGCGGGATCGGGCGCAGCGGGGACCGCTGGCGCGGCGGGGGCTGCTGGTGCAGCCGGGGCTGCCGCATCGGTACCCGTGGCAGCAGCGCGTGGCGCGGCAGCTGCGGGGCGTCGCCTCGAGGGCACCGGGATCGCCGGTATGGCGAGCTCCAAGGCGTCAACCGATAGAGGACGTCCTGCCGGTCCGGCGGCCGGTGCCGGCGCCGAGGCGTCCGAGGAGGAGCGGCCTGCGCCGAGCAGTCCGGACGGGGGTTCGACTCGGCGCCGGCCGGCCGAAGCGCCCCCGCGACCGCCGCAGGACGTCGGCGCCAAACCCGATCGGAGGTCTAAGTAATGAGCGAGCGTCGATACCGATTCGCCCCCCTGGAAGAACGGGCGCTGATCGGCCCGCTGCGAAGCGGACAAGTCATCGTGGTCGGTGCGGCCGCCGCGGTGGGCATCTGCGCCATCTTCGCGACGCAAAGCATCGTCGCCGTGCTGGTGGCGATCGTGCTCGTCGCTGGTGCGGCGGGTGCTGTCGCCTTCCCGATCAACGGCCGGACCGCCGCCGACTGGGCGCCGATCCTCCTCAGCTTCAAACTCCGAAAGCGACGAGGCGGCTATCGCTCCACCGCGCCGGCCGCCGGCGTTCGACTCGGCGCCGACGAACCCTACGGGGTGTCGTTGCCGCCCGAGCTGGCGGGGGTCGACCTGCTCTCGGTTCCCTATGGCGGCGACGAGATCGGCGTCATGTGCGACCGCCGCGAGATCACCTACACGGCGGCGATCGCCGTGCGGGCCGGTGCATTCGCCCTGCGCGATGTCGCCGACCAGGAGCGTGCCCTCGAAGGCTGGGGCGGTGTCCTCGCCAGCTGCGCCCGAGAGGGATCGCCGCTCCGCAGGCTCCAGTGGCACGAGCGAACCTTGCCCGGGCAGGGAGACGAGCTCGCGTCATACCTACAGGAGAAGCGGGACCGCAGCGTCCCGTTCAACTCGAACGTCGTCGCCTCGTACATCGAGCTGATCGAGGCAGCGGCTCCGGTAACTCAAGAGCACGACGTTCTGATCTGCCTCCAGATTGATCCCCGCCGTGCGAATCGCGAGATGAAGCGAATGGGCGGAGGGGACGACGCCGCCTGCAAGATCCTGCTTCGAGAGGCCGAGAACCTTGCTCGCAGCCTCAGCAAGGCGGACATCACGGTCTTCGGACTCCTGCAGCCGCGGCAGTACGCCGAGGTGATCCGCGACGCTTTCGACCCCTTCGGCCACCAGGGTCGAGCACGATCGACGCTCGGCGAGCCCGAGCGAGAAGGCATCGAGCCGGCCCTCATGGGGCCGATGGCCGCGGAAGACAGCTGGACGTATTACCGCAGCGATTCCGCATTCCACAGCACCTACTGGGTCTCCTCCTGGCCGCGAATCGACGTCGGCCCGACCTTCCTCGCTCCGCTCCTTATGCAGAGCGTGACGGTCCGTACGCTCTCGGTGACGATCGAACCCGTTCCCTTCGCCCAGGCGATGCGCAAGGCGGAAATGGCGCAGACGAAGGAGATCGCCGGCGAAATCGAGCGTCAGCGCCAAGGCTTTCTGACGACCGCCGGCCACCGGCGCCAACAGCAGGCCGTTGCTCGCCGAGAAGAGGAGCTGGCCGACGGCAACGCCCAGATGATCTTCGCGAAGTTCATCACCGTCTCGGATCGAAGCCTCGAGGCACTGGAGCGCTCCAACAGCGACACCGAGCACGCCGCACAGTTGGCACGCCTCGAGCTCCAGCCGATGTACGGGGAACAGGACGCGGGCTTCGCGAACACCCTGCCGCTGTGCCGGGGGCTGCGGTGACGCGCCGCCGTGGCCAGCGCCCCGGGCACTCGGCGACGACCGCCCATTTCCAGGCGGCCTACCCGTTCCAGGGACAGGGTGGGCTCGGCGCTCCCGGCGTCTATATCGGCGCCGATGCCTTCGGCGGCGCCTGGGTCTTCGACCAGTGGGAGCTCTACGAGCGCCGGATCATGCGCAGCCCGAACATCGTGGTCCTCGGTGAGATCGCCTTCGCGAAGTCCACGTGGATCAAGACCTTTCTCTACCGGCAGTACCTCTTTGGCCGCCAGTCGTTCGTGATCGACATCAAGGGTGAGTACTGGCCTCTGGCGGAAGCGATCGGCGTCAGCCCTTTCGTCCTCGCACCCGGCGGGTCGATGCGCCTCAACCCAATCGAGCGGCGCGGCGGCCGCAAGGGGCAGCTGGCGCTTCTGCGCTCGGTGGCGACGGCCGCACTTCGCCGACACCTCGTCCCCGAGGAGGAGGCCGGGCTGCGGGTCGCCCTCGACCAGTGCAACGACGAAGCGGGTTCGACCGATCCGACTTTGCCGAACGTCGTCGACGTCCTCCTCCACCCGCGCGAACCGATGATCGCCGGCGTCTCGGCCGCCGGCGGGCCCGAGTTCGCCGCCGCGAACCGGGAGCTGGCCTTGGCGCTGCAGCGCCTTTGCGACGGAGACTTGAGGGGCATCTTCGACGGGCAGACCAGCGCAGGAATCGACCTCGAATCGCCCCTGATCGTCTTTGACCTGAGCGCGATGGGCGACTCCGAGGCCCTTGGAGTCCTCGCAACCTGCGTCGGTGCCTGGCAGCAAGCCGTCCTCCGTGAGCGAAAGCGGGTCTCCGACGAGACCGGAGTGCCAATGCGCAAGGCGCATTGTGTCTTCGAGGAGGTGTGGCAGGTCACCCCGAACATCGGTGTCGCCGAGTGGCTGCAAGCGAACTTCAAGCTCTGCCGCGCGCTCGCGATCTCGAACATCCTCTCGACGCACAAGCTGACTGATTTCGACACGGCCGGCGACAAAGGATCGCGGGCCGTGCGGATCGCGCAGAACCTCGTACCCGACGCGGGCTGCTTCATCATCCACCGCCAATCGCCTGACCAGCGCGAGGTGCTTCGCGACGACCTCGGCCGCTCCGAGACGGAGGTGGAGCTCGCGATGGGCCTCGACGTCGGCGAGGCCCTGTGGGTGATGGGCGCGTACTCGACGCTCGTGCAACAGCGATCGTCCGCTCGCGAGCGGGAGATCACCTTCACCGATCAGCAGATGGGCGCCCTGCCCTCGAGGTCCGCGTGAAAGGCGGCGATGACAAGTCGATTTGGATCGCCGGCGCCGTCCTCGCTTCGGCTCTCGGTGCGCTATGGCTGACGGGCGCGACGGCCGCCGCCTTGTTCGGGCGCGGCTGGACCCCGATCTCGCTAAGCGAGCTGCCGGCGACCGCGGTCCGCTTCGCCTCCCACCTCGGCAACCCAACCGAAGCCTGGCCTCCCGATGAGCGGCACGCTCTCCCCGGCGCGATTCCCTTCTACTTCACTGGGCTCTTCGTGATGGCCGCGCTCGGCGCCGCCGCCTTCGGCGGCCTCCGCGGCGCCGAGCTGATCGGGGTCGCTCAGCCCTCGGCGGCGCGGCGTCGAGCGCCGAGCGCGCAGTGGGCGACCGGGCGCGACCTTCGCGCGCTGCGCGTCCGCCATGCCACTCCCGGCCGGATCACGCTCGGTCGCTTCGGCCGCGGTCTGGTTGCTGCCGGCGAGCGTCAGTCGGTGATGCTGCTCGGCCCGACCCAAGGGCACAAGACCTCCGGGCTCGCCGTCCCGGCGCTACTCGAGTGGGAGGGCCCGGTCTTGGCGACGTCAGTCAAGACCGACTTGCTCATCGACACGCTTGCCCATCGCGAAATGAAGGGCGAGGTGATGATCTTCGATCCTGCGCGGTCGACCGAGCTGCCGCGTTCGCGGGCGACGCCGCTATACGGCGCATCGACCTGGCGTGGCGCGAGGCGCGTCGCTCACTGGCTGGCGGGGGCAGGGCGCACCAGCTCGGCGGCCGGGCTGCAGGACGCCGACTTCTGGTTTACCGCCGCCGAGAAGCTGCTCGCACCTCTTCTGTTCGCCGCGGCCGCCAGCGGGCGCACGATGGGTTCTGTTGTGCGTTGGCTCGACGAAGGCGCCGATGCGAGCGAGGCCGAGGTGCTGGAGCTCCTTTCGGCGGTCGACGGGGGCGAAGCGAAGCGGGCATATCTCGCAACGCAAAATCGAGAGGACCGCCAACGCTCCTCGATTTACACGACCGCGGAGATGATCGTCGCCGCTTTCGCCGACCCGCACGTCCTCGAGGAGACCGCGGGCGCCGACTACACCCCAGCTGCGCTTCTCGACGGCAGCGCGAACACGCTCTATCTCTGTGCCCCGCTCCACGAACAAGAGCGGCTGCGAGTGCCCTTCTCGATGATCGTTCAGGAGCTGCTTGCCGAGATCTATGAGATCGCGGCAATCACCGGCTTGCCTCTCGACCCCCCACTCCTGCTTCTTCTCGACGAGGCGGCGAACATCGCGCCGATCCCGAACCTCGACGAGATCGCCTCCACCGGAGCCGGCCAGGGGGTGCAGCTGGTCTCGGTCTTCCATGACCTTTCTCAAATAAAGGCGCGCTGGGGCAGCCGGTCGGGAACCATCGTCAACAACCACCGCGCAGTCCTGCTGGGAAGCGGCATTTCCGACCCGGAGACCCTTTCCTATGCCTCGCGGGTGATCGGCTCCGGCGAGTTCGAGCAACGATCGCAGACCGCTGGCGAGCGAGGCCGGCGCTCCACCACTGAAGGCCAGACCTATCGAGATCTTGCACCGGGCAACGTTTTACGAGAAGGTTTCTCTAGTAGCGCAATTCTGATCTACGGAAACCTGCCGCCGGCGCGAATTCGCCTGCGGCCCTGGTTCCAAGAGGCAGAGCTCCGCAAGCTCAGGCACGCCTTACCAAGCAGATCAGGAGTCTCGGAGGTGGGGCCATGAGCCTCGAAGAAAAATCGGTCGCCCACGTTGCTTCGGGACCCGTGCCTGCACCGGACGAGACTCGGGCACCAAAGGCCCTCGGCGACGAGGCAGTACCTCTCCGTGACCCTGCCGACGGCGAGCTCCTCCGCGAGCGGGAGGAGCGCGTTCAGGTCGTAGCCCGGCGTCGACGAGTGCGGCGGGTCGCGATGCCTCAGAGCCGAAGGGCGAT
>JAFDWD010001078.1 GCA_018268695.1 Actinomycetota bacterium
CTCCCGCCGCTCTCGCTAAACTGCTGCTCCCTCGCCGCTATCGTCTAGGGGACTAGGACGCCGGATTCTCAGTCCGGAAACCGGGGTTCGAATCCCCGTAGCGGTACTCCAGATGTAGAGCGAAATGGCCGCCCGCGAGGCGGTCTTTTTCGTTCTCGGGTCAAGGCCTGGGTCAAGGGGACGATTTCTCGATGCTCTCCAAGGCGGGACGCTCGACCGGGATCGGCTACCACAGGCGGAGCGATGCGATCAGCCGTTGAGGTGGAGCAGCGCCAGAAATTCGGCGACGACCTGATCGGGCGTGGCCCAGCACTCGCTGGCGGAGAACCTCTCGACGACGCGTATTCCGTGTTGGCGAAAGGCGCGGTCGCGTGCATGGTCCTCGTGTGCGCTCTCGGGCGGGTGGAACTCGTCGCCGTCGACCTCAAGGATGCCGACCTTCCCCTCGACGAGGACCAGGAAGTCGGACTCGCGAGTCTCCCGGAGGTCGGGAACTGTGCCAAGCCGAGCGCGGCAATTCGGCCAGAAGGCGACGTTCACCCGGTCGAGCGCGGCAGCCATCCGGCACTCGGTCTTCGAGCGGAAGAGCATCCCGCGCCACCGGTAAGGCGCGGCGATCCCCTGGTTGCTCCACGATCGACCCGGCCCGGGCGCGAGGCTCCATTCGTTCAGATGACCGTCGAGCGCCTCCCCGAGGGCCCAACCGATGGTTCTTTCATTCGTGACGGCGCCGGAGAAGAGGTCTCCCGGGACGGTCAATCTGGCGATCGTCCGCGGGTACCAGTGCGGATAGTCGGAGCCGATTGGGGCGAGCGAGTAGTCCGGTTCCTGCCAGACGTCCAGTCTCGATTCGTGGACCAAACGGGCGAGAGCAGGGTCGCCGTTTCCTTCAATGAACCCGGCGGCCCAGTCAAGTGGGGTCGGTTCGCGCATCGCCACAGAGACAGACTAGGGCTCAATACGGTCAGCGCAACCGTGCCTTTACGCAGCCTGCGCGAGCGCCGGAGTCGACCGGGCCAGGCGACGGTTCACGCGGGACTACGATCGCGTCCATGAGCTCGAATATCGAAGTGCAGGTCCGCGCAGAATGCGACCGCTGCGATGGGACCGGCAAGGTCCCGCTTCCCCACGGGCAGGTCAGCCCGGGAACCGGAGAGGGCGAGCGGCGTTGTCCTGTGTGCGATGGGGCTGGAGGCGGCGAGGCGTCGGGCTGGATGAGTCGCGAACAGTTTGAGGAGAGTTATCCCGCGTCTGACGTGAGCAGCTAGGCGCTGCGCAGAACCGTCGCCTGCTGGCGACCCGAGAAGTCGACACCGGGATAGAAGGAGTCGAGGATCTCCTCCCAGGTGGGTAGCGGGCCCTTCGATCTCACGCGGCGACGATCGCCGCTGTAGTCCCAGGCGTATTCCTCGCCGTCTTGGCTGCGGCCGTAGGCGAGGGCCTGGAAGGATTCGTCGATCTGCAGGTCAGTGGCAAACGAGGCGATCTCGTCTGGTCGAAGGAAGCCCAGGCTCGCTTGAACCAACGCATCGGGCGTTATTACGAAGAATCCGACCCGAGTAGCGAGAGCGTTGCCTGCATTGAGGACCGTCACCGCTGCGGTCCCATCTACTGCTCCCGTGCCTTCGGTCCGGCCGACCTCGATGTGGAGGACCGGAAGGCGAGAGTCGCGGACCAAGCGTCGCGTCTGCAGGACGGCGGCCCAGGAAGCCACCGCTGCCGCAGCGGCGACCAGGGTGCTTGCGAACTGCAGCCAGGAGCCGGAGGTGGCGGAGAGGGGGATCATCGGGCCTGCCGAAGCTTGACCAGCGAGAAGAGCCCGTTTTCCCGCTGTTCGGCCCGCTCGCCGAGCGCGGCGACGATGCCGGCAGCGGGGCCGAGTGCCGCCCCAGCGATTGGAACGAACGAGACTGCCACGTTTACCGCTTCCCTGCCGACCACCTCCGGCAGGTTGACCTCGGTTTCCAGGAGCGCCGCTGCCAGCGCATCCATGACCGAACCTTTGACCTTCTCGAGGTAATCCGCGACGTCCCCGGGTTCTTCGACCAGGGCTTTCACCTCGAATTCGCGCAGCAGGGCACGAGCCTCGACGCTTCCCGGACGCTCTCGATGTTCGGCGATCACCTCCCAAGGAAGGTGGCCCAAATCGGGAACCAGGAACGCTAAAGCGTCGGCGCCGGTCCCTCGCAGGGTGGGGGAGTCTTCGATCATCCGACCGAACATCGGCGTCACGTTGATGGCGGCTCCTAGGACGGCGGCGAAGAGGGCGTCGCGTGCCAGGGCCTTCGCGGCGAAGTCGACCTGCATCGGCGAGAGTCCCTCGTCCTCTATCCGGCCGGCGAGCTCGCGAGCAGCCTGCGCCATCGGCGTCGCGAGGTTCTGCAGGGTCTCGTCGGTCGGGGTGGCGATGCCGAACCAGGGAACTTCAAGCGCCCGCAGCTCGTCGATCGCCGCCGAGTGCCACTGTGCTTTGTAGGCCTCCATCACCATGGTCTCGCCGATCGTTCGCATCTCCTTGGCCCCCTCCCCGGGGGCGTCTTCAGTTCCGATCGCGATCACCATCGACTCGCCGGGCCCTGCAGGAGCGCGGGCTTCCTCAAGGTCCTCTTTAGTCAGTTCGTGGCGTGGGCGGTGCATCGCCCAGTTCATCTTCTCGCCGACGGTGGCGATCAGCTGCCCATCCTCGAAGAGGATTTCCTCAAAGAGGACGGCACCCTCCTTCGCGCGGGCCATCGGGGTCAGCTGGTTGGGGTCGGCGAAGAACTCGACGCTTGACCTCAACGGAAAGTAGAGCCGGCTCATGTTCAGATGATCCCGCGTCCGCCGGAGGTAGGTGACTGACCGTGCGCGGATCGAAAGTTCATCCCAGTGGATACGCTTTTTCTGTGTCTGAGGGGGAACCTGTCAGCGGCTTGTCTGCCGACCAGCCCATCAGGGGGGCCGGGGAAGACCTGCTGGGCCGCGGGCTGCTGGTCGACCTACTAAAAGATGAGATCCGAGGCGCACCCACGAACGATGGGTTCGTCATGGCTCTGACCGCCCCATGGGGAGAGGGAAAGACCTCGGTCTTGAACCTGGTTGCGGATGGATTGGCTGACGAGATGGTCGTCATTCGCTTTAACCCGTGGCTCTATTCCGACACTGAAGCGCTCGTCATTCGTTTCTTCGGCGAACTCGGAGCCCAAGTCCAGAAGAACCAAAGCCTTCGCCGTGTCGGAAAACACCTCCTTTCGTATGGGCAATCGCTGGCTCCTCTGGGCTCACTACTGGCTGGTCCGGCTGCAAGCGTCGCGGGCCAATCCCTTGCAGCGTTGGTCGCGCTGGGAAGTAGAGGGGTAATTGAGGAGGGCGAGCAACTGAGAAACGCGCTTCTCCAGAGGGAACGAAGGATCCTTGTCCTAGTCGACGACATCGATCGCCTCCATCCCGACGAAATCCTCGATGTCTTGCGTCTGGTGAAGCTGGTTGGCGACCTGCCGTACGTGACCTACCTGCTGGCATTCGATCGTCCCTACGTCGAGGGCGCCCTAGGAAGGGGGACCCAGTTCGGCGGACGCTCCTATCTGGAGAAGATGATCCAAGTCAGTTATGACCTTCCCGCGATCCGCCCGAGCGAGCTCGAAGGGATATTGCTGGCGAAGCTGAACGCCGTGATCTCCAGGCTGGAGTATCTCCCGATAAATGACGTTCGGTGGTCCGAACTGCTGGGGCGAGGAATCGCCCCCTTCTTTAGGAATCTGCGGGACGTCGCTCGCTACGTAAGTGGTGTGTCGACCAGGGTCCGATTGTTGGGACAAGAGGTTGCGTTGGAGGACATCCTGGGCCTGGAGGTACTCCGTGTGTTCGAGCCAGAGGTACACCAGAAGCTTCCTGGTCTTGTTGACGCGTTGACCAAACAACGGACCGATCTATTCATCAACGAGGACACGACGACAAAGCGGGAGCAAGGGCAGATCGCCGAGCTCCTCGCAGCTGCCTCCGAGCCTCGGCGAGATCAGGTCAGGGTTCTCTTGGGCCAGCTCTTTCCACTCGCATTCGAATCACACTTTGGTCGAGATCGCCATGTTCCCAACGAGTGGCGAGCAGCTAGGCGCGTGGCCTATGCGCCAGCGTTTAGGGCGTATCTCCACGCCACCCTTGATCCAGGCGCGGCTAGCTATGCCACGGTCACTGAAGTGGTCGAGGTGTTTGGACAACGCGACAAACTGCGGGATTTACTGGCGAATTTGCAGGCCGAGCAGCTTGGGGACCTTGTCCAGCGCTTCCCGGACTTCGCGAGCCGGGTCAACCCGGCCTCGATTTCGTCGGGCATCTCTGAGCTACTTCGCACGCGACATCGCCTCTCGGACGAGTGGGAAGGTCTGCGACCTGCTCCACAGCTATTTCTCAAGAGGGCGATGCAGAGCGCCGCAGAAGTTCTGCCGAAAGGCGAGGACCGGGAAGCTGCACTCCGACACGCCTTTGACCTAGCCGAGACCGATTCCGACCGTTACGCGATTTTTCTCTGGTTTGGCACGCATCCGCAGCGTGGGAGGAAGGAGTCAGGTGAATTCCTCAGCGAGGCCGTCACCCAGGAACTCGAAGAGGATCTGCGCGCTCGTTTGCGACTCTGGGACCTCAAAGATCTCATGGGCGAGGACGAATTCGCTTGGTTGGTAGTTCTGGCCTATGGCCATGACGAGGAAGGTAGACGCAGACTGGACGAGCTCGCCGACGACGCTTGCTGCCTGGCTCTTCTGCGGTCCTGTGTTGGCTTTTCGATCGATGGCCAGTCGTCTTTCAGTGTCGCGAAAGCCGAACACCTCTTCGAGCGGCCAGTTCTTAGCCGACGGGTAGCGCGTATGGGGAATGGCGATCTCTCCGAGAACGACCGAAATCTCCTCGGGATGGCCGAGCGTGCTCTCGCTGACCTCTCCCAGGCGAAATTCGAGGAGCAGGGCGGCTCGCCGGCCAGTCAGAAGTAGGCTCCTCCGAAATGGCTGTCGACCCCAGGGAGAAGGCTCGTGAGACCTTGCGGCGTGCGCAGGCGGAGTACGAGCAGGATGCCGCGGCCGTCAAGGAGGCTAGACAAAGGGCGTTTGCTGAGGCCAAGGCAGCTGGCCTCTCGCTCCGCGAAATCGCCAAAGAGGTCGGCTTGCACTATTCGCGAGTGAGCGAAATCCTCAGAGGCAAATAGAGGTACGAATAGTGTTGGGGAAAACCCAACACTCATGCTAGAGTGCCTGCGCAGACAAAAAGTGCCCCCGCGACGCTGGAACGTCCGGGGGCATGGCACAGGAGGCATAGCTCCCATGCACCCGCAACATAATCCGGGAGGCGCATCCGCGCCTTCCCGGCGCGCCGAGCGCAGCCCGCAGGAGATCTACGAGTCCGAACAGCGAGGGCTCCTCGACCTTCTGCTGAAGGAGTTCCCCGGCGTCCTCACCCACCGCGAGGCCCTCGTCGCCAGGGTCGACGACCCCGAGGACTTCGGCCAGTCCGACCGCTTCGGCAACGCGGCCCGTGGCCTCGTCGCCTCCGGTCTCGTGATCCGCCAGGGCGAGCTGGTGATCCCGAGCCGCCCGGCCCGCGAGATGGTCGTCCTCGGCTGGGAGCTCGGCTGATGGTCGAGGCCACCGGGACCGTGACCGAAGTGATCGCCCGGCGGGTGAGGCGCCTGCGCCGCGACCAGGACCTGAGCCAGGAAGCGGTCGCCGAACGGGCCGAGATCCACCGCACCCAGATGACCCTGATCGAGCGGGCCGAGCGCCTGCCGCGTATCGACACCATGATCAGGCTGGCGGGCGCCCTCGGGGTCTCGCCCGCCGAACTCCTCGACGGACTCGTCTGGAGGCCGGGCATCCACAGCCCGGGCCGGATGATCGTTCCCGAGAAGGACCCCCGTCGTGGCTAGCCTCCGCCCGCCCTCGACCCGCTTCGCCGCGAACCTGCGGCGACTGCGTGCCGAGGCGGGCTACTCCCAGGAAGAGGTCGCCTTCCGTTCCGCCGTCCACCGCACCCAGGTCAGCCTGCTGGAGACGGGGGAGAGGATGCCCCGCGTCCTCACCCTGGTCTGCCTGGCCGGAGCGCTCGGCGTCACCCCGGACGACCTCCTCGACGGGATCACCTGGGAGCCGATCGTCTCGGTCACCGGCGGCCTGACCGTGAGCCCGCCGGAGGGAGATGCCGAGGATGTCTGAGGGGAGGACGGACAGCCTCGTCGCGGAGCGGATCGGCGCCAACCTCAGAAGGCTCCGCGCGGCGGCCGGGATCAGCCAGGAGGAGCTGGCTTTCCGCGCCGGCATCCACCAGTCCGAGGCCAGTCTCATCGAGGGCGGTCGACGAGTCCCTCGCGCGAGGACGCTGATCAAGCTCTCCGGCGCTCTCGGCGTCACGATCGACGACTTGGTCGACGGCATCACCTGGGATCCATCCCGTGGCTTCGGCGTCTCCGAGGACGGGGAGGACCCGGGTGCCTAGGCGACCCCCGGAATCGGTCGCCCGCCGCTTCGGGGAGAACCTCCGTCGGGTGCGGCGGAGGGAAGGGCTCTCCCAGGAGGAGCTGGGCCGGAGGGCCTCGCTCCACCGCACGGAGATCGGGAAGCTGGAGAACACGGAAAGGGTCTGCCGGATCGACACCCTGATTCGGCTCGCGGGGGCGATGGCCGTCCTCCCGGCGGAGCTTCTCGACGGGATCGTCTGGGTCCCTGCACCCGAGACGGAAGGAGCGTTCACCTTCAACCGAAGGCCATTCAGCAATCAACGAAGAGGAGAAGAGAGCTAGGACCAGACGGCGAGAAACGAGAGAGCAAGAAAGACATGGATCCAGGCCAGGTGACC
>JAFDWD010001079.1 GCA_018268695.1 Actinomycetota bacterium
TGTAGAAGGGGGAACCGCCAGAGTTGGTGAGGAAGCAGCGTTCGACCGCGTATTTGAAGTCCCCGGCTTTGATTTCTTCGCCGTTGGAGTATTTGAGGCCTTTACGCAGGAACATCGTGTAGGTCTTGCCGCCGTCGGTGACTTTCGGAAGTTCTTTGGCCAGGCCCGGGATGATTTCCGCGCCTTCTTCTTCCGAGGCGTGCTTGTAGGTCAGCAGCGGGATGTAGACCGGACGCATCGCGGTCCATCCCTCCGCGGTATAGGAGATCTGCGGATCCATGTAGTCGGGGAACGAGGTGTAGGCGCCCTTCAGGGTCCCGCCTTCTTCACCGCCTCCGCCTTCGCTTTCACCGCCGCCAGCTTCAGACGACCCACCTTCCGAGGTCGAGGGCGACGAGCTGGAGCTCCCACCGCCACATGCGGCCAGTCCGACCGCCAGGACCGCTGCGAGTGCAGCGATCAGCAAGAAAAACGGCAACTTCTTCAAAACTCGACCTCCGAATTAGGTATTGGCATGCCTCCTGGCAGCAACTCCAGCACAACGTCGTGGCTTTCGTCAAGCGGAAATCCACCGTCCGGCCGCGCGTCGCGGGATGGGTGCCAATTTCGAGCCAGAGGCACGATGAGAAGTGCGATTGCAAGGACGCCGAAACCGGACACGGCAAAGGTCGTCCGCGTCGATGCGACAGCGGCCAAAACCCCTCCCAGAGCGAAGCCCACCCCCGGCATCGCTGCGGCAACCGATTCCAAGACGGCCATGATCCGGGCCTGCATACCCGACTCGGTCAACTCTTGAACCGCGCTGATCGCAGACACCCACTCGACCCCGTTGCCGACCCCGCCAAGTACGGAAAATGCGCATGCCACCGCCAAGGTCGGCGCGATCCCCATTCCTAGGTAGCTGATGCCGACCGTGACGGTCGAGAGGAGCAGGAGGACGATCAAGGGGGTCTTCTTGACCCGGGCGAAGATCAGGCTGCCGCCGACCATGCCGACGCCCCAGGTCGTCAGCAGGATCCCGTAGCCGGTGTCCGAGGCGCCGAGCGTTTCCTTCGCGTAGACGACCTCGAGGGGGGCGACGGCGGAGAAGAAGATGAAGGCGAGGCCCTGGGCGATCAGCACCCGGCGCAGACGCGCCTGCTCACGCAGGTAGACGACGCCGGCCTTCACCCGGTCCCAGGTCCCTCCCTCTTCCGGCTCGGTGCGCGGGAGCACGCCGGCGGTGACGATGATCAGGGCGACTACATAAAAGGAGGCGGCGTTCAGGTAGAGCGCCGCCTGGACGCCGATGCCCGCGACGACCAGCCCGGCGAGCGCCGGACCGACCGCCGCGCCGGTGGTGAAGGCGATGTTCAGCAGGCCGTTGCCCTGGCGCAGTTCGCCGGTCGGCTCGAGCAGGGCGACGACGATCGCCCGGGTCAGCGAGCGACCCGCGAGGGCCATGGTGCCGTCGATCGTGGCGACGACGATCACCAGGGCCAGGGAGAAGTGCGTGGCCAGCACCGCGAGGACGCCGAAGGCCGCCACCTCGACCACATAGATCAGTGGCAGGACCACCCGCGGCCGGATCCGCTCGACCCGGGTGACCAGCAAAGGGCCCAGGAAAGCGGGCAGAAAACGGGTCCCGAGGAAGAGCCCGGCGGTCGCCAGGGGGCTGTTCGTCAATTCGAAGACGAGCACCGAGAGGGCGACGATCCCCATCCAGTCGCCCATCTCGTTGATCGAGTAGGTGGCGAGCAGCCGGCGGAACAGAGGCCGCTTCAGCGGCCCTCTCATGCGGTTTTCCTGCACGGGCACCCCTTCTATCTACCTAATTTATGCACAAGTTTTCCTGCATTTGCACAAGTTCGGGAGAGGTTGTGCTACAACTTGCGCGTCGCTGTTGGAAGTTTTTTTGATTTGCGGACCCGTGAGTTCGGGCTTCAACCACCACGGAAGGGGACCTAACATGACTTTTCGCACGAACTAATTTCAGCTTCGGAGAGCCAAATATGCTCACCGAACCAAGCTTCTGAAGGGCGTCCATCTGGGGCGCCCTTCTTTTTGGGCTGAGGAAGGGAAACTTGTGCAGAGCCTGAATGGCTGCTCCAGATTCCTTCTGCAATTCAAAGGTCATCCGGCCAGAGTCGCTTGTTGGGCTTGAAATGCCGCTTTATCCTGCATCTCGCCTTATTAAGCCGCCTCCGCCGGTCGATAAAGATCAGACCGCCCCTGGATATGCCCGAAGAAGCCAGCCATCTCACTGACCGGACCGCCGTCGCCCGCAACGTCGGCTTGGCCCTGCTCGTCGTCGTCCTGGCGATCGCGGTAATCGCCGCGCCCTCGGCGAACTGGGACTTCGCCCTTCTCGGGGTCCTCCTCGGGTTCGCCATCTTCAGCGATCTGACCGCGAAGGTCGTCGAGGACCGGCTGAACATCTCGGGCAGCTTCCCGGCGCTGGTGCTGGCGATGGTCTTCCTCGGCGGCTCTCCCGCCGCCGTGATGGGACTCGTGACCGCCTTCCTCGGCTACCTGCGCTGGCGCGAACCTCTTTCCTCCTTCGTCCAGAACCTCCTCAACTACTCGCTCTTCTCCCTCGCAGGGGGCCTCGCTTTCCATGCGATGGTCACGGCGACGGGCGTCACCGACAAGGAAGTCGGCTTCTACGTCCTGATCTTCGGCGTCTTCTGCTTCGCGCTGGCGATCAATTTCTTCCTCGCCGCCCTTTATATGCGCTACACGCAGGACAGCCCGATCTTGAAGCAGGTCCAGAACGCGCTCCTGCCGCTACTCCCCTCGGAGCTCATGGCCGCTCTGATGGCTGTCGGGGTCGCCTTCCTCTACGTCCAGGTCGGGATCGCCGCGGTCGCGCTCTTCGGCGTCGTCCTGATCACCTTCCAGTACCTACTCGGCGCATTGCTCGTGTCCCAGCA
>JAFDWD010000107.1 GCA_018268695.1 Actinomycetota bacterium
ACTCGGCGGCGCTGGAAATCGAGCACTCCATCCCGCGGATCCCCTTCTCGTATATCAGGTCGGCGATCAGCTTCTGCTCGTGGAAGCACTCGAAGTAGGCGAGGCGCGGGTCGTAGCCGGCCTCGACCAGGGTCTCGAAGCCCGCCTTGACGAGCTCCGAGGCGCCGCCGCAGAGGACCGCCTGCTCGCCGAAGAGGTCGGACTCGCACTCTTCTTTGAAGGTCGTCTCGATCACCGCGGCGCGGCCGCCGCCGATCCCGGAGGCGTAGGCGAGGACGACGTCGTGGGCGGTGCCGGAGGCGTCCTGGTGGACCGACATCAGGCACGGCACGCCGTTGCCTTCCTCGTACTGGCGGCGGACCAGGTGGCCGGGGCCCTTCGGCGCGACCATGCCGACGTCGACGCCCTCGGGCGCCTCGATCTCACCAAAGTGGATGGCGAAGCCGTGGGCGAAGAGCAGCAGGTTGCCCGGCTCGATCCCGGCGCTGATCTCGTCGCGCCAGAGCTGGCCCTGCTTCTCGTCGGGCAGCAGGATCATCACGATGTCACCCTTCGCCGCCGCGTCGGCGACGTCGAGCACCTCGAGGCCGTGCTCTTCGGCCTTGGCGCGGCTGGAGGAGTCGGGACGCAGACCGACGACGACCTGGACGCCGGAGTCCTTGAGGTTCAGGGCGTGGGCGTGGCCCTGAGAGCCGTAGCCGAGGATGGCGACGGTCTTGCCCGAAAGCTTGGAGAGGTCAGCGTCTTTGTCGTAGAAGATGTCGTCGGTTTTCATGGCCGAGGAGGCTAGCGGAGCGCGCGCCGCATCAACTTCCCCGACGGGGTGCGGGGCAGGGCCGCGGCGAGCTCGACCCGCTTCGGGACCTTGTAGCCGGCGAGGGACTCGGCGCAGTGGTGGCGCAGGTCGTCGGTGGTGGCCTCGGCGCCGGGGGCGAGGACGACGACCGCGGTTACGGCCTGCTGCCACTCCGGGTCCTCCCTCCCCACCACGGCGGCGTCGGCGACGGCCGGGTGGCGGAGGAGCACCTCCTCGACCTCGGAGGGGACGACGTTCTCGCCGCCGGTGACGATCATGTCGTCGATCCGGTCCTGGACGTAGAGGAAGCCTTCGTCGTCGATATGGCCGAGGTCGCCGGTGTGGAGCCAGCCGGACTCGTCATAACGGTCGGGGGCGACGGTCGGGCCCTGGACGAGAATCTCGCCGTCGCGGATGCGGACGTGGCTGGAGAGCAGCGGGCGGCCCGCGGAGCCGACCTTGCGCAGCGCGTCCTCGGGGGCGAGCGTGGTCACCTGCGAGCAGGTCTCGGTGAGGCCGTAGGTCTGGACGACGGGGGCGCCGCGCTCGATCGCCTCCTCCAGCATCGAGGCCGGGACCGGCCCGCCGCCGACGAGGATCGCCCGCGGGCCGGAGAGGTCGGCGCCGGCGTCGAGCAGCCGCCTCAGCATCGTGGTCACGAGGGAGATCACGGTGATCCGCTCCTCGGCCAGCGCCTGCGCCACGCGGTCGACGTCGAAGCCGTCGTGGACGACCGCGGTCGTCCCGTAGATCGCCGAGCGGACGACGATGCTGAGGCCGCCGATGTGGGCCAGCGGCATGCAGCAGAGCCAGCGGTCGGCGGGGTCGACACCGATGTTGAAGGCTCCGCCCATCGCGCTCCAGAGGAAGTTGCCGTAGGTGAGGCCGATCGGCTTCGGCGAGCCGGTCGAGCCGGAGCTGAGGACGTAGGCGCAGATGTCGTCGGTGTCGTGCTCGCCCAGCAGGGGCAGGTCGGCCTCGGTCTGGGTGAGGAGGCCGGGGTCGTCCAGGTCCACCATCGGTTCGACCTCGGCGATCACCGCGGCGCGCTCGGGCTCGGTCAGGCGCGGGCTGAGCGGCAGAAGCGCCGCGCCGACCTTCATCAGCGCGTGGGCGAGCACCACCTGCTCGCGACGCGGGTGCATCGTCAGGGCAGCGGTGGAGCCCCGGCGCACGCCGTGGGCGGCGAGCCGGCGGGCGATCCAGGTCGCTTCCGCCTCCAGCTCGGCGTAGGTGACCTCGGTGTCGTCGGCGATCAGCGCGCACCGCTCGGGGCAGCTCTGCGCCCGCTGAGCGAGCCAGTCGTCGATTCTCATATCGTCTC
>JAFDWD010001080.1 GCA_018268695.1 Actinomycetota bacterium
AGGCCTGCGCCTGCGGGATCAGCTTGGTCAGCGTCGGCAGGGCGACGGTCGAGAATTCGTTCGAGCTCGCGAGGCCTTCGTTCGCCACCTTCAGGGTCTCGGGGAACTGTTCGAACGCTTCTTCCAGCGCTACCTGCTGGTTGGCGAAGTTGCCCAGCGCCTTTTCGGAAGAGCCGACGAAGCGGCGGATCTGGGAGTCGTGCCGGCCGAGTTCGGTGGTCAGTTCGCCGAAGTCGTGGATCACCTTCGCCAGCTCCGTCCGGCGCCCGGCGATCGCTTTGTTCAGTTTCGCCGTGTACTCGACGAACGGCTCGAACCGGCGCAACGCATTGCCGAGCTGAACGCCGCGGCCGCCGATCCCTTGCGCCCCACCCGCGACCAGGAGCTGGATGTACTGGCGGGTGTCGGCATCGAGGCTGTTCCAGAGGGCTTCCAACTGGATGTTCGCTTCGGTCTGCGCGAGCGGGAAGCGGTGGCCGTCTTCCACGCCTTCGGTGCCGCTGCCCGGTTCCACCTCGACCGTCATGTCGTTGAGGCCGGTTTTCGGACGCAGCAGGAAGTGCGCGTCCGGATGGATCAGCTCCATGTACTTCGGCTCGATCGACATCCCGACGATCGCGTGGCCGTCTTCGAGCTCGACCGAGGAGACCTTGCCGATCTGCAGGCCCGCGACGTCTACCGCCTGCCCCTGCCCGGGGGTGACCGCCTGGGCCGTGGTGAATTCGGCCGAGATGCTTTCGAATTCTTCGCCCACGAACGGCAGCCACGACGGCAGCGACGCTTTCTGCTGGGTGAAGATCCCGAGCATCATCACGATCCCGACCAGCGCGAGGACGAGGATCGCGATCGTGTCCGTGCGATGGCCACGAGCCTGCCGCGTGAGCCAGGCGCGGAAGTGACCGATGCGGCTGCGCCGTTCCGGGGTCGGGGTGGGTTTCGGAGTCTGCGTGGCCATCAGCGAGGAGGCACCACCTTCACGCCGGTCGGACCGACCTGGCCGGGACCGCCGTTGATGTCCGGAACCGGGTTGCTTTCACACCGAACTTCAGGCTTCGATTCGGGCAGACCCTGCAACTGCGGCTGGGTTCCGAGCGGCTCTTCGATCGCACGGGAGAACTGGTGTTGCAGCGGAGGGTGTTCGCCATTCGGGTTGAATTCTTCGACCAAGACCGGCCCGCCGCCGCCCTGCGCCCGCACATAGGGGCCGTTGCCGTCGAAGTTCTGGCCGGCACTGGCCAGGTCGGACAGGAGGCGCCAGAAATCGCGGTAGTTCGGACCACCGTCGCCGAACCGGTCGTTGATCGGGATTTCGGAGGTCGGCACCAGCACCTTCGTCGTGCACTGGCTGAGCTGGTTCGTCTGAGGCAGCGCGAGGGTCTTACCCGAGTGGGCCGCCCCGGCCAGGCCCGGAGTCGATTCGGCCAGCAGCTTCACCGCTCCGCCCGCCTCCTTGCCGGAGAGCAGCGGCCGCACCTGGGCGAGCCACGGTTTCGAGGCGTTGATCAGCCCGGGCAGCTCGGCGACCGCCGGGGTCAGCTCGATCGCGTAGGTGCGCAGCGGCGGCAGCGAGCGGTCGAGGCTGACCAGCGAGGTGTGCGCGGTCTGCAGCGTCGGCGCCAGTTCACGGACCGTGGCCTGGATGTTTTCCGACTGGTTGGCAAGCGCGCCGGTGAAGACGTCGAAGTTATCGATCAACCCCTGCAGGGCGGCCTGGTCCGCGCTGAAGGCGCTGAAGGTCCGGGCGGATCCGGAGACCAGCTTCGCCAGGTCGTTCTTCTGGGTCCCGGTCAGGGCCTCGGTCACCTGGGCGCTGTATTTGCCCGCTTCACCGCCGTACTGGAAGGCCTTGTTCAACGCTTCGCCGCCGCTCAGGCCTTTCACCTGCGGCAGCTGATCTTCGTCTTCGGCCGCGGTCGGCTTGTGCGTGAGCGCGTTGCCGTAGCTCTCCAGAAGGCGACCGAGGTCGGCGCGGACCGGGGACTGCAGCGCGGTCAGCACTTCGTCGATCTGCACCGCGGTGGAAGTGTGGCTGATCGGGATCGTCCCGTCGCTGGCAAGTTCCGGCGAACCGGGGCTGCCGGGATCGAGGTCGACGAAGAAGTTCCCCTCGAGGAAGATCCGCGGCTTGATCGTGGCGAAGGCGTCCTTGTGGATCGGGCGACCGGACCCGTCGACGGTGAAGGTGATCGTGGTCGCGTCGCCGTCGCGTTCGGTCTTGATCACTTTCCCGACTTCCACCCCGGCGATCCGCACCGGCGACTTCAGCGAGATGTTCGCCGAGTTGGTGAAGGTCGCCTTCAGCTCGTAGCCGTAGCTGGTGAACGGGATGTGTTTGGTGAAGGCCAGGTACGGGCCGATCGTGAAGATCAGGATGAAGATCACCGCGATCAGCCAGTTCGGCACGCGATTACCGCGTCGCCGCTTCGCCATCGCGCCGCCCGATTTCTTCGCCCTGGTCGGTTTGGCGTCGGGGGTCATTCCGCTTCCACCGGACTTTCTTCTTCGCTCGACTTCGACCGTTCGATGGTTTCGGTGCCGAACAGTTCCGTCTGCCCGATGACCGTCCTGTTCGGCACGTATTTCGCGTTGCCGGCTTCGCAGACGTCTTCCTGACCGGGCGCCGCGGTACGCGGGAGCGGGTTGAAGTGAAGATGGTTCCCTCCAGGTCCTTCCGCCGGCGCGCCCGCCTGGCCTCCCTCGGAGTTCGGGCCTTCGGCGGGCTGGAACGCGAGCACGTTGAGCCACTTGCCGTATTGATTTCCCGTGCTGTTGGACGCGGAGAGGTTGCTGAGGAACAGGGACCCGTAGAAGCACTTGGTCTGCGCGGGGACGATGTATTCGAGCGGTTCCTTGAGGTTCTTGTTCAGATCCGTGAGCAGATCCAGCCCGGTGAAGACGCCTTCCGACTGCTGGAAGGCGAGCAGCGCTTCGGCGGTCGGCAGCAGCTGGTTGTTCAGGACCGGCGATGCGTTCAACGCCGGGATCCCGGCCTGCAGCGCTTCGGCGATGATCGGTGAGGTTTCCTGCAGTGCTTTCGCTCCCGGCCGCAGGGCGGTGAAGAAGCGCGCCGTGTCGCGCAGGAACGGGTTGATCTTCGGCAGCCCCGCGTTCACGGTTTCGAGCGTCGGCGGGCTTTTCTCGATCGTTTCCTGGATGTAGGGGCGGGAGACGTTGGCGAAGGCCTTGAAGGTCTGATCGAGGACGACGAACATGCTCGCCTGCTCCTGGGCGACCGGGGCGACCGTCGCCGAGAGGGCCTCGAGCGCCTTGAAGAAGCCGCTGAAGTTGGTGCTCGGCGCCGCCAGGGTGGCCGCCGCGGGCTCGCCCTGTTCGATCAGCCCGCGCAAGGCGCCGATCGCTTCGTTCAACTGCGGCCCGCGGCCGGCGAGCGCGTTGCCGAAACCGGCGAGGTTCCGCTGGATCGCCTTGCGGGTCGAGGTGTTGAACATGTCGAAGAACGTGTCGATGTCCCCTGGTTCCGGCGTCGCGTAGCGCACCGGGATGGTTTCGCCGGCCTTCAGCGGTTCGGTCCCGGTTCCCGGGGTGATCTGCAGGTACTTCAGCCCGAGCGGCGATTTCGGCCGGATCAACAGCGTCGAGCCCTTCGGGATCGGTTCGGCGCTCTTGTCGAGGCTCAGCGTCAGTTCCGCCTCCACTCCCCCGTTCGGGAGCTGCACCGGCACCACCGACTTGACCACGCCGACCCGGGCGCCGCCGATCCGCACCTCATTCGCCTTCACCAGAGCGTCGGCGTTCGGCACCCGCGCCTTCAGGTCGTAGGTGGAGACGAAGGGCAGGCCGTTGTTCGCGTTGTAGGCGAGGAAGACGGCGACGATGATCACCAGCACGGTCACCGCGCCGACCAGCACCGGGCTCACCGCGAATCCTCCGTTCCGGTTCCTCATTCCCCCTGCCCCAGGAGGTAGTCGAGGAGCGGTTCGGTTCCGCCTTCGGTCTGGCGAGCTTCGCCGAGGCCTGCCGCTTCTTCTACTTCACGTTCACGTTTGAGACGTTCGGAGGGCGCAGACGGTTCGGTCGATTCCGCCTGCCCCAGGCCGGTCGTCGGGCCTTTGCCGGCCGCGCGATCGGCGATCGTCCCACCGGTTTCTTCGGCACGACTTTCTTCGAGCAGCTTCAGTAATTCCGCGACCGACGCCTGCGAGTCCTGGGCGATGCTGGCGCTGGGCCCGTTGTAGTTGCCGTCGCAGCCCGAGGTCCCGGCCGTGCTGGTGACGTAGTCGGTGCAATTGCTGAGGGTCGCCAGGGAGCGTCCGTAGTGGCCGTACTGGTCGAAACCGTTGAAGGATCCGGCAGAGTTGTAGATCAACTCGTTCAGGTGCTGCCAGCCTTCGGTTTCGACCAGGCTGCCGAAGAGCGCCGCGAGTTCCTTCGTCGGCACGACGCCAGTCTTCGCCAGTTTGCTTGCCTTCTTCACCACCGGCTGCGACTGGGCGAACACCGGCCCTGACGCTTCGCCCGCGGTGGCGAGGCTCTTCAGCGCGACGGTCGACGCTTCCGAGAAGGGGGTCAGGGTCCGGGTCGCGGTGGTCAGCGACGGGGCCGCTTCGCCGAGGTCTTCCAGCAGCGGCGTGCCCGCGTCGGAGAACTCCTTCAGGTTCTTCATCGTTTCGCGGAACTCGACCAGGAAGGTCGGGAACTTCTGCAGCGCCGCTTCCAGTTCGGCGCCGTGTTCGGCGCTCGCTTCCGCCGCTTCGCCGGAGTGGGCGATGAAACCGACGACATGTTCTTTTTCGCGGGTCAGCGGTTCGAGGATTTCCTGCGAGTCGGCGGCCAGCTGGGCGAGCTGATCCTTCTGTTCGGTCAGCTCGCCGAAGAGCTTGTCGACCGAGCGAAGCGTCGGATTCGCGCCCTTGATCGCCGCCTCGAGGTCCGGGCCGCGGCCGGCGAGGCCGGCGCCGAGTTCGTTGAAGATCAGCCGGAAGCGCTGCGCGTAGGGCAGCGAGTTGATGTTGTTGATCAGGTCCGGGTCGACCGTCGTCTGATTGCGGCCGAGCGGCAGCAGGTACTGGCCGGCGCCCGGCTTGCCGCTCGGGATCTGCTGCAGCGGCGCCGGCGGTTGCTCGCCCGGTGCCCGCGGATCGGTCGGGTAGCAGTTGACGTACTTCTCCCCGATCAGCGACTGCGGGCGGATTTCGCAGTGCGCGTCCTGGCGGAAGTCCTGGAAGCTCGGGTCGCTGATTTCGAGCTCGATGATCGCCTTGCCGGGGATGTCGACGAGCTTGCCGTCCTTTTCCGCGGTCGGTTCGCCGGGCAGCGAGACGCTGACTGCCTTGATCGTGCCGACGTTGGCGCCCGCGATGCGCACCTGCTCGGCGGCGACCATGAACGACCCATTGCTGAAGACGGCCCGCACCACGTAGCCATCGCCCGACCCGCCGCCGGAGATCAGGACGATCGCGGCGACCACGGCCGCCACCACCAGCAACCCCGCGATCAGTTTCTTCATCCGCCCGTCCCCTGGTTCACGTTGCATTCGGACGGACTGACGGAGCTGCCGCCGTGGGGCGGGTTCACGTAGGGGTTCGAGGCGTCGGCGGCGGGCTGGGTCGCGCCGCCGGGGCAACGGCGCGGGGTGGAGGTGGAGGTGAAGCCGTTGAACTGTTCGCCGCGGGTGATCGGCGTCAGCTTGCCCCCGTTGTACTTGAACCAATTCGCGCCCGAGATCGAGGCGCGGACGTAGTTGCCGTTGCCGTCGTAGGCGCCCGCCGCCGCGCCGAGGTGCCCGAGGGCGTTGAACAAGTCGGGCGTGTAGGAACGAGCGAAGCTCAGTTGCGGCTGGAAGGCGGCGATCGCGGCCTCCGCGTGCGGGAAGGTGGTCGACGCGCGTTGCTGGACGGCCGGCAGTTCCTGCAGCAGAGAGGTCGAGTCGTTGTAGGGGCCGGGCCGGTTCAGCGCCAGCGTCAGGTTCTGCGTGAAGGGGATGAGCTTGTTGAGAACCGGCCGCAGTTCGGCGAGGAACGGAGCAAGGTTCTTCGTCGCCGGCTTGGCCGTGTTGATCAGCGGTTCGACGTCGTCGAGCGCCGCCCGCAGGTTGACGAAGGTCGTGTTCGACTGCCTCATCACCGGCGGCAGCTCTTCCAACGACCGTTCCAGTGCCACGTTCTGGCTGCTGATCGCCTGGAATGCCTGATTGGCGTTGGAGATCGCGCTCGACAGCTGTTCCCCGCGCCCGGCGACGGCACTGGTCAGGTTGCTGGAGCTGACCAGGAACTTGGCGAGCAGGTCTTCGTCGGCGTTCAGTTCCTTGGCGAAGGCGGTCGCCCGGTTGAGCGCCGTACCGAAGTACTTGTAGCTTTCGTTCGCGTCCGGGCCGCGGCCGACGTAGATCTGCCCGTTGCCCTTGATGAAGTTTTGTAGGCCTTCGCGCACCTTCGGCGGGAAGCTGTTGAAGAGCTGGTCGATGTCGACCGGCGTCGTGGTCGAGGAGAGGCCGAGCGTGGCGCCTTCGTCGAGCGCTGGATCGCTGTTCGGCCCCGGGCTGATCGAGACGTAATGGTTGGCGACCCCCGACAGCGACGTCGCGCGGATCACGGCCGTCGTCCCTTCGTGCAGCTCCTGTTCGACTTCGACATGCACTTCGGCCAGGTTTTCCGGGCTCAGGTCGATCCCGCTGACGTTCCCGACCGGTGAGCCGCCGATCATCACCTGGTTGTCGTTGACGAGCTGGCCGGCGTTCTGGAACAGGAACGTGTACTTGTGGCCGCCGCCACCGCTGAAGAGGACGACGGCAAGGACGATCGCCACCACCGCAAGGGCTCCGATCGCCGCAATGCGCGCTGGGGTGGTCCCTCGGCTCGGAGCCGAGTTTTTCTCCTCGCCTTGGGGTTTCGCAGCCACAGGTCGTCGCCTGCCCCTCCCTGGCCCCCTTGACCCTGCGGACGGGCGCGCGAATC
>JAFDWD010001081.1 GCA_018268695.1 Actinomycetota bacterium
CCGGCGAGGATCTTGGTGAACTCGAGCGGCTCCTGTTCGACGCCGCTGCAGGTGTTCGACAGTTCGCCGACCTTGGCGAAGGCGCCGCCGCACTGCGAGTCGCGGTTCAGCGACCAGATCGAGACGCGCGGGATGCCGCGCTGTTCGACGAACTTGGAGAGTTCGCGCGCGTCCTTGGTGGTGAAGCGCTCGGAGGTGACGTCGTTGACGCCGATCATCGGAGTGACCCCGACGTGGCCCCAGGCGGCGCTCGGGCTGCTCGGCAGGCCGGCCCCGCGCCAGAGCGTCTGCACCTGCGCCTGGGTGGCGACGAGCGCGCGTTCGATCGTCCCGAGCATGTCGTGCGCGGCCCCTTCGCCGGGGCCGAAGTCCATCGTCATCGCGTTGACGCCTTCGAGCTTCACACCCGCCTTCAACATCGCCTGGACGGCGGCGATCCCTTCGGCGGTGAGTCCGCTCGCGGCGACCGGCAGGGTCATCCACACCTTCAGCGGCTTCTTTTCTGAGGCGAGCTGCTTCTGCACCGCCGCGATCGCTTCCGCGCGGCGCTTGTTCGCCGCGGCGTCGGCGAGGCTGGCGCCCTCGATGTCGAGGTCGATCGCCTTCGCGTGGTAGCGCTGAATCGGTTCGAGGTAGGCCTGCTGAAGCTTGGCGGGGTCGGTGCAGTCGACCGCGAGCTCGGTGTTCGCCTGGCCGCCGTAAGAGATCATCACGCTGCCACCCTGGCTGCGGAGCTGCGCCGTCCGCGCGTCCAGATCGAGCCCCTGCTCGGCGTCATTCAGCGTGTAGAAGTTCCCCCACGAGGGCGTGCACGGTTCTTCGGAGTCGCTGACGATGAAGGAGAGGTAGACGCTCGACACCGGATTCGAGCTGGGAAGCTGGAACGGATAGGTCGGCGTATTCGTCACGTCTACATAAGGGGCATAGACGGGAACCGCATCCGATTTCGCGCTGGCGGCCGGAGTTTCCTTGCTCGCCAGCTGCCACGCCCCGAACCCGATCGCGCAGAGCACGACCAGCAGCACCACGACCCGCACGGCGGACAGTTCCCGCGGCGGCGGCTCGAGCGGAGCTTTGGCTTTTTCTTCGACGATGACCATCTCCCGCCTCTTCGGCACCTCCGGACCACGACTTGAGTCCTGGGTAACGCGCTGTTAACGGCTTTTGGCAACGACGAAGGGGGTGAGAAACCCAACCCTTAGCCCTTGGTAACCCTGTGGGTGACGAAGGGCTAAGGGTTGGGCACGAGGCGCTCGCCGATCTGGCGACGACACAGCACGGGGTGGTCGCGACGTGGCAACTGGCCGACCTGGGGTACGGACGGAACGCCGTAGCCAAGGCTGCGAAGGTGGGGCGGCTCCATCGCGTGCACCGGGGCGTCTACGTAGTCGGCCAGCGTGGGATCACCTGGGAGGGACGATGTATGGCGGCGGTCCTGGCCTCCTACCCTTCTGTCGCCAGCCATCTTGCGGCCGCGCGTCTCTGGGGACTGCTGCGCTACCGGCCAGAAACGATGCACATCACCCGACGGAGCCCGCATCCTCGTAAGCGACCCTTCGTCGTCCACACCGCGGACCTCGCGCGGGCCGACCTCGCTCGGCGCGATCACATCCCGGTCACCTCCCTCTCCCGGACGGTCCTCGACGTGGCGGTCACCAGTCGGCCGCGGACCGTCAGACGCCACCTGCAGCTCGCCGACGACCTGAAGATCTTCGACCTGCGCGAGATGGAGGACCTGCTCGAGCGGACCAAGGGTCACAAGGGACAGGCGAAGGTCCGCGCCGCCCTGGACATCGCCGACGACAGGCCCGTCTTCACCCGCTCGGGTCTCGAGGAACGGTTCCTCGAGCTGATGCGGGAGGCCGGGCTTCCCGAACCGGCGATGAACCTCTTCGTCGAGGGGTTCGAGATCGACGCCTATTGGGCCGATCATCGCTTCGGGGTCGAACTCGACGTCTACGAGACCCACGGGTCGCGGCTCTCCTTCGAGGAGGACCGGGAACGCGACGACGCGCTGCTGCTGGCCGGGATCGAGACCACGCGGGTGACGGGGCCGCGGCTCGATCGGGAGCCGGGGGCGGTGGTCGACTCGGTCCGGCGGCACCTCGCGCGGAGGGCCGGCGGCTAGATCAGCCGTCGCCGAGACCGCCGAGCCACCAGAACGGGCTCGGGGGCCGCTCCCGCCAAGCCACCGCCAGCGATCCCTCGGCGGTGACCTTGCTGTCGGCGGGCGCCTCCGCACGGATCCGATCGGCCAACTCGTTCGCCGCGTCCTCGTCGGCGGCGCCGACGACCATGTACTTCCACCGCCGCACCGGCTGCAGTCCCTCTTCCTCCAGCTTCTCGGCGAACTCCTTCGCCTCACGATGCGACGGGAACTCGACCCGCACCTCGAACTCGGCGAGCCCACCGCGTTCGGCGGTCTCTTCGTCCTCGGTCTGCATCAGCCGCTCGTGCTCGGCCTCTTTCTCAGAGTCGGTCGTCGGCTCAGGAGCCTCGGGGTCCTCCCAGTCCTCCGCGACCTCGTGCCAATGCCGCAGCTCGATCTTCGCGTCCCACCCCTTCTGGTCCAGCTGCCCCTGCACCACCCGCTGGGCCTTGTCGAGCTGCGCCCGATCCCCCGCATACAGATAGATCGTCTCGCCTTCATGACTGACGATCACCCGCTGGTCAAACGTCGTCTCGAGATCGTGCTCCAGCTCCGCCGCCCGCAGGTGGTCGGAGATCTGGCCGGAGACCCCGGCATCGTCAAGGTCGATCTGCAGCCGCCAGTCGTCGTTCATGGATGAAGCCTAGACGGGCAAGGATCGTCTAGCCACGGCTGTTGCCTTTGCGGAACGGCGTGTGTTTGCGTTTCCGTATGCGGTGTGATCTGCTGTTCAAACAGCAGTCCTTGATCATGAAGAGAAACACCTTGCAAAACCTCGTCCGAGGCGTCGGCCTCCTTGCGCTCCTCGCTCTGCTCCTCGTCGGCTGTGGAGGCGGAGGGAGCGGCACCTCCGCGAGCGCCACGAACGCGAGCGACAAGGTCGCGGAACCGAGCAAGGAGTTCCAGGACCCTGAAGGCCCGAAAGGGCCGGAACCGGTCGCGACCTTCGGCAAGGAATCCGGGAGTGCCGAACGGGAAGAGGCGTCGGCCGTCCTCGCCGACAACCTCACGGCGCGGGAAAAGGCGGACTTCGCGAAGCAGTGCGAAACGCTAGGGAAGCGCGGGATCGAAGCCATCCTCGGCAAAGGCAAAGCGAACGAACGGTCCAAGTGCGAGAAGGAACTGAAAACCCTTGCCGAACCGCTGGCCGGCACTAAAGAAATCAGGGCCGACACGCTGAGCGGCGAAATCGCGGCGCTGAGGATCAAGGGCAAACAGGCCTACGCGCTCTACCACGGCAACGATGGCAACGACTACGCGATGCCGATGGAAGAAGAAGGCGGCAGCTGGAAGGTCGGGGGAATCATCACGACCGAACTTCCTCAGGAAAAGCCCAAGCCGAAGTCGGCCGCGCCGGAAAAGAAGAAGGAAGGCTGACGGCTTACAGATCGTCGATCAGGTCGGCCACTGAGTCGACGATGCGGGATGGGCGGTAGGGGAAGCGCTCGGCCTCGGCGCGGGTGGTGACGCCGGAGAGGACGAGGATGGTTTGCATGCCGGCCTCAAGGCCGGCGACGATGTCGGTGTCCATGCGGTCGCCGATCATGGCGGTGGTCTCGGAGTGGGCGTTCAGGGCATTGAGGGCGGAGCGCATCATCAGGGGGTTGGGCTTGCCGACGAAGTAGGGCTCGACGCCGGTGGCTCGGGTGATCAGGGCGGCGACGGAGCCGGTGGCGGGAAGGGGGCCGCTCGGGGAGGGGCCGGTGGGGTCGGGGTTGGTGGCGATGAAGCGCGCGCCGGCGGAGATCAGGCGGATCGCCTGGGTGATGCGCTCGAAGGAGTAGGTGCGGGTCTCACCGAGGACGACGTAGTCGGGTTCGTTGTCGGTGAGGGTGTAGCCCGCCTGGTAGAGCTGGGTCGAGATGCCCGACTCGCCGACGACGAAGGCGGTGCCGTTGGGACGCTGGCTTTCGAGGAAGCGGGCAGTCGCGGAGGCCGAGGTCCAGATCGACTCCTCGGGCACGTCGAGACCGCTCGCGCGGAGGCGGGCGGCGAGGTCGCGCCGGGTGAAGATCGAGTTGTTGGTGAGCAGGAGGAAGGGGAGGCCGAGCTCCTTCAGGCGGGCAAGGAAGCGGTCGGCACCGGGCAGAGCCTGGGACTCGTGGACGAGGACGCCGTCCATGTCCATGAGCCATGACTCGATCGCCATGGGGCCAAGCTACTCCACCCAGTCGAAGGTCCGCTCGACCGCCTTCTTCCACTGGGCGTACTGCTTCTCGCGGTCGTCCTCGTCCATCTCCGGCTCCCAGCGCTTGTCCTCGGACCAGCGCTCGCGCAGCTCGTCCGTGCCGGACCAGAACCCGGTCGCGAGGCCGGCGGCGAAGGCGGCGCCGAGCGCGGTCGTCTCGGTCACCGCGGGACGGATCACCGGGACGCCGAGGACGTCGGCCTGGAACTGCATCAGGAACTCGTCGGCGGTCATGCCGCCGTCGACCTTCAGCTCGGAGAAGGGGACGTCGGCGACGTCGTTGGCGGCGTCGACCACCTCGCGGCTCTGCCAGGCGGTGGCCTCGAGGGTGGCGCGGGCGATGTGGCCTTTGTTGGCGTAGGCGGTGAGGCCGACGATGACGCCGCGCGCGTCTTCGCGCCAGTAGGGAGCGAAGAGGCCGGAGAAGGCGGGGACGAAGTAGACGCCGCCGTTGTCGTCGACCGACCTGGCCAGCTCTTCGACTTCGGGGGCCTCCTTGATGATCCCGAGGCGGTCGCGCAACCACTGGACCGCGGCGCCGGTGACGGCGATCGAGCCCTCGAGCATGTAGACGGGCGGGCCGTCGGGACCGAGCTTCGCCCCCACCGTGGTGAGGAGCTTGTCGGTGTGGACGATCTCCTCGCCGGTGTTGACGAGGAGGAACGAGCCGGTGCCGTAGGTGTTCTTCGCGTCGCCCGGGTCGAAGCAGGTCTGCCCGAACATCGCCGCCTGCTGGTCGCCGAGGATGCCCGCGACCGGAACGCCGCCGAGCGCGGTCCCCGCGGCCTCGCCGTAGGTCTCCGAGGAGCTCTTGATCTCCGGCAGCATCGACTTCGGGATCCCCATCAGGTCGAGGCTCGGCTCGTGCCAGTCGAGCGTCCCCAGGTTCATCAGCATCGTCCGCGACGCGTTGGTGACGTCGGTCGCGTGGACCCCTCCCTTGGCCCCGCCGGTGAGGTTCCAGAGCACCCAGGCGTCCATGTTGCCGAAGGCCAGTTCGCCGTCTTCGGCCCGCTTGCGCGCCCCGTCCACGTTGTCGAGGATCCACTTGATCTTGGGACCGGAGAAGTAGGTCGAGAGCGGCAGGCCGACGTCCTTGCGCAGGCGGTCGACGCCCTCGTCGCCGGCCAGCTCCTGCACGATGTCTTCGGTCCGCGTGTCCTGCCAGACGATCGCGTTGTAGACGGGCTCGCCGGTCTCCCGGTCCCAGACCACGGTCGTCTCGCGCTGGTTGGTGATGCCGATCGCGGCGACGTCGCCTGCCTCGACGTCGGACTTCGCCATCGCCCCGCCGATCACCTCACGGGTCTTGCGCCAGATCTCCTTCGGATCGTGCTCGACCCAGCCGGCTTTCGGCGTGATCTGCTCGTGCTCTTTCTGGTCGACGCACTGGATCCGGCCGTCCTTGTCGAACAGGATCAGCCGGCTCGACGTGGTCCCCTGGTCGATCGCCGCGACGTAGTCCGCCATCAGTCCTCCTCCCCCATGTGACTCAACCCTCCTCGATCGTGGTTTCTAGCTGACCGCCGGAGCCGGCAAACAGGAAATCTTTCTCATATCGCGCATCACCCTCCGCCCGGGCGTAGGTTTGGGGTGGATGACGACGAACATGCGCAAAGACGCGGCCCGCAGCCGGCGGGCGATCCTCGACTCCGCCCGCGCGCTCTACCGCGACGACTCGGAGGCGTCCTTCGCCGAGATCGCGCATGAAGCGGGGCTCGGGCAGGCGACCGTATACAGGCACTTCGCCGACCGCCACGCCCTGCTCGCCGCGCTGGCCGCCGAGGACATGGCCGCGCTCGAGGAGCGGATCGCCGCCGACGAGGAGATCGGCCCGAACTCACTGGAGGAGCTGCTGCGCGAGATGCTCGACGCCCAGCTCCGCTCCCAGGGGATGATCGCCGCGATCCGGGTCGGCGAGATGGATGAGAGCCAGGTTCAAGGGCTGACCGACCGGGTCCGTGACCTCCTCGAGCCGCGCCTCGCGGCGGCACGCATCGCCGAGGTCGTCCGCCCCGACCTGACCCTCGACGACCTCCTCATAGTGCTCTCCATGGTCGACGGCGCGCTCGCTCCATTGCGCGACTTCGAGGAACGCAAGGAGGCCTCGGCTCGGGCTTTTGAGATCGCCCTCGACGGGCTACGATCGAGGGCATGAAGACCCGCCTGCTCCTCGCCCCCTGCCTGGCCGCCGCGCTCCTCATCGCGGCCGTCGCCTTCCCCTCCGCCCCGGCCGCGGCGCCCGCGCCGACGGCGACCAAGGCCTGCGCGGCCTCGGGCCTCGTCGTCTGGGCAGGCCCGGAACCCGGCGGCGGCGCGGCGGGCAGCGTCTACTACCGGATCGAATTCACCAACCTCTCGACTGCGACCTGCACCCTCTCCGGCTTCCCGAAGGTGAACGCGGTCGACCTGAAGGGCAAGCGGGTCGGTGCCTTCGCCACCGCCGAACCGGGCAAAAAAGCCACCAAGGTGACCCTCGCCCCGGGCCAGGCCGCGACCGCCCAGCTGCGCATCGTCGACGCGCTGAACTTCCCGGCGAACAAGTGCAAGGCGACGACCGCGGCGGGACTGCGGGTCGGGATCCCGGGCGGATCCGGAAACAAGGTCGCTCCGTTGGCGTTCGAAACGTGTAAGCGGGCGACGACGAAGACTCTGTCGGTGGGGGCGGTTACTGCGGGCTGAGGGGTAGGCCGTCCGAGTGGCGGTGCCCTGGGAGTGCGGTGTTTCTCCGAGGGTCCGTGCGTGAGAGGCCACACCGCTCATACCCCGGCCGTCTCGGCCACGGCCACAGCCAGCCAGGGCCGTGGCCGAGACGGCCGGGCTCGCCGCAGGCCCTTGCGTCCCTTTCCCCGGGCGCCGCACCCCGCCCATAACTCGGGGGGTCCCCCGCAACCCCACCGGGGTCCCCTTGTTGTTGGGGGACCTTGAGACGCAAAGCACTGACCACCCTTGTCCTGTCCCTGCTCGCGCTGTCGCTCCTTCCGGCGGCTGCCTCGGCGGCGCTGCCGAGCGACTTTTGGGGGGTCGTCGCCAATCAGGCGCCCGATGGCGGGCAGGCGCAGACGTTGAGGGAAGGGGGCGTCGAAAGCCTGCGGGTGCCGATCAACTGGGCGGCGATCCAGTCGTCTCCCGGTGCCGAGCCCGACTGGAGCTCGGTGGATCCGTTCGTGCGCAGTGCCGCCGAATCGGGGCTCTCGGTGCTGCCCTTCTTCATCGGGCCGCCCTCTTGGGCGGTGACCTACGAAGGGGTCGGCGGTGCTCGGGCCCCCGTGAGCCTGCCGGTGCAGACCGCCGCCCAGCGCTCCGCCTGGCGCGAACTGCTGCGTCTCGCGGTCTTCCGTTATGGGCCCGGGGGCAGCTTCTGGGCTGAAAACCCGCTCGTGCCCGCCCATCCGATCCGCGTCTGGCAGGTCTGGAACGAGGAGAACTACAAGTACTTCGCGGCGCGGCCGAACCCGGCTCAGTACGGCAAGCTCGTGGTCGAATCGTTCCGCGACCTACGCAGCGCCGACCCCGGCGCGCGGATGGTCCTCGGCGGGCTCTTCATCCAGCCGAAGGGTGGCAACGTCAAGCCCGGGAACGGCCGCACCAAGCGTGCCTACTTCGCCGCCGACTTCCTCGAACGGATGTACAAGTCGACGCCCGGCGTGCGCGGCAAGTTCATCGCCGTCGCCCTCCATCCCTACTCGAAGTCCTACAGCCGGCTGACCGGCGAAATCGAAGAAGTGCGCGCAGCGCTGAAGAAGTCCCACGACCCGGGCCGTGCCCTCTGGCTGACCGAGCTCGGCTGGAGCAGCGGCCTTCCCAACGCCGCCAACGGCCACAACCAGTTCGAGAAGGGCGTCCAGGGGCAGGCCCGCGAACTGACCGGCGCCTTCAAGCTGCTGACCGCGAAGGCGGCCGCCTGGAACATCAAGCGCGTCTACTGGTTCTCCTTCACCGACGAGCCTGGCACCTGCAACTTCTGCGACGGCTCCGGCCTCTTCAAGAAGGGCTTCGTGCCGAAGCCGGCCTGGTCGTCGTATAAGCGCTTCGCTCGCTGAGCGCCAGTTTCGTTGCAAAGTGCCCCCCGGTACCCCTGGCCCTCACCGGTCAGGGGTACTTTCGGATGGGAGCACGATGGAGCATCCGCGAAGCGAA
>JAFDWD010001082.1 GCA_018268695.1 Actinomycetota bacterium
TGGAATTCCTGCGAGGCATCGACGCTGAACTTCTTGCGGGCGATGAACTTCGACGCCGGGACAGGGGCGGGGATACCGGCAAGGGTCTCGCCGTAGATCGCGTCTTCGCCAGGGTTCGGCTTGCAGCCGCTGGTCGTCTGCAGGACCCTCATGTCGGAGACGATCGGGCCGGGGCAGGCGCCCCAGGGGAGCATGCCGAAACCGGCGCCGAGGCCGAACTTCCCAGCCGCCCAGGAGAGCGCGACGCCGACCTTTGCCTTTTCGGTCCCGCAGTCACGGTTGTCGGCGATCTTCGGCAGCGGCTCCAGGTCACCATCGACCCAGCCGCACGGGCGGCCGTTGATCACCGAGAACTTTCCGCTCTTCGTGATGCTCCCCGGCGCCGTGTAGCTGCCGCTGACGTTGAACGAGGAGAACTTCACCCCGGTGCCCGCGAGGGTCGTCTGCGCCGGGATCGGCTTCTTCGACTTGAAGGCCATCGAGATCGCCCCCGAACCGGATGCCTTCTGGCTCGCGGTCCCGTAATACGCTTCGCACGCTTCCGGGATTTCGGCGTCGAAGCTCCATTTGAGGGTCTGCTTGCCGGAGACGGAGACCGCCCAGTCGGTCGGCGGCGCGATCAGCGCCTGGGCGCCAGTCGCGCCCAGGAAGAGGGCGGCGAGCACGGCGAGCGAGGCGATCGCTGCGAGGCGACGGAGCATCATCCGGCGACGTTCGCAGAGCCCCGGCTGCCCCGCATCAGTCAAATCACGGGTCTTATGATGGCCGCGGATGGTAGATCGGACCTTGGAGCCCACCGCGGGCAGTGACGCTCAGTGGACCGGTGCGCCGCGGTCGGACGATCGCAGCGCCGTAGTGGCCATGGCCGGGGCGGGGCAGCTGGCGCAGATGACCCAGCAGGCGGCGATCTCGCTGGGGATCGAGCTGCGGATCCTGGCGGAGAAGGAGACGGAGTCGGCCGTCCTGGCCGGGGCGCGGACGCTCGTCGCGGAGACCTCGGCGGAGAGCCTGCGCGAGTTGGCCGAGGGCGCGGCGGTGCTGACCTTCGACCACGAGGGCTTCGATCCCGACCTGCTGGCGCAGTTGAGGGACGAGGGCATCCACATGGCCCCGCCGCCCGAGGCGGTCCTCTTCGCCCAGGACAAGCTTGTTGCGCGGGAGAACCTTGCCCGCGGGGGCTTCCCGCTGCCGGCGTTCGCGGTGGCCGAGTCGATCGAGGACTTCGACTCGTTCGCGGGCGAGCACGGCTGGCCGGTGGTCGCGAAGACGCCGCGGGGCGGCTATGACGGCGGCGGCGTGTTCATCGTCGAGGACCGCGAGGCGGCGGCGGATCTGGTCGGGAAGGTCGACGGCGTCCTGATCTTGGAGCCACTGCTCACCATCGAGCGCGAGTTCGCCGTGCTCGCCGCCCGCAGCACCACCGGCGAGATCGCGATCTACCCAGTCGTCGAGACGATCCAGAAGGACGCGATCTGCCACGAGACGCTTGTTCCGGCGGCGCTGCCGGAGGAGATCAGCGCGGAGGCGACCGAGATCGCGAGAAAGCTGGTGGAGGAGATCGGTGCGACCGGCATCATCGCGGTGGAGTTCTTCCTCACCGACGACGGCGTCCTCATCAACGAGCTTGCCCTGAGGCCCCACAACTCAGGTCACTGGACGATCGAGGGTTGCGTGACCTCGCAGTTCGAGCAGCACCTGAGGGCGGTGCTGGGATGGCCGCTGGGATCGACCGAGCTCCGTGCGCCGGCGGTGGCGCTGGTCAACATCCTCGGACCCGACAACGGAGTCGATCCCCTCGAACGAGTCCCGAACCTGATCGCCGATCCCGACGTTCGCCTGCACCTCTACACCAAGGGATATAGACCGGGCCGAAAGCTCGGCCACGCGACGGTCCTGGGCCCGGACCTGGACACCGCCCGCGCCAAGACCCTGCACGCCCGCGCCCTACTCCAAGGAGAGCACTCATGAGCCAGCCCCTGGTAGCCATCGCGATGGGCAGCGAATCCGACCTCCCCACCATGACCCCCGCGGCCGAGGCCCTCACCGAGCTCGGCATCCCCTCCGAACTCCGCATCCTCTCCGCCCACCGCACCCCCGACGAGATGATCGCCTTCGGCCGCCAAGCCGCCACCAACGGCTTCAAAGTCATCATCGCCGGCGCCGGCGGCGCCGCCCACCTCCCCGGCATGCTCGCCGCCGTCACCCCCCTCCCCGTCATCGGCGTCCCCCGCTCCCTCGACAACCTCGACGGCCTCGACTCCCTCCTCTCGATCGTCCAGATGCCAAAGGGCGTCCCGGTGGCGACGGTCGCGATCGACGGGGCGCGGAACGCGGGGCTGTTGGCGGCGCGGATCCTCGCGACGTCCGACGAGGGGCTGCGGACCCGCCTCGAAACCACTACCGAGGAGACCTCGGCCGCGGTCCGGGCGAGCGACGAGCGCCTTCGCGCAGGCGACTGACCGGCGGGGGTGGGCGCCCCTGCCGAAGGGGTGTCGGCAGGCCGGCGGTGGACGCGGCCCTCTGGGACGCTCGCCGCATGTCCACGGAATCCACCTCACGGGTCGAACCCGCCCCACGTTGCCACGCCGCCCGGAAGGCGAGCCGACCATGATCTACGTCGGCCTCGGCATCCTCTACCTGGTGCTTCTCGTCGTCCTCGGCGTGAAGACCTTCCAGAAGAAGCACTACGTCCTCTTCGGCTTCGGCTTCTTCATCCCGCTGCTCTGGATCGTCGGCGCGATGGTGCCCCGCAAGGGCATGTCACGCATCGATGAGCTCTACGGGAACCGGGACTAGGTCGACCGCGTCGCTGGAGTTGGACCGCGGACTCATGGCTGCCCGAACGGGGCTCACAGCGGGCGCGGCCGGGAGCATGCGGTACGCGAGTGCGAACACGATCGGCAGGCTGAGCAGTGAGAGCATCGCGAGCATCCAGCCGGATCGCCCATCGGTGCCGGCACCGACCACGTGGGCAATCGCCAGAACGTAGACGACCAAGGTCCAGCGATGTAGCCAACGCCAGGTCTTCGGTCCGATCCAGCGGCGCAGGTAGAAGGTGAGTCCGAGGATCGCGGCCAGCCAGGCGGCGATCACGCCGACGCCGGTCCACACCGGCTGGTAGGCAAGGTGGAACGGGAGCAGGACCCCGAGCAGTCCAGGCCGCAGGTAGCCATCGGCGAGCAGCAGGCCGGCGTGCGCCGTGACCATCGCGAGGGTGACGAGCGCCGTCGCCTCGTGCAGGCGCCTCAGCTGTGGCGGCAGAGTCGATAGGCGCAGCAGCCGCGTCGACATCAACAGCCCGAGCCCGACGCTGATGCCGAGCAGCGCGATCGCGACGATGCCGACCGCGCGACTGGCGAGCCAGAAGATCTGCGGGGTCGTCGCCGCGAGGTTCACGACGCCAACCTCCAGGTCCCCGAGCCGAGTCCGCCGGCAAGGACCAGCTCCCCGCTGTCGAGGACAAGCGCCCCGCCGTGACGGGCGAGCACCTCCCGTCCCGCCAGGGGCCCTCGCAGCAGCGCGGCCTTCGCCAGGGCCTCGGCTTCGAGCGTCGTCGGCGCCAAGGCGGTCGCCTGCACCACACCGGTCCATGCCGGCACCCCGGTTTGCGGGTCGATCAGGTGATGCGCGTACCCGCCGTCGTGCGCCCAGAGGCGAGTGCGCAGGCCGCTCGTCGCGACCGCGCCGACACCGAAGGCGTAGCGATGCACGATCCCCTCGTCGAACGGGTCGGCGATCTCGACGCGGCGCTCGACGGGAGCGCTCCCACCGAGGCGGATGTCGCCGCCGGCGTCGACCGCGAACGCCGGGCATTCGGCCAGGAGGTCGGCTGCCATGTCGACGGCGAGACCCTTGGCGCTGCCGCCGAGATCGAGCCTCGCTCCCCTCGGCAGTCGAATCGCGCTGCGCGGATCGACCTCGATCCGCTTCCACCGCTCACCTGGCGCGGCTGCCGCCGGACGGCGGGGCGGCGCGGCCGAGAGGGCGACGCTCAGGTCGGGTGCCGCCAGACCGACGCGCGAGCGCGTGTAGCCGGCGCGCTCGAGGTGCGGCGCGAGGGTCGGGTCGACGAGGCCGCTGCTGATCCGCGCAGCGAAGATCGCCGCCCGAACAGCACGCAGGACGCTGTCCGAAACCGTCACCCATTCGCCCGCACGAGAGTTCAGCCGGGAGAGCCCACTATCGGGGTCGAACCGGGTGAGATTGCGTTGCAGATCGGCGATCTTCCGTTGCACCCGGGTTGCGAGCGCGACCCGGTCCCTACCCTCACCGCGGCCCCCGATCAGGAGGCGCACCTCGGTGCCAAGGGCCTCGAAACAGTGCTCATGCTCAGTCCACGTCACGCTCATGAGCTCCGGGTCGTGACTGGCGCCGGGCCACCGCCGGCCGCGGGGCGCCCGTCGCCGCCCTCACGGCTCGCATCGTAGAAGAGCGCCGACCAGATCAGCGCCGCGGCCGCGATCGCACCTGCGGCGACTCCGAAGCTGGTGCGGGATAGCGAGGGGCGGGGAGCGCGCGCGGCGTGTGGGGTCCGAGTGTCAGTCATCGTCTCCCCCCTCCCCGTCGACGAGCCCGCGAAGATCGTCGATGAGCTGCTGAGCGGTGCCGAGAGCCCCGCCGTCCGACGACTCCGCGGTAGGCGCCGCTGACGAGGTTGCGGCGGACGACACGGCTGGGCCGTCGGAGTGGGTGGCGATGCCGACCACGGCGATCGCGACGAGAAACAAGGCGGTCAGCGCTGCCGCGACCTTGATGCGGGTCTTGTCGGTCATTGAAACTTCTCTGCCTTTCGCGAACGATTGCTTGGGCGAGAAGGCTCGCGGAGGCCGGAAAGGGCTCGGTAAGCGCCAGTTGAGAAGGCTCTTACCTGGGAAGCGGAGACGCCGACAGCACCTAGCATGCCGACGATGAGGATCCTGGTGGTCGAGGACGAGCGCACGCTGGCCGGCTTTCTCGCCCGCGCGCTCACTGCCGAGGGACATACCGCGACGGTCGTGCACGACGGCGAGCGGGGCGCGGCGGAGGCGCTGGGCGACGACTACGACCTGGTTCTCCTGGACGTGATGCTTCCAGGCATGAGCGGACTCAGTGTGCTCGAGGCGATCCGTGCCCACTCCCCGTCTCTGCCGGTGATCCTGATCACCGCTCGCGGGGCGATCGAGCAGCGCGTCGAAGGGTTGGACCGAGGGGCCAACGACTACATCACGAAGCCGTTCTCATTCGACGAGCTGCTGGCGCGCGTCCGCGCTCAGCTCCGCCTGCCCACCCAACGCGAGGCGTCGGTGCTCGAGGCCGGCGGCGTGCGCTTGGACCTCCGTACCCGTCGGGTGGAATACGGGGACGACGTGGTCCGACTCACCGCGCGCGAGTTCGAGCTCCTCGCCTACCTCGCCCGCCATCCCGACCATGTCCTCTCCCGCGAGCAGATCCTCAACGCGGTCTGGGGCTACGACTTCGACCCCGGGACGAAGGTGCTCGAGGTCTACATCGGCTACCTGCGCAAGAAGCTCGGCGGGGGCGAGGGAGAAGGCCCGATCGAGACCGTGCGCAACGTCGGCTACCGCCTGCGCGCGGTGCCATGAGGCTGCGTTGGCCGGGTGGCCTGCGCAGCCAGCTCGCCGTCGTCATCGCCCTGATCACGGCCGTGGTGCTTGGACTGAGCTTTGTCGCGGTGTATCGCGACACCGGTTCACAGCTCCGCGACGGGATCGATGAAGACCTGAAGGCAGAGCTCCTCCGGTGGCAGCAATTCAGAGCCGGCAAAGACCTCTCCGAACCGGCGGCCCTCGAACGGGCGGCGCGCCGCTACCTCTCCGCGCAGCAGTACAACCCTGCCGCTCGCATCTTCGTCTTCCAGGTGGTCGGCGGCCAGGTGGTGACCAACGAGCCCCAGGTCCTCAGGCATGAGGATCGCGAGCACGGGGAGGATGGCGATGAGGAGCATGAGGACGGAGCGGCGGAAGGCGAGGGAGTGATCGAGGCCCCGCTTGGCCTGGCCAGCACCACCATTCACGAGGCCGGGGAGGTCCGCGTGCTGAGCGCGCCGATCGTCGAGGCCCACCTACGGGTCGGCACGATCCAGATCGCCGATCCCCTGAGCGCGGTCAGCGCGGCGCAGGACAGCCTACGCCGCACCTTCGCGGTGGTCGGGGCGCTCGCGATGGCGCTGGCGATCCTCGCGGGTGTGGGTCTCGCGACGCTGATCGCCCGGCCACTACGCCGCATCGCGGGGGTGGCGGCCGAAGTCGACGCGGGAGACCTGTCGAGGCGCACGGGCGAAGGAGACGCGCACGGCGAGGTCGGGGTGCTCGCGAGGGCCTTCGACCGCATGCTCGACAGCCTCCAGAGATCGTTCGCGCGCCAACGTAACTTCGTCTCCGACGCATCGCACGAGCTGCGCACGCCGCTTGCGGTGCTGCGCGCGCAGATCGAGCTGCTGGACCGCGAGGAAGACGAGCGGGAGCGCCACGAGGCGACCGCACTGGTGCTGCGGCGACTGGACGAGATGGACCGCCTCGTTGCCGACATGCTCACCCTGGCCGGCGCCGAGGCCGGCCAACTGGTCGAGCCGCAGGAGATCGAGCTCGACGACTTCTTCGAGGACCTGCGTCGCGACCTGCCGCTCTACGGAGAGCGCGACTTCCGGTTCGACCCGGTCGGCGGCACCCTCAACGCCGATCCAGACCGTCTGACCCAGGTCCTTCGCAATCTGATCCGCAACGCCGTCGCGCACACCGCGGTCGATGACCGCATCGAGGTCACCGCGCGCGGTCGCGGCGGTGACCTACTGGTCACCGTGGCCGACACCGGGTCCGGGATCAGCCCCCAGCACCTGCCCCACATCTTCGAGCGCTTCTTCCGCGCCGACGAGAGCCGCTCACGCGACAGTGGCGGCAGTGGCCTCGGCCTCCCGATCGCGCGCGCGATCGTCGAGGCCCACGGCGGCCGCATCTGGGCCGACTCCGAGCCGGGCGAGGGCACCACGATCGGCTTCGAACTGCCGGGCTATGCGGCCTGAGAGCGCCTGGAGGGGCGATGACCCGGTCGACGAATCAGGAAATGCCGCTTGGCGGGCGTGGTGTCGACCACCCCGCTGCTGACGGAGCGCACCCGGAAGGTGTGTGGCCCCGGTTTGAGGTGTCCGTAGATCTTCGGCGACCGGCAGGAGTGCCAGCGACGGCGGTCGAGCTTGCATGAGAATCCGACAGCAGAACCGCTGCCGCCCGAGCCGGTGAAGCGGAACTCGGCCCGGGTGCCTTCGATCTTCGCCTTCGAGATCTTCGTTTGCAGCGGCGTCGGTACGGCCGACGGCGTCGGTACGGCGGAGGTCGACTGCGGCGGAGCGGGACAGCTCGGCTGCGCCGGGACGAACTCATAGGCACCGATATCCGTGATGGCCGGCGGCGGCGAGCCGCAGGTCAGGAAGGCGGGAAGGGCGCGAGGGCTACCGGCAAGGTCGGTCGCCCTGTTCGCCGGGTCGTCGATACCCGCGTCGACGGTCGGTGAGCTCGCCGCCTCACGGTAATCGCCGCCTGCCGCGTTGACGAAAAGCGGTGGGGCCGTCTGGCTCGCGATGGCGGTGACGGTGCCGTTGCTGGTGTCCAGGTTCGAGTGATCGAAAGCGATCGCCGCCGTCCCCCCGGGCGTGGCCCCGGCTTCGGCATCGAGATGGGTACCCTCCGCGATCACGTTGGTGGCATCGATCGTCACCGTGGCGGCGGGGTTCGTGACGAACACGGAGATCCCGACCGATCCGGGGCCGGTCGCGATCAGCGTGTCGTTGCGGAGCTGCGGGCTTCCCGATTCCACGCCTTGGACGAACAGGGCGGCCGTTTCCCCGTCGCTGGTCAGGAGGCTGTCGGTCAGCGTGAACTGGATGCCGGGCCGGAGCGCCAGGGTGGCGATGCCGTGACCGGCCAATTCGAGGTGGTCGAAGACGTCACCGGTGCCGAAGGCGGCTATCGCGCCCAGGGAACTTTCGGTCGCTTCGACCGCCAGGTAGCCGAGCGAGACCGAGGGAGCGGGTAGTGCCAACGGCACGACGCCCGGGGCACCGATGATCCGCGGCAGCGGCTGGCCGGGGATCCCGTGGACCGAGAGCGGCACCGTCGATTCGATCTTGCCGGCGACGTCGTAGGAACCGGAACCGACGATCACCTCGTCGCCTGCCGCCGCGCCGGAGATCGCGGTGGCGAGCGAGCAGGGCTGCACCTGCGGGCAGCCCGGGGTCGTGCCACCGCTCGGCGATGCGTAGCGGACGGCGGCGAGAGCAGCCGTCGGCGATCCAAGCGTGGCGATCACGGCAAGCAGCAAGACGACGCGCTTCACGTCGCGAGTCTAAGGGGGGTCGAGCACGCGCGCCAGGGGCTCTTATGGAATTGTCACGGTGTATCGACCCGTAGCGACCGCTGTTCGGTGAATGATCGGAACGGCCGCCCGAGACCCGACCCGGATCCCCTTAGACGCTGGCTGATCGAAGCGGGAGACTCCTTCCGTGGCCCTGCCGATGTCGGAGCTGGATTTCCGCGGGAGCATCCTTCCGCTCGCCGTCGCGCTCGGGATCGGCTTGATGCTCGGAGTCGAGCGGGAGCGGCGGAAGGGTCGGGGGCCGTCGCGGGCCCCCGCCGGGATACGAACCTTCGCACTGGTGGCGTTGCTGGGCGGGTTGGCGGAGCACGTGGGTCACACGGCCGTGGTCGTCGTGGTCGCCGGTTTCGTCGGGCTCGCGGTGGTGGTGGCCTACCTACAGAGCGACCGCGATGACCCGGGGATGACGACCGAGATCGCGCTGATGATCGCGTTCCTCCTCGGGGTCCTCGCCCAACAGGACACCGCCCTGGCGGCGGGCTTGGGGGTCGCGGTGGCGCTGATCCTCGCTCACCGCGAGCGTTTCCACCGGATCGCGCGCCAGACGCTCTCCGAGCAGGAGATACACGACGGGTTGCTGATGGCCGCCGCCGCTCTGATCGTCCTCCCGTTGCTCCCCGACGAAGGGTTGGGGCCGAACGGCGCCTTCAATCCTCTCGTCGTCTGGCGGCTGGTCGTGATCGTGATGGCGGTCCAGGGGGCCGGCTACGTCGCCCTACGGGTGATCGGCCCGCGGTACGGGCTCCTCGTCAGTGGATTCATCTCGGGCTTCGTCTCGAGCACGGCGACGGTGGCGGCGATGGGCGCCAGGGCGGTCCGCGAGCCGAAGCTGCTGCGCTCGACGGTCGGCGCGGCGGTCGCCTCCTCGGTGGCGACGGTCGTCCTGCTCGCCGTGGTCGTCGGGGCGACCAGTGGCGCGACGCTGCGGGCATCCGCGCTGCCGCTGATCATGGCCGGCGTCGCGGCCGGCGGGTACTCGGCCGTCGTCTCGGCCAGGGTGTTGCGGGAGCGTCCCCCCGACCGTTTCGAGTAGGGCCGCGCCTTCGACTTCAGGATCGCGCTGATCCTCGCCGCCACGATCTCGCTGCTGCTGGTGGTTGCGGCGGCCCTGAACGAGAGCCTGGGACGCAAGGGGGTGACCCTCAGCGCCGCGATTGCCGGCTTCGCCGATTCGCAGTCGGCAGCCGTATCCGCGGCTTCGCTGGTTTCGACGGGGAAGATCTCGGCCCACGAAGCGGTGATCCCCGTCCTCGCCGCCCTGACGACGAACACGGTGTCCAAGGCGGTCCTCGCCTACACCATGGGCAACAAGCGCTTCGCGGGTGAGGTCTGGCTCGGCCTGGCGCTGCTGCTGATCGCCGCCTGGGGCGGATGGGCGCTGGTCCAAGCGGTTGATTGAGTGACCTTCAGCTACCGGCTTCTGCCAACCGTCAATCCACAGCGTCGAAATCCGGCGGATACTTCAGTCACCCGGTCCGATCGGCGCCTCCAGGGCCGACGCGAAGTCGACGCTCGTGGTCGAGCGCAGACCGCGCACACTCGGCACGGCAAGGACCGCGGACTGGGTGAGCAGCAGGAGCGCCGCCCCGGCCCAGAGCACCGGAGAGATCCCGACCCCCGCGGCGAGCGCGCCGACGAGGGCGAAGCCGAGCGGCTCGATCGCCAGCGAGCCGAACCAGTCGTAGGCGCTCACCCGTGCCAGGGCCCCGGTGGGGACGTGCTGCTGGATGGCGGTCTCGTAGAGGACGCCGGCGACGCTGAGGCCGAAGCCGGCGACGAACGCTCCGGGCGCGACCGCAGCCGTCCCCGCCCCCGACGCCAGGAGGAGCATCGGCACGATCAGGGCGAGGACCGCGGCCTCGGCGAAGAGGAGGATGCGGGCGACACGGATCGTGATCGCGGCGATGCCGCCGGCGACCGAGCCGAGGCCGAAGGCGGCGGCGATCAGCGCCCAGGACCCCGAGCCGCCGAGGGAATCCTGGGCCACCGTCGGACCGAGGACCTGGAACGCTGGGAAGAAGATCGCGTTCGAGGCCGCCGCGGCGGCGACACAGACCCAGAGCCAGGTTCGCGAGGAGAACTCCGTCCAGCCTTCGCGCAGGTCCTCGACGAATGAGGAGCCAGGCGCGGGACCGACAGGTCGAGCGGCGATCCGCAGCAGGAACGCGGCGCTCACCGCGAAGGTCGCCGCGTCGACGAGGAGCGCGTCCCCGGGGGAGCCGAGGGCAAGCAACACCCCGGCGAAGGCGGGGCCGGCCACCTGGCCCACCGATTTCGAGAGGCCGATCAGGGCGTTCGCGTCCTGCAGCCGCGAGGTCGGTACGACCGCGGGGACGATCGCGCTGGAAGCGGGGTTGAAGAGGGCCGTCCCCAGCCCCTCGAGGGCGTAGAGGCCGGCGAGCTGCCACACCTGGGCAGTCCCCGCGACCAGGAGCGCTCCCATCGTCCCCATCACCGCGATCCGACTCAGGTCGGCGACGATCATCGCGACCCGGGGCGAGATCCGATCGGCCCAGACCCCACCCGCGAGGATGCAGACGACGACCATCAGACTGCGGGCGGCGAGGACGATGCCGAGGTCCGCGGTCGAGCCGGTCAGCTCGAGGACGGCGAAGGCGAGTGCCACGGGAGTCATGCCGTCGCCGATCAGGGAAACGGTCCGGCCCGCGTAGAGGAGGGCGAAGTTCCGTTCCCGCAGGACGCCGAGCCCGGCCCTGATCCTCATCGGGGTTGGACCCGGGCGCTCCGGCGGATCAGATTTCCTCGCGCGTTCGACAGACGCCGACCTTAACCCGCTGCCCGGGCGCGGCCGGGCCGCGGCGTATCCAGGTCACCTAGCCTGACTTCAACCCGCCGAGCGGCGAGCGCCCCGGCCGGCGACAGTTCAAGTAGTTGAGAAAGTCGAGGCGAAGCCGTTCGACCGCAAGCGAGCTGGAATCGATTCCTGTAGGCTGTTCGCGTGTCGTCCCCATCACACAGCGACCCTCTCTCGCTGGCCCGTGGCGTAGCCGACAGGGGGACGCTCGTCACCGGTGCGTCAGGCGCGATAGGAGCCGCCGTGGCCGCCGCCTTTGCTGCGGCCGGCGCCCGCTTGGTGCTGACCGATCTCGACCTGGGCGCGTTGGAGCGGACCGCCTCCGGACTGCCTCCCGCGGCCGAGATCCATCTGCTCCCATGCAATCTACGGGACGCGGGCGAGCGGATTGCACTGCTGGAGGGGGCGAGAGAGCGACTTGGCCGGGTCGACTCGCTCGTACACACCGCGGCGGTGATCGTCCGCAGCCCAGACCTTGCCAGCGTCACCGACGCCGACTACGACCTGCAGCAGGAGGTGAACCTACGCGCCACCTTCTTCCTCGCTCGCGACCTGGCCAACCACATGCGCGAGGACGACGGAGGAGGGCAGATCACGCTCACCACTTCGCAGGCATGGTGGACGGGTGGCCTGGAAGGCTCGACGGTGTACGCCGCGACCAAGGGTGGTGTCGTCACCCTCACCCGCGGCCTCAGCCGCAACCTCGCCGCCGCCGGGATCCGGGTCAACTGTGTCGCCCCGGGTGCGGTCGACACGCCGATGCTGCATGAGGACAGCGACCCGGCGAAGCTGGAGCAGTTGCGCAGCTCGATCCCCCTCGGCCGCTTCGCCGATGCCGCGGAGCTGGCCGGCGTATTCCTCTTCCTCGCCTCCGACCATGCCCGCTACATCACCGGCGCGACCCTGAACGTGACCGGTGGCCTGCTCGACTACTGACTAGGAGCTGCTCGCGCCGCGTCGCGCATTCGACGGCGGTGCGCAGCTTGCGCGAAAGACGAATTCGGTCGGCAGGACGATCTGGCGCGGCGGCTGGTCGTCGCGCATCTGCTCGAGCAGGAGCTGGGCGGCCTTACGGCCGAGCTCGCGGTTGTCGCGGCGGACCACGGCGATCGGCGGCTCGAAGAACTCGGTGACCGAGATCGCGTCGCAGCTGACCAGCGAGAGGTCGTCGCCCACCTTGAGCCGGCGGGCGCGCAGCTCCGCCAGGGTGCCGCTGATGAGCTGGTTGCCGCCGACGACGATCGCCGTCACCGGCGCGCGATCGTCCAGCATCCGCGCCGTCGCCTCGCGGCCGAACTCCTCGGTCAGGCTCTCCTCCAGCACCAGCGATTCGTCTACGAGAGAGCGTTCGGCGTAGGCTTCGCGCAGGCCGATCAGGCGCTCGCGCGAAAAGCGCAGGCTGGGTCCGAGGATCAGGCCGATCCGGCGGTGGCCGAGATCGAGCAGGGTGCCGACCGCGTTGCGCATGCCGTCGCGGTGTTCGGAGATCACCGAGCCGGCCTCGACCGCCGGCGGCATCTCGCGGTCGATCAGGACGATCGGAATCTCCGTCTTCTCCAGCAGGTCGATCGTCTCCGGGTCGTCTTCGGCGGCCAGAGAGAGCAGCAGGCCGTCGACCCGCCGGCGGGTCAGCAGGCGCAGGTGGGCGGCGTCGAGGCTCGGCTTGTTTTCGGAGTTCATCAGCAACATGCTGTAACCGGCCTCGCGCAGGGTGGTCTCGGCCCCGAGCGCGATCGTCGAGAGCAGCGGGTTTGAGACGTCGCCGACGACGAACCCGACAGTGAAGGTGGCCCGCCGGCGCAGGCTCTGGGCAAGCATGTCGGGCTGGTAGCCGAGCTCGTCGACCGCGCGCTCGACCCGCTCGCGCATCTCGTTGCTGACGTCGGGGTGGTGGGAGAGCACCCGCGAGACCGAGGACATCGCGACGCCGGCGTGTTCGGCGACCTCGCGCATCCCCGGCCGTTCGACCGCCCGCGCGCGGCGGCGCCCGGAGGCGCCATCGCTCGAGTTCCCTTGGCCCGTTCCGCTCGGCTCCGCCATTGATCTAGCCTACCGAGCGCTTCCGCGTCAACCGACGCGCGGGCGGGAGTTCACGAACGCGTGCCGGATCGGCGACCCGCCGGGAGACTTGGCGATCGAGTAGCCACCGTCGACCGGAATCACAGCGCCGTTGACCGCCGCCGCCGCGTCGCCGGCGAGGAAGGCACACATCGCCCCCACCTCGACCGGCTCGATCAGCCGCGCGGCCGGCGTCGCCGCCACCGCGAGCTCGCGGTCGACCTGCTCGTCGAGGAAGCTGGACGGCGTCCAACCGGCGGCGACCAGGTTGCAGGTGACACCGTGCGGGGCCAGCTCCATCGCCGCCACCTGCGCCAGCGTGCCCTCCATCGCCTTGACGATCCCGTGCGCGAAGCTGCCCGGGACGGTGCGCAGCCCGGCGCTCGTGCCGAGCAGGATCAGGCGGCCCGGCGCACCGCGCTCGATCAGGCGGCGGGCGACCCGCTGCATGCAGAGCAGCGCACCGCGCACGTCGACCTCGACGCAGCGCCGCAGCTCTGCCTCGCGGGTCTCGAGGAAGGAACCGAGGACGTGATGCGTGGCACCGGCGACGAGGACATCGACCTCGCCCAGCTCGGCGACGACATCGGCGAAGGCAGCTTCGACCTGGGCGGGAACGCTGACGTCGGCGCGCCGGACGAGAGCGTCGAGGCCCTGCGGCTCGCCCGCCGTCCCGTCGTGCAGGACCGCGACCCTCGCCCCCTCGGCGGCGAACGCCGCGGCAACGGCGCGGCCGACCGGACCGGCACCCGTGACGACCGCGACGCGGCCCTCCAGACTGCCCGCCATCAGTGCTTCCCCACCACGAGCCCGCCGTCGACGCGGAGGTACTCGCCAGTCACGTAGGCGGCGTCCTCGGAGGCGAGGTAGGCGGCCGCCATCCCCAGCTCGCGCGGGTCCGCCGCGCGGCCTGCCGGGATCATCGCCACGGTCGCCTCGACATCCTCCTCGGTCAGCAGCGACGGTGAGGCATCGTTGATCGCCGACTTGACCCAGCCCGGGCCGATGTGGTTGACGGTGATCCCGTGCGGGGCGAGCTCGACCGCGGCCGCGTCGACCATCGCCCGCATGCCGGCCTTGGTCGCACCGTAGATCGCCATTTCGGGGAACGGCATCTGCACGTGGACCGAAGAGGTGACGATGATCCGGCCCTCGCTGCCGGCATCGACCAGGCGCCGGGCGCCGACCTGACAGACACTGAAGGTGCCGATCAGGTTGGTGTCGATCAGCCGCCGCCAATGCGCCTCGTCGACGTCGACCACCGGCTGCCAGCCGGCGACCCCCGCGTTTGCGCAGATCACCGTCGGCAGCCCCAGCTCGGCGATCGCATGCTCGAACAGGGATTCCACCTCCTCGCGCTTGCCGATGTCGGCCCGGTGCCAGATCGCCCGACGCCCGCCGGCGCGCAGTTCCTCGACCAGCTCCAGGCCTTCGCCTTCGGCGGAGCAGTCGTTGACGACCACGTCACAGCCTTCCTCCGCGAGGCAGGTGGCGATGCCGCGACCGATGCCGCGTTCGCGCGCGGCACCGGTGACGACGGCAACTTTCCCTGCGAGACGCATTACCCGACGTTGACGATCGTCTTGATCGCGCCGTCCTCGCGGGCGACCTGGCGGCCGATCGCACCGCTCAGATCGTCGAGCGAGGCGTGGGTGGTGATGATCGGATCGGTGTCGACGATCTTCTGCTCCAACAGCTTGATCGTACGCGGCCACTGGTTCGGGTACCACAGCGAGAAGCGGATCGTGCGGTCGGCGATCAGGCTGTCGAGCATCGGCACGGCGACGGTGTCGTCGGGGCCGGTGACGGCCATGAAGACGATCGTCGCCCCGGGGGCGCAGAGGCCGAAGGCCTCCTCGTTGGCGGCCAGTGAACTGGTCGAGACGATCACGCGATCGGCCAGCCGGCCGTACTGCGCTTCGATCTCCTCGGCGAGGCCGGCGCCGTCGCCGACATTGACCGTGAGGTCGGCGCCGAGACCGGCACCGACGGCGAGGCGGTCGTCGCGGGTGCCGGCGAGGACGACGCACGCGCCCTTGTTCTTGGCCAGCTGGACCATCGCCAGGCCGACCGGGCCGGGACCGCTGATCAGGACCAGGTCACCGGGGTCGATCGCCGCCTTGTCGATGGCGTTGACCGCCGCCGCCAGCATCTCGACGAAGGCACCTTCGTCGTCGCTGATCGAGTCCGGCAGCTTGTAGGCGTGGGCGACGTTGGTCCGCGCCTTCTCGGCGAAGCCGCCGTTGGTGGTGACGCCGAGGACGCTGAGGTTGGCACAGAACTGCGGCCGGCCCGAGCGGCAGCCGTCGCAGCGGCCGCAGCTCTGGATCGGGTTGACGGCGACGCGGTCACCGATCTCGAGCGCCCCCTCGGGGACGGCGGAGCCGATGCCCGAGACGCGGCCCATGAACTCGTGGCCAAGGACGAGCGGGCCCTTGCCCGTCGCCGTCCCGACCGGGCTGCGCCCGTAGTAGTACTCGATGTCCGAGCCGCAAATGCCGACCGCGTCGACGTCGACGATGACGTCCTCGGGACCGAGCTCGGGCTCGGGGATGTCCTCGATGCGGACGTCCTCGGCCTCGTAGAAGACAGCTGCCTTCATCGTTCTCTCCTTTTCCTTTCCCGGGGCCTACGCGCCGCGGACGTGCTTGTCGAGGGCCTCGTCGAGCCAGATGCGACCGTCCCAGGTGTCGGCCCAGGACTCGCTCGTCATCGGGATCGCGTCGACCGCCCACCAATCGCCGTCGTAGCCGGACTCGAGGATCGCCGGAATCAGCGCGTCGAAGTCGATCACTCCTTTGCCGAAGCCGAGGTGGGTGCCGAAGGCGTTGCCCCAGGTGTTGGAGTCGGTGTCACAGAGGTGGACGTGGCCGATGTGGCCGGCGACCATCTCCACGAACTCGACCTGACCGCCCTCCAGTTTCTCGAACGGCTGCACCTGGTTGTGGGCAAGCACGGCGCCGGCCTCGACGTGGCCCACGTCGTAGAGCAGCTTGAAATTGTCGTCGCCGACGTCCTCGAGCAGCTTCACGACCTCCGACGGCTTGACGAAGATCTGCCCGGTCTCGTACTCCCAGAGCATCAGGACGCCCTCTTCGCGGCCGCGCTGGGCGTGCTTGCGGAAGGTCTCGACGACGCGATCCCAGGCCTGGTCGTAGTCGGCCTCGCGGGGGAGCGGGCCGAAGTCGCCCGGATCGACGCGCATCGCCGGACTGCCGATGTCGACGGTGAAGCGCAGGTGATCCTCGAAGAACTGGTCATAGGCCTTGACCACGTCCTCGCCGCCGGTCGCCCAGGGCAGGCGGCCGAAGTCACCGTAGGGGCCGGGGGCGTAGCCGCAGACCTCGAGATCGAGGGACTTCACTTTCTCCACCAGTTGCTGCCGCGAGGCGCTGTCGGGGAAGCGCTCGATCGTTGCGTGGTCGAGGAAGCCGCCCAGTTCGACCCCGTCGTAATCGAAGGCCGACAGGACCTTGAGCGCTTGGTCGAGGGAGGGAACGGGGTCGAAGCCGAAGGCGACGCACCAGGTACCACGGCTGATCTTGGCAGTTCGTGACATGCGGTCTATCTCTCCTCAGAGACGGCCCAAGGACATGCAATCCGGTGGGCTTGGAATCGTTACCGGGAACGTATCCCAGATCGCGGCTAGAATGTCAAGCGGCCCCCAGGCTCCCCTTCTTGACAAGCCACAAACGCTCTGGAATCGTTACCAGCGTGACCGCCACCGTCACCCGTGTGAGGAGTTGGACCCTGCGCCTGCCGCTGCCCACCCCGATTGCCCTGGGCCGGATGGCGGTCGCCGAGCGCGAGTACGTTGTCGTGCGGGTCGATGACGAGGACAGCGGTGCCGCCGGCGCGAGCTGGAGCCTGACCCGGGGCCTGCCGATCGCCGAGTCGCTCGACCGGCTGCTCGCCGAACGGGTGGTCGGGGCCGGGGTCGCCGACACCGCCCGCTTCTGGCACGAGGCGCTGAACGTCGCAGGCCCGGCGGGGCAGAGCGGCACCGCGATGCGGGCGTTGAGCTTGCTCGACATCTGCCTCTGGGACCTGAAGGCCCGCGTTGCCGGTCTGCCGTTGCACCGGCTGCTCGGCGGCCTGCGTCAGGAGGTGCCGGTGATGGCGATCAGCGCCTATCCGATCGTCGGCCTGATGGCCGACGCCGCCGGCGAGCGGCTGGCCGAGCTGCGCCGCGCCGGCCACGACCTGGTCAAGGCGGCCCGCTGGCCCGACCCGGCCGACACCGCCCGGCTGATCGCCCGCGCCGGGTTGCCGCCCGGGACCCTCGTCGTCGACGCCGCCTGGGCATGGGATGGCGCCTTCGCCGCCCTCACCGAGCTGCGCCGCTGGGGCGAGGTCGAGCTGGCCTGGCTCGAGGATCCGATCGCCGCCGGCCGCATCGATGCCTACCTGCAGCTGCGCGAGCGCTGCCCGCAGCCGCTCGGGGTCGGCGACGAGGTCTCCGACCTGCAGCTGCTCGACCGCCTCGTCCGCGAGGGGATCGCAGACGTGCTGCGCCTCGACGCGACCGTGGCCGGTGGCATCACCGGCATCCAGCGACTGCTCGACTCCTGCTGGCTGGCCGGCGTACCCGCCTCGCTGCACGTCGGGCTGCCGATCCACCTGCACCTGGCGGCCGCCCACCCCGCCGTCAACTACGTCGAGGCCTTCGTCGGCGAGGACCTCGCCCTCGACCCGGTCGAACGGCTGCTCGGCACGGCGCCGACGGTAGAGCGCGGCCGGGTCCGCGCCCCGGCCGGGCCCGGCCTCGGCTTCGAGCTCGACTGGGAGCAGGTCGAGGCGCGAGCGCACTTCCATACCGACACAGACAGACAAGGACAGGAGCCCCGATGACCACCACCTCCGCCCCGGTCGAGATCGCCGCCGGCGTCTACCGCGTTCCCTCCCAGCTCGGTGTCCGCCGCATCGCCCAGTGGCTGGTCCTCGGCGACGAGGGCGTCATCCTGATCGACAGCGGCGTCGCCGGCACGGTCCGCGAGCAGATCCTGCCCGCGCTCGCGGCGCTTGGCCGGAGCCCGGAGGAGATCGTCGAGGTCGCCATCTCTCACGCCGACGTCGACCACTACGGCGGCAACGCCGAACTGCGCGAGCTGGCGCCGCAGGCGCGGATCCGCTGCGGCGCCGCCGACCGGCCGCTGATCGAATCCTGGCAGCGGATCGGCTCCGAGCGCTATGGCTGGTACCCCCAGCACGGACTCGCCTACGACGAGGCGACGCTGCGGTGGCTGCGGGACGCCGCCGGCCCCGACACCGAGCTCGACGGGGTCCTGGGCGAGGGCGAGGAGATCGGTGCCGGCGGCGCGACGCTGCGGGTGCTCGAGCTGCCCGGCCACACTCCCGGCCACATCGGCTTCGCCGTCGAGGACACCGTGATCGTCGTCGACGCGTTGCTGGAGAGCGGCCTCTACAACGTCGACGGCGAGCGGATCAGCCCGCCGATCTACGTCACCGCCGGCGGCTACCGCAGCTCGATCGAGAAGGTGCGCGCGCTCGCACCGGCGCGGCTGGAGACCGCCCACTTCCCGGACGTGACCGGCGAGGACGTCGCCGAGTTCCTCGACCTGAGCGCCGCTTTCGTCGCCGACCTCGACCGGATCGTCATCGAGCAGCTGGCCCAAGGCGCGTGCACCGTGGCGGAGATGACCGAGGCCGCGGCCGCCGAGCTCGGCCCCTTCCCGGAGATGGGTATCGAGCTCGGGCGCAGCGTCGGCGCCCACCTCGACGACCTCGTCGAGGTGGGCCAGGCACGGCAGGTCGAGGGCGCCGAGAAACCCACCTGGGAGGCCGATGCATGATAACTTGATTTCACTATATGAATAAGATTTCACAATCTGAAAAAGCTGCATCTCCTTCCTCCTCCCGCATCCAGTCCGTCTCCCGCGCCGCCCGGCTGTTGATGTACGTCGCCGGACAGGACGACGGGGCCACCACGACCGACGCCGCCGCGGCAGCCGCCCTCCCCGTCCCCACGGCACATCACCTGCTCTCGACGCTCACCGAAGAGGGCCTGCTGGCGCGCGGCGAGGGCCGGCGCTTCGTCCTCGGCCCCGGCGTCGCCGCGCTCGCCGCCGCCTACACCCAGGCCGAGGCCGTGCCGGGCTGGTTGCTGGAGCCGCTGCGCCGACTCGTCCGCGAGCAACAGGAGACCGCCTATCTGAGCGCCTGGCGCGGCGACGAAATCCGCGTCCTCGCCTCGCTCGAAAGCGGCGCCGCGGTCCGCGTCGCCGGTGCCGAACGCGGTCCCTACCCCTCCCCTCACGGCCGCGCCACCGGCAAGCTGCTCCTCGCCCTGGCCGACCCCCAGCAGCGCGCCGCGGTCCTCGGCGAGGGCCGGCTCGAGGCCGCCACCGCGAAGACCATCGTCGACCGCGAGGCGCTCGCCGCCGAGTTCGAGCAGATCCGCAAGCGCGGCTGGGCGGTCGACGCCGAGGAGTACATCGAGGGCGTCTGCTGCATCTCGGCCCCGGCCATCGTCAACGACGTGGTCGTCGCCGCCTACACGGTCTCGGTCCCCGCCCACCACTTCGACCGCCGCCGCGCGGTCCTGCTCGGCGCCGTCGAAGGCGCCGCCACGGAAGCCACCCACGCCCACGTCCAACACTCGGAGGAAACCCCCGATGACCAGCACTGAGGAAGCGACCCCCGCCGCTCCGACGAAGGAGGTCCAGCTCGACCTCCTGCGGGCGATGGTCGAGATCCGCCATTTCGAGGACGCCTGCCACCGCCTCTTCGCTCAAGGCCTGGTGCGCGGCTCCACCCATCTCGGCCAGGGCCAGGAGGCCGTCTCGGTCGGCGCCTGCCGGGCGCTCGGCGAGGGCGACACGATGACCTGCACCTACCGCGGCCACGCCGCGACCCTGGCCATGGGGGCGCCGCTGGATCGCTCCTTCGGCGAGATCCTCGGCAAGGCCGGAGGCCTCTGCGGCGGCAAGGGCGGCTCGATGCACCTGACTGACGTCAGCGTCGGCGCGATGGGCTCCTTCGCGATCGTCGGCGCCCACCTGCCGATCGCCACCGGTCTCGCCTTCGCCTCCCGCTACCGCAAGACGAGCGAGGTCAGCGTCTGCTTCTTCGGCGACGGCTCCACCAACATAGGCGCCTTTCACGAGGCGCTCAACCTGGCCTCGATCTGGAAGCTGCCGGCGATCTTCGTCTGCGAGAACAACCTGTACGGCGAGTACTCGCCGATCGCGACGACGACGCCGGTGGCCAATATCGCCGACCGCGCCGACGCCTACCGGATGGCGAAGGCTACCGTCGACGGCAACGACGTCCTCGCTGTCGGTGCGGTCACGGCGGAAGCGGTGGCGCGGGCGCGCGGTGGCGCGGGTCCGACCCTGATCGAGGCGCTCACCTATCGCCAGAAGGGCCACTCGCGCTCGGACCCGGCGAGCTACCGCCCCGAGGGCGAGCTCGAGGCCTGGCTGGAGCGCGATCCGATCCTCGTCCACGAACGCGCCCTGCGGGCCGCCGGTGTCGGGCAGACCGAGATCGACGAGGTCAAGGCGGCCGCCGAGGGCGCCGTCGCCGCCGCCCTCGAGCGTGCCACCAACTGGCCCGACCCCGCCCCCGAGTCCCGACTGGAGCACGTCTACGCATGACCTCGACCGTGACCTACAAACAGGCCGTCACGATGGCGATGGCCGACGAGCTCGCCGCCGACCCTGACGTCTTCGTGATCGGCGAGGACGTCGGCGCCGCGGGCGGCGCCTTCAAGACCAGCGAAGGGCTGTTCGAGCGCTTCGGCCCCGAGCGCGTGCTCGACACGCCGATCTCCGAGCAGGCGATCGTCGGCGCCGCGATCGGCGCCGCCACCCAGGGCCTGCGCCCGATCGCCGAGGTGATGTTCGCCGACTTCGCCGCAGTCTGCTTCGACCAGATCGCCAACGAGCTCGCCAAGTACCGCTACATGACCGCCGGTCAGGTCTCGGTGCCGGTCACGATCCGGATGGCGAGCGGCGCGGGCGCGGGCTTCGGCGCCCAGCACTCGCAGACCTGCGAGAACTGGTTCCTCAACGTCCCCGGCCTGAAGCTCGTCGTCCCCGGCACCTGCGCCGACGCCTACGCGCTGCTGCGGGCCGCCGTGCGCGACCCCGACCCGGTGCTCTACTTCGAGCACAAGGGTCTGTTCAATCTCAAGGAAGAGCTGCCCGAGCAGATCGAGCCGCTGCAGCTGGGCAAGGCCGAGATCGTCCGCCGCGGCAGCGACGTCACCGTCGTCGCCACCCAGGCGATGCGCCATCGGGCGCTGGAGGCGGCCGAGAGCGTCGCCGGTGAGGGAATCGAGGTCGAGCTGATCGACCCGCGCACCGTCGAGCCCTTCGACTACGACGCCGTCTTCGACAGCGTCGACGCAAGCAACCGCCTGCTGGTCGTCCAGGAGGCGAGCCCGGCCGGAAGCTGGGGCGCGACCCTGGTCGCCCGGGTGATGCAGGAGCGCTTCGAGTCGCTCGACGCGCCGCCGCAGCTGCTCGCCGCCGATCCCACCCCCGTTCCCTACGCCGGTGCTCTGGAAGCCGCCTGGATGCCGGACGTGGAGCGGATCGTGGACGCCATCAAGTCGACCGTCAGCTTCTAGGAGGAACAACGATGCCCGACGTCCCCATGCCCCGCCTCTCGGACTCGATGGAGGAGGGCACCGTCTTGCGGTGGCTGAAACAGGTCGGCGAAGAGGTCGCGCTCGGCGAGCCGCTTGTCGAAATCGAGACCGACAAGGCGAACATGGTCTACGAGGCCGACGTCGCCGGAACGCTGACGCAGATCGTCGTGGCCGACGACGAGGGCGCACCCGTCGGCAGTCCTATCGCCGTGATCGGCGAGCCGTCGCAGGCGCCGGCCGCGACGACGGCACCGGCGGCAACGGCCGAGGTGGCATCTCCTGCGACCGAGGTCCAGAGCGCACCGAGAGACAGCGGGCGGATCAGGGCTTCTCCCGTCGCGCGAAGGCTTGCCAAGGACCAGGGCATCGACCTGGCCTCGATAGCCGGGTCGGCGCGTGGCGGAAGAATCGTGAAGCGGGACGTGAAGCAGGCCGCGGAAGGTGCCGGCGGCACGCCGGGAGCTGACTCCGGGAGCGCCGGGACCGAGACGGCGAAGGGTGCGGCGGAGGTCCAGGAGTTGACGAAGTTGCAGCAGGTGGTGGCGCGTCGGATGGCGGAGTCAAAGGCGACGGCGCCGCACTTCTATCTGGAAGCCGAGGTCGACATGAGCCGCGCGGTCGAAGCACGAGCGGCGATCAAGTCCGCGGCGAACGATGGCGACGTCGTCCCCTCCTTCAACGACATGGTAGTCAAGGCCTGTGCTTTGGCCCTGAAGGAATTCCCCAGGGCCAATGGCGCATATAAGGACGGGCGCTTTGAGCTCTATTCGCGAGTGAACGTCGGCATCGCCGTCGCCGCCCAGGACGCATTGGTGGTCCCGACCCTCTTCGACGCGGACACGAAGGGCCTCAGGCAGATCGCCGTCGAGGCAAGAGCCCTGGCAACCAAGGTCCGCGAAGGAACGATCACCCCACCGGAGCTCTCCGGCGGCACCTTCACCGTCTCCAACCTCGGCATGTTCGGCATCGACTCCTTCAGCGCGATCGTCAACTCCCCGCAGGCCGGGATCTTGGCGGTGGGACGGATCGCCGAACGTCCCGCCGTGCGAAACGGGCAAATGGTCCCCGCCCAGCTGATGAACGTCACCCTCTCCTGCGATCACCGCATCCTCTATGGCGCCGACGGGGCCAAGTTCCTCGCCCGGGTCCGGCAGCTGCTGGAGGAGCCGGTCGGCCTGGCGCTGTAGGCGTTGCCGGGGCGGCGCCGCCGAGGCGGCGCCGCCCCGGTCAGGAGTTGGCGGGGGTGAGGTAGTCGGCGATCGCCCGGGGCTCGTCGAGGCGGGCGGAGTCGGCGAGGGCGAAGGTGAGGGCGATCGAGCGGAGATTGTCGCGGCCATTGGTCTCCGGAGCCCTGCCGCTGACGAGGCTGCGGTGGAATGCCTCGAGGACGTAGCTGCGGTCCTCGGGGGTGTCCATCGGGATCTCGGCTTCGAGCCAGCCGTTGCGCTCGATGAAACCGTCCATCTGCACCGCGAGCCAGGGCAGCTCGGGGCGGACGAGGACGCGATTGTTCACGAATTCGATCTGGCCTTCCTCGCACTCGATGTACCAGTCGCCGTCGAAGGTGGTCTGGCGGCCGCGGGCGCCCCAGGAGCCGAAGTACTCGACCACGCCGCCGCCCTCGAGCTGCAGCACCGCGTTCAGCATCGGCGGGTGGCGGAACCAGCTCCAGCTCGGGTTGTAGCTGTGGCCGTAGACGACGGCGGGCTCGCATCGGAGCAGGCCGCGGATCTGATCGAGGTGGTGGATCGCCATGTCGCGGATGTACTCGTAGGCGGCGAACCCGTGGGGCTCGTCCGGCGTGACGAAGTGGAGCTCCTTGCGGTACGTGATGTTGGCGAAGCCGAGCGGGCCCAACCAGCCTTCCTTCATGATTCGCGCAACGACCTGAGCGGCGCGGCGGAAGCGGTAGTTCTGGCTCACCATCAGGGTCCTGTCCGCAGCCTCGGCGCGGCTGACCAGCTCCAGCGAGTTGGCCATGGTGTCGGCCAGCGGCTTCTCGATCAGCACGTCGAGGCCGGCCTCGAAAGCTTCGGTGGCGACCGCCAGGTGACTGGCGACGGGAGTGACGATCAGCGCCGCGTCGGCCTCGACGGCCGCGGCCGCCTCGGCGAGGCCGGCGAAGCGGCGCTCGGCCGGGATCCCGTGCATCTCGCCCTGCTCGGCCAGCGCCTCCGGGTCGAGGTCGGCGATCGCGACCAACTCCCACCGCGGCGAGGAGACGATGCGCGGCACCCAGGTCGCTCCCCAGCCGTTGACGCCGACCTGGATGACCCTCAGCTTGACCTCTCCTGCACTACCCATTGACCATCTCTCCTTTCGTCTGATCGCCCTTTTCCCCGGTCACCATCGCCAGCGACAGGACCTTCTCCTCGTCGAGTTCGTCGACCGACAGCTCGCCGGCGATCGCGCCGCGGCGCATCACCAGGACGCGGTCGGCGACCTCCTCGAGCTCGTCGAGTTCCTGCGAGATCACGATCACCGCCCGCCCTTTGGCGGCGAGCTCGCGCAGCGCGATCAGGATCTGGGCGCGGGCGTCGATGTCGACTCCCTGGCCGGGCTCGTCGAGGATCAGCAGCTGCGCGTCGGTGTGCAGCCAGCGCGCGATCACCAGCTTCTGCTGGTTGCCGCCGGAGAGGAAGCGAGGCAGCGCCACCGCCGATCGCGGCTTGACCCCGAGGCGCTCGATCCACTTCATCGCCGCGCGGCGCTCAGCGCGGGGACGCAGCAGCCCGAGACGCGAGATCGACTTCGCCAGGGTCACGTTCTTGGCCGCGCCGAGATCGAGTAGCAGCGCGTCGCGCTTGCGGTCCTCGGGGACGAAGCCGACGCCGCGGTGGATCGCGGCGCGCGGCGAGCGCGGGCTGTAGGGCTTGCCGAGCAGTTGCATCTCGCCGCGGTCGGCGCGCTCGGCGCCGAAGATCAGCCGCCCCAGCCGTGAGCGCCCGGAGCCGACCAGGCCGGTGATCCCGAGCACCTCGCCGCGGTGGATATCGAAGTTGACGTCGTGGATCCGGCCGCCCTGGCCGAGGCCGCGGACCGCGAGCACGACCTCGCCCCGGGTCCGCGCCTGCGCCTCGATCTTGGTCACGTCGTGGCCGATCATGTGGCGCACCAGCGTCGTCTCGCTCTGGCCCTCGGCCGCGCCGCCGAACACGGTCTTGCCGTCGCGCATGACGAAGATGCGATCGGAGAGCTCGAGCACCTCGTCGAGGCGGTGGGAGATGTAGATGACCGCGACGCCGGCTTCGGTCAGCGAGTGGATCACCTCGAACAGGCGCAGGCTCTCGGTTTCGCCGGCGGCGGCGGTCGGCTCGTCCATCAACACGACGCGGCTATCGCGGTACAGGGCCTTGGCGATCTCCAACATCTGCTGCCCGGCCGGGCTCATCTCGCCGGCGGTCATCCCGATCCGATCGCTGAGACCGACCCGCTCCAGGCACTCGCGGGCCGAGAGCCGCTCGCGGCGACGGGCCAGAAGCGCGTGGCGGTGCGTCGGCTCGCGGCCGAGCACGATGTTCTCGGCCAGGCCGAGGGTCGGCACCAGGCTCGGTTCCTGGTAGATCGTGGCGACGCCGAGACGCTGGGCTATCCGCGGCGTCAGCCCATGCCGGACCTCGGCGCCGATCCGGATCTCGCCCTCGTCCGGTTGCTGAGCGCCGGAGAGGATCTTGATCAGCGTCGACTTGCCGGCGCCGTTGGCGCCGACCAGGCCGACGATCTCACCCTTGCCGATGTCGAAGTTGGCGCCGTCCAGAGCCGTCGTCGCGCCGAAGCGCTTGACGACACCGGTGGCGGCGAGGACCGTCTCGGCCATGGTCTATTGGTCCTCGACCCGGTACCGGTTGGCGTAGTCCCAGTCGAGCTCCCAACCCAGGCCGGGCGCCGAGGGCAGCGTCAGCTCGCCGTCGACCAGCTCGGGCCGGTTGGTGATCAGGTTCCACCAGAAGGGATCGCGGTCCGGCTCGAAGCACTCGACGTAGGTGCCGTGCGGCTGGCTGGCGAGGAGATGGGCGGCGATGTGCGGCTCCTCGTGGTGCCCCATCTGGACTTCGGCGGCGTGGGCGATGGCCGCCGTGCGCCGCCAGGCCGTCGGCCCACCGGACCAGGAGGCATCGAAGTTGCAGACGTCGATCGAACCGGCCTCGATCAGGTCGCGGCAGCCGCTCGGCGAGTACTCGCTCTGACCGGCGCAGACCGGGATCCCGCCCCGCATCCGCACGTCGCGCATGCCGCGGCGGTCGTTCTGCCAGCCGACCGGCTCCTCGAACCAGCGGATGCCGACTCCCTCGAGCAGGCGACAGAGCCGCAGTGCCTCGGCGGTCGTGTAGCCCTGGTTGGCGTCGATCGCGATCACGAAGTCATCGCCGGCTGCCTCGCGAGCTGCGATCACGCGCTTCGCGTCCTCCTCCGGAGAGAGGCCACCGACCTTGAACTTGATCCCCGCCATGCCGCTCTCGCGGTGACGGTGCATCTCTTCGGCCAGCTCCTCCAGCGAGGCCGGGTAGTAGCCGCCGATCACGATCATCGGCAGGCTCTGGCGGTAGCCGCCCCAGAGCCGCCAGAGCGGCTGGCCGAGCGCCTTGCCGACCAGGTCCCAGATCGCGGCGTCGAGGCCGGCGAGCGCGACAAGGCCGAGGCGACGGTCGCGGAGGATGTCAAAGGTGACCGGGAACGCCGCCTCCCAGCAGCGCTCGACGGCGAAGGCGTCGAGGCCGCGGACGGCGGGGGCGATCTCCTCACGGAGGATCCGGACGATCGCCGCGAGGCCGTCGTCCTCGTCGCCGGCGTAGGCCTCGCCGACGAGCCCCTCCTCGGTGATCACGCGGGTGATGACCGTGGCCCGGTGCGTCATGCGGTAGTGACTGCCGCGGTATTCGCGAGCGAGGGGAGCGCGCAGCGCGATCACCTCGATGTCACGGATGGTAAGCCCGTTATGAGTTTCCCCCGGGGCCGCCGTGCCGGTGCCTACGTTGTTGCTCTCCATCTTCACCTTTCAAAGTGTTGGGTCCGCCACGTGCGCCTATGCCCTGCCATCACCCTGTGCCTGCCCGCGGCGACCGAATTCGCCGCGGGCAGCACAGTGGTGTGTTACTGCTGACTATTTACCGTCGGGACCCGCACATTTAGTGGTCTTGATCCATTTTTCGACCAGCGCCGGGGTGGCTTCATACGGTTCGGATTTGATTTCGCCGGGGTAATTCAGGGCGAACGGGGTCGCGCAGATCTTTTCCGCGGCCGGTTCGCCGGCGATGTCTTCCGCCAGCAGGCGGACCGAGAGGGTCGCCTCCTGCGTCGGAGACGCACCGATGGTCACCTTGAGCTTTTCCTTTTCGAGCAGTTCGTTGCCGACGGGAGAACCGTTCTGCGAGGTGACGGCGACCTGGCCGATCTTCGAGCCGAGCGCCTGGACGGCGCCGACGGCCATGTCCTCGTTCTGGACGATCAGGCCCTTCAGGTCGGGGTACTTGGCCATGATGTCCTGGGTCAGAGAGAAGGCCTTCGGGCGCAGGTATTCGCCGTCGACCTCCTCGACGATCCGAGAGGAGTCACCGAAGCCTTCGGCAAAGGCCTGTTTGAATTCGACGACCTCCTGACGACCCTCGAGGCCGGTGATCATCGCGACCGGGCCGGTGGGGACGACTTCGGCAAAGGCTTCGCCGAGCACTTTCGCGTAGTCCATGAAGTGGACCGCGGCGTCACCGGCGATCATCGGCTGCACTTCCTTCAGCGGGATGATGCCGACGATGCTGATCGGGATGCCCGCGTCGTTGGCCTCCTTGACCGCGGCCTTCTCGCTGGCATCGCTGAGCGGGAAGAGGACGATGCCGTCGACTTGCTTGGTGATCGCGTCCTGGACGTTGGCGAGCTCCTTGCTCGGGTCGAGTTCGGAGTTGAGCACCTCGGGGGTGCCGCCCAGTACTTCGATCGCCGTCTTCGCGCCTTCGGCGGAGTACTCGTAGTATTCGAGCGAGCCGGTCTGTATGTAGGCGATGGTCTTGCCTTCCAGCGGCTTTTCGGTCGAGCCGGAGGGCGCTTCTTCTTCACTGCTGGTACTCGCTTCGGACGATGCCGAGCTCGACGAGTCGGAAGACGACCCACAGGCAGCGACGCCGATCGCGAGCGCCACTACCGCCGCCAGGACGAACACCCAGCGTACGCTCTCTTTGAGTTTGCTATGCAACTTCTCTCCTCCTCTTAGTTCTTCGAAAACGGGACCAGACTTGTCCCGGCCTGACGACGAGTCCCAACCTCTCTAGCGAGAGCCTCGCTGTGCCATTACTGCGACGATGATCACCATGCCCTGGATTACGTACTGCAGGTTTCCGGTGATCGACAAAAGGTTCAGTGCGTTGGCGATCAACCCCAGGAGGAGTACGCCGAGGATCGTCCCGAACACACCCCCGCGGCCGCCCGCGAGTGGCGTGCCGCCGACCGCGACGGCGGCGATCGCCGAGAGTTCGAGACCCGACCCCATGTCGGGTGAGGCCGCCGAGAGCTGCCCGACCATCAGCGCGGCGGCGATGCCGACGAAGAGACCGTTCAGTCCGTAGAGAGCGATCTTCACCCAGCTGACGCGGATCCCGGCCAGCTTCGAGGCGCTTTCGGAGCCGCCGATCGCGTAGAGCCAACGGCCGAAGCTGGTCATGCTGAGGACCAGGTGGACGGCGACCGCGCAGACGATGAAGGCGACAACCAGAAGTGGCAGGCCGAAGACGTGGCCGTCGACCCAGTCGAGGTAGGATTCCGGTAGTTCGCTGATCGGCACGTTGGAGATCAGCAGCGCGACACCCTGCAGCAGGGTCAGCATCCCGAGGGTGAGGATGAAGGGGTGCGAGGTGGAGAAGGAGACAAGGGTCCCGATCGCCAGCCCGACCAGGATCGCCAGCAGCACCCCCGCCCCGATTGCGGCGATCACCGACCAGCCGTGGGTCATCAAGTAGCCGGTGGCGACCCCGGTCAGGGAGACGGCTGACCCGATCGACAGGTCGATCCCGCCCGAGACCATCAGCATCGTCGTCCCGCAGGCAAGGATGCCGACGATCGAGACCTGGACGAGGATATTTTCGAAGTTCTGCCAGGTGAAGAACACGTCCGAGCCGGACGCGGCGATCACAACGATCAGCCCGATCACCGTCAGGAGCGCGAACTTCGAGCGGTGAGCCCGCGCGAAGGAGCCGAACCCCCGGACACCAAACCCGGCGGCTAGACCTCGCGCCTCACCAACAGCGTCTTCCGTCGACACCTTCTCCTCCTCAATTCCCACTAGTTGACGGGACCCCGCTTCCCGATTCCTGGAAGCGATTTCGGGCACGATACCGCAATCGATTCCAAACGCAAGCGCATTCTCACGAAAACCGCCTATTTGCTGGTCTTTTTGGCGCCGTTCGCCGGACAGCTGATCATCCGGCCGTCAAACACGACATCTGTACTCGCGCCGATGCGATTCGATGACAACGGCACTCGACGGCAAGGGAGGCACCGCGGCGAGATGTGCGGCGGACACCGGGGAGGCGTCACAGGGACCGGAGGTCGGTACCGGCAACGCTCTACTCGAAATTCTCAAACCTTGATACCCGGGCGCCGAAGCCTCCGTCTCTCGGCGTCGAAGATGCTCGGCGGTTCGGGCATCGTCGCGAGCTACGCGCCCTGGGGCGGAGCAATCTGCGCGGCTTTGGCGGCCGGCGGCCGCCCGGGAAATTCATGCGCTGGAGTGGAGGGGAGGAGCTTCAGCTCGTGCTCGGCGAGGTCCGCCACGGCGCATTCCAAGTTCAGGGACCCGGGTGAGGTGCGCCGTTCAAAGGGACCGTGAAGGGGCCGAAACCGGTCGAAGAGGGGCCTTTGCTGACTCGGCTGACCTCTTCGACATCGGAGGGTCGACGAGCCGCCAATCGACGTTTGGAGCCAGATCCAGCCCTATGAGCCGTCCAGCAGGAGATGCGCCCGACCAGATTCGAACTGGCGACCTTCGGCCTGAGACCCGGATCTACCGGCCTCTGCCGACCGTCAATCCACAGCGTCGAAATCCGAGCCCCAGGCACGGGCGAGCGATCTCGGCAGCATCCAGGCGCCCAGGGCGGTGAGGCGCTCCTCGCGATCGATCACCCCCAGCACGAGCCAAGGGACCGCGAGAACCGAGAACGCGGCTTCCAAGAAGGCGACGTCATCATCGGAATCCCCGCCCGGTCCCGGCTCGACCTCCGGACAGGCCGCGATCCCGGCGACGAGCGAGCGCGGCGAAGCGTCGGCACCCGGGCCGGCGCGCACCAAGCTGACGATCGCCCCAAGCCAATCGGCGTGCTCGATCGAGCTCATCATCGCCTCCTCCTCGGGGTCGAGGCCAGTCTCCTCGCGCGGTGAGATCGTCGCGGCGACGCAGCGGAGGAGAAGCTCCGTATCGTCATCAGGGGGCGCCTCGCGATCGAGGCCGGCAGCCCTGCCGATCCAGTCGAACGGATCGACGCCGGTCGCCAACCCCTCGCGCATGCGAGAGCCGACGGCGTCAGGCTCCCCGTCCGGAATCAGTTCACCGCGATGCTCGCCGAGAGCCTCGCGCAGCACGCGCGCGGCCTGACGGTCGACCGCCTCCCAATCCGCGATGAATTGGTCGAGTTCGCGGTCATCGACGTCGAAGCCCTGGGGCGGGTCGGTCTCTGGCGGTTCGGCGCCCAAGACCGCACCGTAGCGCCACGGCGCTAGCCATCCTCTTTCTTCCCATTTATCGCTTGCCGACTTCCCATATTCCCTAGAGTGATCTCCCAAATTGCATAGCTGACTTTCCCAATTTGCACTACGCTCATGGCGATGTCAGCGAGCACCTCGCTGACGTACCCAGCCTTGACAACCGAGCGGCGAGGGATGCGGCGAGCCGCGACCCCGAGGGATTCGTGGCCGGCCTCTCGCGCCCGGTCCTGCTCGACGAGGTCCAGCGGGCCGGCCCCGATCTGCTGCTCGCGATCAAGGGGGCCGTCGACGCCGACCAGACGCCGGGCCAGTTTCTGCTGACGGGCTCGGCCAACGTCCTCACCAACCGCAAAGTCCAGGACGCGCTCACC
>JAFDWD010001083.1 GCA_018268695.1 Actinomycetota bacterium
GAGGCGGATGCCGAAGCCGAGCTCACGGCCCTCGCGGTCGGCCGCCTCGCGCACCGCGTCGAGCTTCGCCGCGACCGCCGCGGGCGGCTCGCCCCAGGTGAGGAAGACATCAGCCCTTCGGGCCGCTACTTCGAGAGCGGCGGCGGAGCTTCCGCCTAGGTAAACCGTCGGCCAGGCCGGCGGATCGAGCAGGCGCGCCCCCTCGATCTCGTACCACTCGCCGGAGAAGTCGACCTCCTCCCCACTCCACAGCTCCCGCACGATCGCCAGGAACTCGTCGGCGCGGGCGTAGCGGGAGTCCTTGCCGATCGTGTCGCCATAACGGCGCTGCTCGATCGCGTCGCCGCCGACCACCACGTTCAGCAGCAGCCGGTCCCCCGACACGCGCTGGTAGGTGGCGGCCGCCTGCGCGGCGAGGGTCGGCGACTGGAGGCCGGGACGGAAGGCGACCAGGTACTTGAAGTCCCGCGTCAGCTGGGTCAGCGCGGCGGTGATCACCCACGCCTCCTCGCACCAGGAGGAGGTCGGCGTCAGCGCCGCCTCGAAGCCGAGGCTCTCGGCGGCGCGGGCGACCTGCGACATGTAGGCGAGGTCGCCCTTGCGGGCGTTGGTCGCCGCGTCGTCGATCCGCGCCCCGTGCGCCCCGACCGCGTTGCCGAGGCTGAGGTCGGTGTGGGAGTCGCCGTTGGTCGGCAGGAACCAGTGGAGCTTGACGGGCATGGCCGGGTCCCCTCCCCCTATGCCGCCGCGGGCTCCGCCGGGCGCCCGAGCCGCTCGGCCCGCGTCCGGCCGCCGGGATGGCGCTCCGGCAGCCGCGCCCCGACCCGTCCATCGGCGAGCTTCTCGCGCAGCGTGCCCTCGGCGTACTCGCTCTGCATCAGGCCGCGCCGCTGCAGCTCGGGGGTGGCTCCGTCGATGAAGTCGGCGAAGGTCCCCGGGGTCACGTAGTAGGGCATGTTGATGCCGCCGACGCCGGCGTCGACCCAGTCCTCCAAGGCGTCCGCGATCTGCTCCGGCGTGCCGACGACGCGGTTCATCGAGCGGTTCGCGAGCAGATCCCCGAAGGTCCAGGTCTTGTCCGGCGCCGAGTCGATCAGCCCCTGGACGATGCCCTGGGTGTTGTACTGCTCTACCTCGCCGATCGGCGCGTCGAGGGGCACGTCGGCGAGGTCGACCCCCATGCCGCCGCCCATGTGCGCGGCGTACCCGCGCAGGCTCTGGGTCGAGTCGAAGTCGGCCGCCTTGGCGAGCGCCTCCTCCTCGGTGCCGCCGACGATGAACGACATGCCCTGGAAGAAGACGATGTCCTCGGGGTCGCGGCCGACGGCGGCGGCACGGCCGCGGATGTCGGCGATCGTCTGGCGCGCCGCGTCGGGCGTGCGGGAGATCAGGAAGATCGCCTCGGCGTTGCGGGCGGCGAACTCGCGCCCCGGCTCGGAGGTGCCGGCCTGGAAGAGCACCGGCGTGCGCTGCGGCGAGGGCTCGGAGAGGTGCGGCCCGGGGACGTCCGGGAAGAACTCGCCGTGGTGGTCGATGTCGTGGATCTTCGCCGGGTCGGCGTAGACGCCGTTGGCGAGATCGCGCACCACCGCGTCCTCCTCCCAGCTCCCCTCGAGCAGCTTGTAGATCACCTGCATGTACTCCTCGGCGCGCCGGTAGCGGTCCTCGTGATTCGGCAGCCCGCCGTAGCCGAGGTTGCGCGCCGCGTCGGGCAGGTAGGAGGTGACGATGTTCCAGCCGACCCGCCCCTTGGTGAGGTGATCGAGCGTCGAGAGCCGCCGGGCGAAGTTGAACGGCTGCTCCTGCAGCACCGACTGGGTGAAGGCGAAGCCGAGGTTCTCGGTCGCCAACGCCATCGCCGGGATCAGCAGCGAGGGGTCGTTGACTGGCGTCTGCAGCCCCTCCTCGACCGCCGCGTCCCGACTGCCGCCGTAGGCCGCGTAGGTGCCGACCACGTCGGCGAGGAAGAGTGCGTCGAACTTCCCGCGCTCCAGCAGCTGGGCCAGCTCCACCCAGGCGTCGAGGTCGGTGTAGTCCATGGAGCGCGAGTCCTCGCGCACCCACTGGCCGTGGTGGATGTGGGAGACGCAGTTCATCGAGAAGGCGTTGAAGCGAAGGCGGGGCATGTGCGTGGTCCTTTCAGATGAGGAAGTTCTCCGGCCCGGGCACGGTGCCGTCGATCAGGTGACGCCCGAGGTGGACGTACTTCCAGCGGGTCGGGTCGTGGAGGGTGTGGGTGCGCGCGTTGCGCCAGTGGCGATCGAGCCCGAAGGCCTCGTCGGCGGCCGAGGAGCCGAGCACGTCGAGGGCGTCGGAGGAGACCTCGAGCGCCGTTTCGGCGCCGCAGGCGCGGGCCGCGGCGACGCCGAGGCGGGCGGCGTCGATCAGCTCCGGGCTCGGGCGGGCGGCCGCCGCGTCGAGGCCGCGGGCGGCGGCGTCGAGGAGGGACTCGGCGGCGCGCACCCGCACCTCGAGGCGCCCGAGGTGGGCGACGACGTAGGGCTCCTCGGCGGCCCGCTCGACCTCGGCTTCGAACCAGGGGCGAGTGTGCGCGCCCAGGTGGCGGGCCGCCTCGTCGAGCGCGCCGCGAGCGATGCCGACGTCGACCGCCGCGTGGAGGATCTGGGCGAAGGCGGAGAAGGTGTCGGCGGGCTTGTCGGGGCGCAGGCGCAGCACCCACTCGGGCCGTACCGCAACGTCGCGCAGCACCGTCGTGCCGCTGATCGTCGCCCGCTGGCCGAAGGCGGTCCAGTCCTGGTCGACCTCCAACCCCTCGGCGTCGCGTGGCACGTAGACGAAGACGCGCTCGCGGTTCTCGTCGAAGGCGCTGACCGGGACCCATTGTGCCGTCAGCGCGCCGGTCGAGTAGTACTTGCGACCGTTCAGGCGCAGGGTGCCGGCGGCATCGGTGCGCAACTCGGTCCGGAAATCGAGCGGGTTCTTTCCGCCGCGCTCCGACCAGGCGTTGCCGAAGCGGGCGCCGCGCACGACCTCGCTCAACAGCAGCTCCTTCTGACCGACGTCGCCGTAGCGGACCAGCGCGTCGACCAGCTGGAAGTGGTTCTGCGGGACCTGGCCGATCGCCGGGTCGGCGGCGCTGATGAGGCGGGAGACCTCGACGATCGTCGCCGCGCTCGCGCCGCCGCCTCCGCGCTCGACCGGGATGCCGAGGGCGAGGATGCCGGTCCGTCCCAGCGCCTCCAGCTCGGCGACCGGCACGCGCCGCTCGCGGTCGCGCTCGACCGCGCCTGGACCGATCTCGGCGGCGAAGCCCACCGCCGCGGCGATCGCCTCCGCCGCGGTGGTGAGCCGCGCCGCCGCCGGGGGTGCGGCGACGTTCATGCGGCCAGCTCCTCGGAGAAGCTCGGCGCGCCGGAGCGGCGCGGCGGGCGGCCGAACGGGCGCGGGCCGGTCGGCTCGGGCCGCTCCAGCACCGGCAGCGATTCCACCAGCTTCCTCGTGTACGGATGGTGCGGGCGCAGCAGCACGTCGTCGGCGTCGCCGAACTCGACCACCTTCCCGTCGCACATCACCAGCACGCGGTCGGAGATGTGGTGGATGACGCCGAGGTCATGCGAGATGAACAGGTAGGAGACGCCGAGCTCCTCCTGCAGGTCGGCCAGCAGGTCGAGGACCTGGGCCTGGATCGAGACGTCGAGCGCCGAGACCGGCTCGTCGCAGACGATCACCCGCGGCTGCGGGGCGAGCGCCCGGGCGATCGCGACGCGCTGACGTTGGCCGCCGGAGAGCTGCAGCGGGCGCCGCGTGAGGTGCTCGGCCTCGAGGCCGACCATCTCCAGCAGCTCGACGATCCGCCCCTTGCGGGCCTTGCGGTCACCGGTGCCCTGGTTCAGCGCGTCGAGCATGATCTGCTCGACCGACCAGCGAGGGTCGAAGGAAGAGAGCGGGTCCTGATAGATCACCGAGATGTCGGCGCGGCGCTTGCGGCGCTCGCGCTCAGGCAGGCCCGACCACTCCTCGCCGGCCAAGGTGATGCCGCCGCCATCGGCCTCGAGCAGGGCGAGGGCGAGGCGCGCGGTCGTCGTCTTGCCGGAGCCCGACTCGCCGACGATCCCCAGCGTCTCGCCCTGGGCGAGCTCGAAGGAGACGTCGTTGACCACCGTGCGGTCGACCCCGTCGGGGCCGCGGAACGACTTGAACAAACGCTCCGCCTTGAGGACGGGTGCATCGCTCGCCTCGTAGGCGCGGGCGACGCCGAGCGAGGCGCGCCGCTCGACCGGGGAGAGCCGCTCGCCGCGCGAGTCGGCGCTCGGGATCGCCTCGATCAGGGCCTTCGTGTACTCGTGCTCGGGGCGGGCGAAGAGCTGCGCGGCGGGGGCGTACTCCAGCAGCACTCCCCTGTTCATCACCGCCACCGTGTCGGCGAGCTGGGAGACGACGGCGAGGTCGTGGCTGATCAGGATCAGCGCTTTGCCCCGCGCCTTCGCCGCCTGCAGCTGCTCCAGCACCTGTGCCTGCACGGTCATGTCGAGCGCCGTGGTCGGCTCGTCGGCGATGATCAGCTTCGGATCCATCGCGATCGCCGAGGCGATCAGCGCCCGCTGGCGCAGGCCGCCGGAGAGCTCGTAGGGCCGCTGCTTCGCGCGCACCTCCGGCTCCGGGATGCCGACCAGGTTCATCAGCTCGATCACGCGCTCCTGACGCTCATGCCTGGAGCCCCAGTCGTGCAGCTTCAGCGCCTCGTCGATCTCCTTGCCGACCGGCCGTAGCTGGTCGAGCGAGACGAGCGCGTCCTGGAGGATGAAGCCGACGTCCTTACCCCGCAGGCCACGCCAGTCGCGGTCCTTGAACGAGAGCAGGTCCCGTCCGTCGAACTCGAGCCGGTCGGCACGGACGTGCGATTTTCCTCCGGTCAGCCCGACCAGGGTGCGAGCGGTGACGCTCTTGCCCGAGCCGGACTCGCCGACGATCGCCAGGCACTCGCCCGGCGCCAACGAGAAGGAGACGCCGTGGACGATCTCGGTGACGTCCCGCTTCTCGCCGAAGCCGACGTGCAGGTTGTCCACTCGGAGGAGCGGGGGCAGGATCTTCATCGACGTACTCCTCCTTCGAGGCGTTGTTGTAGGTGGCGGCCGAGGGTGGTCAGGGAGAGCGAGAAGAGGACGATCGCGACCCCTGGCATCACCTCCAGCCACCAGGCCTGGGTGACGTAGTTGCGCCCGGCGTTCAGCAGCGCTCCCCACTCCGGCGAGGGCGGCGGGACGCCGAGGCCGAGGAACGCGATGCCCGAGGCCCAGACGATCGACTGGCCGACGCCGAGCGTCATCACGACCACCAGCGGCCGCATCGCGTTGGGGAAGATGTGCCGCCGCACGATCGAGCCGTAGGGATGCCCGAGCGCTCGCGCGGCCTCGACGTAGCCGGAGTCGCGCACGGCGAGGACCTGGCCACGCACCATGCGGGCGTAGCCGGGGGCCGTGCCGAGCCCGACCGCGACGATCTCGGTCGTGACACTTGGACCGAAGACGGCGACGAAAAGGAGGGCGAGCAGCAGGATCGGGAAGGCGAACATCACCTCGACCCCGCGGTTGATCGCCCCGTCGACCCACTTGTTGCCGAGGCCGGCAAGGGTGCCGAAGACGATCGCCAGGCTCATCCCGAGCGCGGTGGCGCCGAGCCCGATCAGGAGCGACTCGCGGGCGCCGTAGATGATCCGCGCGTAGAGGTCGCGGCCCGACTGGTCGGTGCCCATGATGTGCGCCCAGGACGGCGGCTGGAGCGTTTCCTCCAGGTTGACCGCGTAGGGATCGTGGGACGTGAGCAGCCCGGGGACGATCATCGCCACCACGAAGAAGGCGACGACGAGGCCCGCGAGCGCGACGCCGGGTCGGATACTGGGGACGGCCAGGCGTCGGGGAGCGGGAATCGGGGTGGCACTCATCCGCGCAACCTCGGATCGACGATCGCGTAGGCGATGTCCACCAGGATGTTCGAGATCACGTAGATGAAGGCGACGAGCATCACGACGCCGCTGACCAGCGGCACGTCACGGTGTTCGGCCGCGCCGACGATCATCTGGCCGATGCCGGGGCGGGCGAAGACCGTCTCGACGATCACCGCGCCCGAGATCAGCGCGCCGAGGGCCCAGCCGGAGAGCGTGATCGCCGGCAGCACCGAGTGGCGCAGGACGTGCTTGAAACGGACCGCGAGATCACCCATCCCGCGGGCGCGGGCGGAGGTGACGAAGGGCTGGTCGAGCACCTTCTCGAACTCGTCTCGGGTGACCTGGCCGATGAACCCGCCGAGCGGGATCGCCAGGGTCAGCGCCGGCAGGATCAGGCCCTCGATCGAGGTCCCGCCCTGCACCGGGAAGATCCTCAGTTCGATGCAGAAGACGACCAGCAGGATCACCCCCAGCCAGTAGTACGGCAGGCCGGCGCTGAAGATCTCCCACCCCGAGCCGAGGCTGGAGACCACCTTTCTTCGCCTCGACGTCAGCAGGATCGTGCCGAGGGCGATCAACCAGGCGAGGATCAGCGCCGTGATCGTCAGCACCAGCGTCGGCCCGACCTGTTCGCCGATGATCGTCGTCACCGGCTTGAACTGGGTGTAGGAGTTGCCGAGGTCACCGTGGGCGAGACCCTTGATGTAGTCCCAGTACTGGGTCATCACCGGCTGGTCGAGGCCGTATTTGGCTTCGGTCGGCGCCAACTGCGCCGGCGTGTAGGTCTGCTGGTTGCCGGTCTGCTGGTTCAGGATCAGCGTCGCCTGGTTCCCCGGCAGCAGCTGCTGCACGAAGAAGACGAACGTCGCCGCCGCCCAGAGGACGAAGATCGCCGCCAGAATGCGCCAGGCGATCCGCTTCAACCAGGGGGCGCGGCGCGGCTTGACGCCGACCGCCGCACCCCCCGTGGGCTCCGCATAGGTGGCCATCGTCAGCTCTGACCCTCGAAGTAGGCGTCAGAGAAGACGGGCTCGCCCTGGGACGCCTCGAGCCAGACGCCTTTCAGGTTCGGTTCCACCGCCAGGGTGGTTTCCTGGGTGTAGACGCCGACCACTGCCACCTCTTGCTTGGTGACGATTTCCTGGGCCTCACCGTAGTACTTGTCTTTCTCTGCTTCGGTGAAGGAGGCGTTGCCTTTTTCGATCAGTTCGATCAGGTGCGGGTCGTTGTAGAACGGGTTGTTGTAGGCGTTCGGTTCTTTGCCGTTCCAGGGCCGCCAGGTGATCAGCATCACGCCGGCCGTGGGCGAGGTCCAGTAACCGATCGTCGCGTCATAGGACGTCGGCTTGGTGTACTCGGCGGCGAACAGTTCGGCAAAGGCCAGCGGTTTCAACTCGACGTTGAAGCCGACTTCTTTCCACTGCGCCTGCAGGTCCTGGAGAGCCGTCGCGCCTTCGTTGGTGATGATCGAGTTGGCGCCGTAGATCAGCAGGATGTCGAGCGGCTTGCCGTCTTTTTCACGAACGCCGTCGCTGTTCTTCACCCAGCCCGCTTGATCAAGCAGCTGTTCCGCTTTCTCGGGGTTGTAGGGCCAGGTGTCTTCCAGGTTGGGATTGAAGTTCGGCGTCGTCTGGCTGAGCGCGCCGTTGCCGTTGTAGGGCGTCTTGCCTTCGAAGGCGCTGGCGGTCGCCGCTTCGCGATCGGCACCGTAGGCGAAGGCTTCGCGGACCTTTTTGTCCTTGAAGGGGCCGTTGATCGTGTTCAGGTCGAGCGTGTCGGGACGACCCGGGGTGATGTATTGCTGCACTTCGTATTCGGTCTGCGCGGTCGCCCAGTCGGGACCGGGGACGTCGTAGATCACGTTCGACTGCCCGGTGGTCAGCGAGCCGTACCGGGTGGTCGGGTCGTTGACGTAGCTCCACACCAGCTTGTCGGCATACGCCGGGCCCTGGTGCAAGGCGTTGGCCGGCGCCGAGTTGTAGTTGTCGTTGCGGGTGAAGGTGATGTTCTGGCCGTGCGTCCACTTCTCGACGATGAACGGGCCGCTGCCGATCGGTTCGTTGCAGACGGTTTCCGCCCCGCCCTTGTAGGTGGACGGCGAGAGGATCCCGAAGTAGCCCTGCGAGATCACCGGGAGCAACGGCGAATACGGTTTCGACAGGGTCAGCTGGAAGGTCGTCGGGTCGATGACCTTGGCCGACTTGAAGTACGCGCCGATGTACGTCTGGACCGTCGGGTTCAGCGTTTCCGGGTTCAGCCAGGCGTAGAAGTTGTCGACGACGGCTTTCGCGTCGAGCGGTTCGCCGTTGGTGAATTTCACTCCCGGCTTCAGCGTGAAGGTCCAGGTCAGGTGGTCCTTCGAGGTGGTCCATTTGGTCGCCAGCCAGGGGACGATCTTGCCGTCTTTGGTCTGCGAGACGAGGCTGTCGGCGAACTGGCGCTCGATGTAGGCCTCCTGGATCCACCCGCCGGTCAGGCACGGGGTTTCCATCTCGTGCGCGTAGGAGATCGTGCCGCCCGACTTCGGCGTGCTGGTCGGCTTGGTCGCGCCTTCGGTACCGACGATGTTGGTGTCGTTGGTGGCCGCGGCCCCGGAGTCCCCGGAGGTAGCCCCCGCCCCCGTCGCCGAAGACCCACCGCAGGCGGAGAGCACCAGGGCGAGCACGGCGACAGCGGCGAGGGCAAGGATGGAGGAGAGTCGTTTCTTGTCTTGTCTATTCATGTTGGAGTCCAAACTAGAGTTAGTTGACCTAGTAAGTCAGGAATAAGTCCGACGTTTACCCGGTTGGGGATCGAGAGGCTTTCGCCTAAACGGTCGCCGTCTCCCGCTGGGCGAAGGCGCCGCGGTACTGCGCCGCCGGGTGACGCTCGGTGAGGCGGTCGTGGCCGAACAGCTTGTTGCGCAGCGTGCCCTCGCGGTAGCCGTCGGCGGCCAGGCCGCGCTCGCGGAGCGTCGGCATCACGTGCTCGATGAACTCGTCGTAGGAGCCGGGGATCGTCGCGTTGATCACGTTGACCCCGTCCACCCCGGCCTCGCGGTACTCCGCCAGGCGGTCGGCGATCTGCTCAGGGGTGCCGACGACGCGGGTGCGGCGGCTCATCAGGTGCATCACGTCGCGCACCGTCGGGTTGCCGCCGCCGGCGCTCTCGCGCAGCCAACCGAGGATGCCCTGAACGCCTTCGGTGGAGACCGCGTCGAGGGTGTCGTCGGGGTCGAGCCCGCCGAGGTCGACGCCGATCGCGCCGCCCATGTGGGCGACCATCCCGTCGACGTCGATCTTCTCTTCGAGGTCACGCTCGTTGCGCAGCGCCTCCTCCTCGGTCGAGCCGACGACGAACGAGAGGCCCTGGAAGAACTTGATTTCGTCGCGCGTGCGGCCGTGCTTCTCCAGCAGGTCACGGGTTTCGGTGATCTGCTTGCGGGCGTCCTCGGTCGAGGGGCTCTGGATGAACTGGGCCTCGGCGTGGCGGGCGCAGAAGTCGCGGCCGACCGGCGAGGAGCCCGCCTGGAAGAGCAGCGGCGTGCGCTGCGGCGAGGGCGAGACGAGGAACGGGCCCTCGCACTTGAAGGGCTTGCCGACGTGGTCGATCGGGTGGATCTTCGAGGGGTCGGCGTGGAGGCCGGAATCGCGGTCCTGCAAGAGCGCGTCCTCGTCCCACGATCCCTCCCACAGCTTGTAGAGGACTTCGAGGTACTCGTCGGCGATCGCGTAACGGGTGTCGTGGGCGGGCATCCCGTCCCAGCCGAGGTTGCGCCAGCCGTTCGGGTTCGCGCCGGTGACGATGTTCCAGGCGATCCGCCCCTTGGTGGCGTGGTCGAGCGTCGCCATCTGGCGGGCGAACTGGAACGGCGGCGACTGGGCGAAGCCGAGCGTTACCGCGAGGCCGAGGTTCTCGGTCGCGGCGGCGAGCGCCGAGATGATCACCATCGGGTCGTTCGACGGGATCTGCAGGCCGAGCTCCTCGTGGAACTCGGGGCCGCCGCGGAAGTCGGTGTAGAGGCCGATCACGTCGGCGAAGAAGGCCGCGTCGAAGCCACCCGCCTCGAGACGCTGGGCGAGGTCGACCCAGAGATCGAGCTCGTTGTAGCGGATCTGGTCGCCCTCGGGATCGCGCCAGAGGCCGTGGATGATGTGGGACGGCGTGTTCATCACGAACGCGCAGAAGTTCAGCGGTTGGTCGTTCATTGGGGTGCTCCTGTGTGGGGGGACGGGGAGCCGGGTGAAGGTCAGGCGGCCAGGACGGTCGCGGCGCGCTGGGCGGCCTCGGTGCGGTTGCGCACCCCGAGCTTGCGGTAGAGCGCGGTGGCGCTCTTCTTCACGCTGTCGGGGCCGAGGTGCAGGCGCTCGGCGATCTCGCGGTTGGTCTTGCCGGTGCCGAGGAGGAAGAGAATCTCGCGCTCGCGGTCGGTCAGCTCGGGGCCGCCGGAGCGGGGCACGGCCGCCTCGGGGAAGTCGAGGACCTCGCCGCCCATCACCGCGGTGCGGACGCCGTCGACCACGTCCTCGGGAGAGACGCCGGCGGGCAGGAAGCCGACCGCTCCGAGCGACGCGGGCGACGCCCCCGGCGACGTGCGGCAGCGTGAGGTCAGCAGGATCTGCACGCCCGGGTGGGCCTCGCGGATCATCGCCGTGATCGAGCCGGCGAAGGGGCCGGTCTGGGAGATGTCGAGGAGCGCGACGTCGGGACGGTGCCGCCGGGCGAGCGCGACCGATTCCTCGCTCCCCGCCGCCATCAGGCACCGTTCGATCCAGGCCTGCTCGGAGAGCAGCGCCGCGAGCCCGATCCGCGAGGGCGCGTGTGCGTCGATGACCAGGGCGCGGACCGAGGAGTCCGGCAACGCCTCGGCCTCGATCACCGGGGGAAGCTCAAGTTCGGCCGTGGGAGTCATGTCCTGGGTTTGATCGCTTTCGCCGCGAGGGGCCCCGGCTCGAAGCCGGTCTTGGTGCCCGCCAACGCCGCCGCCGCCTCGGCGGTCGCGGCGAAGAGGTCGTCGAGGGCGGTCGCCGCCCTCTCCCCCGGCACGCCGTCCTCGAAGTCGCCGTTGTTCAGGTAGACGGCGACCGGCATGACGACCGCGCCGAAGAAGGCGAGGACGTCGCGCAGGTGCCGTTCGGCACCGAGGAAGTGGTGGTCGGAGGCGCCCATCGCCACCAGTCCCACGACCTTACCCTGGAGCGCCGGGACGGGGGTCAGGTCGAGCAGGTTCTTCAGCGACCCGGTCAGGGAACCGCGGTAGACCGGCGTCGCCAGGATCAGCGCCGTCGCGTTCTCGAGCGCCGCGATCGTCGCCGCGGTGTCGTCGTCGAGCTGGTCCGGCGGGGTGCCGTCGGCGAAGCCGAGCCGCAGCGTGCCGAGGTCGATCAGGTCGGCGGTGGTCCCGCGCGCACCGGCCCGCTCGATCGCCCCCTCCAGCGCCCGGTGCATCCGCCCGGGCGACGTCGTCGAGCCAAGCACCACTCTCATCTGCACGCTTGTCTCGCTATGCGAGACAAGCGTGCCGGGGTTCGTACCGGGGGGCGTGCCGGGGTTGTTGGTCTCAGGCGGCAAGCTCGTCCTCCTCGATCTGGATCTCCGAATAGGATCCGCGGTAGAAAAGGAGCGGCTTGGCGCCGGGCTCGCGGTGCTCGAGATGGTGGGCGAGGCCGATCACGATCTCGTGGTCGCCCGCGGGGTGGATCGCCTCGACCTCGCAGACGACCGTCGCCAGCGAGCCGGGCAGGACCGGCACGCCGAGGTCGTGCTCGTCGAACTCGACCTCGTGGGCGTGTACCGCGTCTCCCTTGCGCGCGAAGCGGTCGGAGTGGTGGCGCTGCTCGGCGGCGAGGACGTTGACGGCGAAGCGACGCTCGTCGCGGATCGCGGCGAGGGTCTCGGAGCTGCGTGCCAGGCAGGCGAGCAGGAGCGGCGGGTCGAGCGAGACCGAGGAGATCGCGTTGGCGGTGGTGCCGACCGGGGCGCCGCCTGGGTCGCGGGCGGTGACGACCGAGACGCCGGTGGCGAAGTGGCCCATCACGTCGCGCATCGCGCGGCCGGTCGCGGCGAGCTTCGCCGCCGCGGCGGGCTCGGCGGCGCGCCGCCGGCGGGCGACCGCGGAGACGTCGACGATCGCGAGCCCGTGCCGGGCGGCGAAGAGCTCGAGATCCTCGCCGCGCGCCATGTGCCCGTCGTCGCGCATCACCTGGCAGAGGACTCCGGCGCCCCCGAGCCCGGCGCCGGCGGTGAGGTCGACCGCTGCCTCGGTGCGCCCGGCCCGCTCCAGCAACCCGCCGAAGCGGGCGCGCAGCGGGAAGACGTGGCCGGGCTGGACGAGGTCCGCGGGGGTGCTCGCGGGGTCGGCGACGACGGCGATCGTGCGGGCGCGATCGCCGGCCGAGATGCCGGTCGTGACCCCGTCGCGGGCCTCGATCGAGACCATCGCCGAGTCGCCCAGCGAGGAGGCGTTGCCGCGATTGCCGATCTGCTCGAGGCCGAGCCGCTCGCAGCGCTCGCCCGACAGCGCGACGCAGACGAGGCCGCGCGCCTCGGTCGCCATGAAGTTGACCGCGGCGGCGTCGGCGAACTCGGCGGCGATCAGGACGTCGCCCTCCCCCCGGCGCTCGGCGTCGTCGCGCAGGAGGACCATGCGGCCCGCGGCGAGCTCCTCGCTCGCCACCGTGACCGGGTCCTTGACCAGATCGAGTCGAGCCATCACGCCGCCTCCCACTCGTTCGAAGTCGCCGGGACCGGACGCAGCTCGGTCGGCAACGGGATCTCTTCGGTTTCCCCGGTCCGCACGATCTTGCGGGCGACGGCGCCGGAGTGGTCGCGGATCTCGGTGATCCCGATCGCCTCCCACTCGACCCCCTTGCGCAGGGCGCCGATCGCGAAGAGGCGCTCCGAGGGCGTGCCGTCGGGGGCGAGGAGCGCCCCGTGCCGGTCGACGTCGAGGCCGAGACCGAGCTCGTCGGGGCGGGCAAGGCCGGCGGACAGGAGGCCCGCCAGGAGCGGCGGCGCCTGGCGGCGCAGGTCGGTCCCGGCACCGGAGCAGTTGATCACCCGGTCCACCACGACCTCGTCGAGCTCGGTCGCGCCGGGCTTGCGCAGGAAGACGCGGACGCGGTCGCCGTGCGGCTCCAGGGAGACGATCGAGTTCGACTCGGTGCGGATCCGCCCGGAGGCTTCCAGCGCCTCGAAGCGATCGGCCACCTCGGGCGCCATGCGGAAGCGATGGACGTCCCAGAGGCGCTGGTAATCGGTCAGGAACCGCCGCTGCTCCTCGGTCGAGAGTGCCTTCCACAGCGCCGGCGTCACCGGCCGCATCGAGTCGATCACGTCGCGCCAGTCGTCGCCCTGCTGGGAGACGCGGCAGATCTGGGCGAAGATCGCGGCGACCATCGGCTCCAGTCGGCCGGTCTCGGTCGGGATGTGGAAGCGGCGCAGGTTGGTCAGCGTGCGGCGGTGGCGGCGCGGGACCAGGCCGTGGCGGGAGACGGCGCGGACGCGCGGCCCGGCGCCTCCCTCGCAAAGGGTCAGCGCGATGTCGACCATCGAGAGGCCGGTGCCGACGACCAGCACCTCGCGGTCGAGGCTCGCCTCCTCCAGCGCTCCCGCCGCCCAGGGGTCGGCGACGTAGGCGCCGGAGGCCTTCAGCTCGGCCGGGACCTCGATCGGGTCGCCCGCGCCGAGCGGGCCGATCGCCAGGACCACCCGGTCGGCCCAGATCCGCTCGCCGTCGGCGAGCGAGAGCTCGAGCGGCGCCGGGGCGGCGCCGTGGTGCTCGGCGATCGCGGTCACCTCACCGAAGTGGCGACGCAGCCGGGCGTCGGCGGCCTCGCGCTCGGCGGTGGCGAGGAGGTCCCGGATGTAGGTCGCGTAGAGACCGCGCGAGAGGAACGCGTCCTCGGCCACCGGTTCGCCGCGCTCGGCGAGCCACTCGTGGAAGTGCTCCGGGTGCCCGTGGATCGCCCCCATCCGCACCGCCGGCACGTTCAACACGTGGAGCGGGTCGGTCGTCCCGTAGGCGACACCCGCGCCGAAGCCGCCGGTGCGGTCGATCAGGTCGATCTCGAGCGGACAGTCCTCGCGGTATTCGCGCAGCAGGTGGACCGCGGCGAGGGCGCCCGCGGCCCCGCCGCCGACGATCGCGACGCGCTGGGTCGGGGCGCTCACCGGGAGGCTCCGACGGCGAAGGGGACGGCGGTTCCCTCGCGCCCGCCGTCGAAGGCGAGCTCGGCCGGGTCCGGCGGGCGCCAGAGGCCGCGGCGTTCGAGCAGCGGCAGGACACCCTCACCGAACCAGTAGAGCTCCTCCAGGTGCGGGTAGCCGGAGAGGACGAACTCCTCGATCCCGACCTCGGCGTACTCCTCGATCCGCTCGGCGACCTCGGCGTGGGAGCCGACCAGCGCGGTGCCGGCACCGCCGCGCCCGAGGCCGACCCCGGCCCAGAGGTTGGGATAGACCTCGAGCCCGTCGCGCGAGCCGCCATGCAGCTCGAGCATCCGCCGTTGGCCCTCGGACTCCGACTCGCGCAGCTTCGCCTGGACCTGGGCGATCGTCGCCGCCGGGACCGAGTTGAGCAGCCGCTCGGCCTGGGCCCAGGCGGCGGTGGAGTCGTCGCGGCTGATCGTGTGGAGGCGGATGCCGAAGCGGACCTGGCGGCCCTGCTCGGCCGCCGCGGCGCTGACGCGCTCGATCTTCTCGGCGACCGCGGCGGGCGGCTCGCCCCAGGTGAGGTAGACATCGACGTGGGCGGCGGCGACCTCGATCCCGGCGGGCGAGGAGCCGCCGAAGTAGATCTGCGGACGCGGGTCGGGCAGGCGGTGGATGGTCGCGCCCTCGACCCGCAGGTGCTCACCGGCGTAGTCGACGGTCTCGCCGTCCCAGAGGCGTCCGACGATCTCGAGGAACTCGCCGGTGCGCCGGTAGCGCTCCTCCTTGCCGAGGAAGTCGCCAAAGGCACGCTGTTCGCCCGCGTCGCCGCCGGTCACCACGTTCAGCAGCAGGCGACCGCCGGAGTGCCACTGGAAGGTCGCCGCCATCTGCGCGGCCAAGGTCGGGCTGACCATGCCGGGGCGGAAGGCGACCAGGAACTTGAGGCGCTCGGAGGCCTCGGCCAGCATCGCCGTCACGATCCAGGCGTCGTCGCACCACCCGCCGGTCGGGGTCAGCGCGGCCTCGAAGCCGAGGTCCTCGGCGGCCGTCGCGACCCGGGTGAGGTAGGCGATCGAGGCCTCGCGCAGGCCGCCCGCGGTCCCCGCGGGCGGAGCCTCCCCGGTCTCGACCAGTCCGCGGCCGTCGCCCTGGGTCGGCAGGAACCAGTGGAAGTGGAGCTGATCGGAGCGGCTACTCATCGTCTCGCCTCGCTCTCAGGCCGGCACCGACACGCCGGCGGCGTCGGCACTCGTCGGTTGGTGGATCGCGCGGCGGTAGCGCGCCGCCGGATGGTCCTCGCGCACCCGCTTGTTGCCCGGGCCGTAGAGCTTCTCGCGCAGCGTCGTGCCCTCGTCGTAGTCCTGCCAGTAGCGCCCGCGACGCTGCAGCTCGGGCACGACCAGGTCGATGAAGTCCACGAAGGTGCCCGGCGTGACCGCGTAGGCGAGGTTGAAGCCGTCGATGTCGGCCTAGTCCATCCACCGCTCGAGCTCGTCGGCGACGGTCCGCGGAGATCCGACGATCGCCGGCCCCATCGCCCCGATGCCGACGAACTTGGCCACCTCGTTGGGCGTCCAGTCACGGTCGGGATCGGCCTTGGAGAAGATCTCCAGGGCGAAGCGGGCGGAGTCGGTGTCGACGTACTCGAGCGGCTGGTGCGGGTCGAGCTGGGACAGGTCTACCCCGGTGACGCCGGCGTAGAAGGCGAGTGCCCCCTCGTAGTCGGTCCAGCTCAGGTACTCCTCGTACTTCGCCTTTGCCTCGGCGTCGGTCTCCGCGACGACCGTGCAGATCTCGGTGAAGATCTTGACGCTGCGTGGGTCGCGACCCGACTCGCCCGCGATGCGGCGGAGGTCGTCGACGTAGCCGCGGAGCGTCGCCGTCGTCGGCGCGACGGTGAAGATCGCCTCGGCGTTGCGGGCGGCGAAGGCCCGGCCCGCGGACGAGGTTCCCGCCTGCCAGATCACCGGCGTCCGCTGCGGCGAGGGCTCGACCAGGCCGACGCCGGGGACGTCGAAGAAGCGGCCGTGGTGGTCGATCTGATGGACCTTCGTCGGGTCGGCGTAGATCTGCGCATCGCGGTCCTCGACCACGGCGTCCTCCTCCCAGGAGCCCTCCCACAGCTGGTAGCAGACGTCGACCACCTCGGCGGCGAGCTCGTAGCGTTCGTCGTGGGACATCTGGCGGTCCATGCCCAGGTTGCGGGCCGCGCCGTCCAGGTAGGAGGTGACGATGTTCCAGCCGATCCGCCCACCGGTCAGGTGGTCGAGCGTGCCGAACCGCCGCGCCAGGGCGTAGGGCTGCTCGTAGGTCGCCGAGACGGTGATCCCGAAGCCGAGCTTCTCCGTCACCGCCGCCATCGCCGAGACCGGCACGACCGGGTCGTGCACGGGGATCTGCATCGCCCGGCGGATCGAGGCGTCGCCCGAACCCTGGTAGGTGTCGTAGATGCCGAGCACGTCGGCGATGAAGAGCGAGTCGAACTTACCGCGCTCGAGCAGCCGCGCCAGCTCGGTCCAGTACGCCAGGTCCTTGTAGCGGACCGACTGGTCATCCGACCGCGCCCAGAGCCCGGGGCTCTGGTGCATGATGCAGCTCATGTCGAAGGCGTTCACGGCGATCCGCTTCGGCGCCGCCGCCGTCATGCCGCCGCTCCCGTCGCGACCGGCTCGGCGAGCCGACGGTAGGAGGCTCCCGGGTGACTCTCGGGGAGGCGGGCGTCGCGGTCGAAGAGCTTCTCCCTGAGGGTGCCGGGGCGGTACTCGGTCGGTGCGACGCCGCGGCGCTGCAGCTCCGGGATGAGGTGCTCGACCGCGTCGACGAAGGTGCCCGGGGTGATCGCGTAGGCGAGGTTGAAGCCGTCGACGTCCGAGTAGTCGATCCACTCCTGCATGTGGTCGGCGACTTCGCCGGGATCGCCGACGACGCGCGGCCCGAGGCCGCCGATCACGCCCCAGCGGGCGATGTCGCGGACGGTCCACTCACCGCCCTCGGGGTCGGCCTGCTGGAAGGCGGCGACGGCGGAGTGGATCGCGTTCGACTCTACCTCGCCGATCGGGTCGTCGAGGTCATACTCGGCGAGGTCGACGCCCATCCAGCCGGAGAAGAGGGTCAGCGCGGCCTCGTCGTCGCCGTAGCGCTCGAGGTCGTCGTGCTTCGCCCAGGCCTTCGCCTTGGTCTCGTCGGTGATCGCGGTGAGCAGGTTGTAGATGCGGGCGTCGTAGGGATCGCGTCCGGCCTCGGCCATGCGGCGGCGGATGTCGCCGACGGTCTCCTTGAGGATCTCCTTGGTCGGGGCGGCGGTGAAGATCGCCTCGGCGTGCTCGGCGGCGAACTGGCGTCCACGGGAGGAGGCGCCCGCCTGGTAGATGACCGGGGAGCGCTGCGGGCTCGGCTCGCAGAGGTGGATGCCCGGGACCTTGAAGTACTCGCCCTCGTGCTCGATCCCGTGGACCTTCGAGGGGTCGGTGAAGATGCCGGCGTCGCGGTCGCGGAGCACGGCGCCGTCCTCCCAGCTGCCCTCCCAGAGCTTGTAACAGACCTCGAGGTACTCGTCGGCGACGTCGTAGCGGTTGTCGTGGTTCAGCTGGTCGGCCTCCCCCATGTTCTCGGCGCCGCTCTTCAGGTAGGAGGTGACGACGTTCCAGCCGACGCGGCCCTCGGTCAGATGGTCGAGGGTCGACATGCGGCGGGCGAAGGGGTAGGGGTGCTCGAAGGAGATCGAGGCGGTGAGGCCGAAGCCGAGGCCCTCGGTCACCGCGGCCATCGCCGAGATCAGCATCGCCGGGTCGTTGACCGGGACCTGCGTCGCGTGGCGGACCGTCGAGTCGCGGCTGCCGCCGTAGACGTCGTAGATGCCCAGCACGTCGGCGATGAAGAGCCCGTCGAAGCGCCCCCGCTCCAGGAGTTGCGCCAGATCGGTCCAGTAGGACAGCTTGCGGTAGTCGGCGGCGTGGTCGTCGGGATGCCGCCAGAGGCCGGGCGACTGGTGGGCGACGCAGTTCATGTCGAAGGCGTTCAGGCGGATCGGTCTGGGCATCTCGGCAGCTTTCATTACTAAGTTGATCGACAAAGCTTTCTTACGGGAAGCGCATGATGCAGGTGCGGTTCCGTGCCGTCAAATCGGACTTTCGGGTAACCCGATAGCATTTCCCTACCAAGTCGGTCAACTTTGCCGAAATGGTATGACTCCGAGTCTCCTTCACCCCCAGCCCATGCGCATCGAGCAACTCGAATACGCCACCGCCGTCGCCCGCTTCGGCTCCTTCCGCCGGGCGGCCGAGGCCCTGCACATCTCCCAGCCCGCGCTGAGCGAGAACGTGCGGCGGCTGGAGCGGGAGCTCGGGGTCGAGATCCTCGACCGCCGCCGCTCCGGCGCGACCGTGGGCGAGCACGGGCGCGAGCTTCTCCCCCACATGCTCGCCGTGATCGAGGCCGCCGACGACCTCAAGCGCGCCGCCGACGATAGCCGTGCGCTCTCCCGCACCGTGCGCGTCGGCACCGTCACCGCGGCCACCGTCCCGCTGCTCGCCCCCACCATCCACGCCTTCCGCGACACCCACTCCTCGACCCAGGTGGAGATCCTCACCGCCCAGCAGACCGGCATCCACCGGGCGCTCCTGGAGGGCTCGATGGACCTCGGCCTCGTCAACTACCTGGAAGGCGACGACATGCCGCCCGAGTTCGAGTCGACCGAGCTCCTTCGCGGCCACCCGGTCGTCTGCCTCCGCCCCGACGACGAGCTGGCGAGCCGTACCGCGGTGCGCACCGCCGACCTCTGGGAGCGCCCCCTGATCGCGATGCGCCCGGGCTACGTCATGCACCGCTACGTCACCCGCCTCCTCGACGGCCGCGAGCCGACAGCCTCCTACTCCGCCGACGGCGCCGAGATGGGCAAGCTGATGGTCGCCGCCGGCCTCGGCGTCGCCGTCCTCCCCGACTACTCCGTGATCGGCGACCCGCTCGAGCGCGCCGGCGAGATCACCCACCGCCCCCTCGAGGAAGACGGCACCGGCGTCCTCCTCGTCCTCCAACGCCGCCGCTCCTCCCCCGCCCACAACGCGATCTCCGACCTCCACGACCTCTTCGTGGCCGAAGCCGAGCGGGCGCGGGAGGCGAAAGCCGCCGCGTAGATCCGCCGGCCACGTGCGTAGGGTGCGGACGTGGCCCACCTGACACTCGTCGACCTCTTCGCCGGCTGCGGGGGAATGACCCGTGGATTCGAGGACTCAGGGATGTTCCGCTCGGTCTTCGCGGTGGAGTTCGACCGTGACGCGGCGGCCACCTACGCGGCCAACTTCGGTGCCCACGTAGCGTGCGGGCCGATCGAGGACGTGGCGTCGTTTCCGCCCGCGGACGTGGTCATCGGCGGGCCGCCCTGCCAGGGGTTCTCGCCGCTCAACCGCGAGGCGGTCGGTTTCGAGCGGCGCGGCCTCTGGCGCGAGTACCTACGGGCGCTGGAGGCGATCGAGCCGCGCGCCTTCGTGATGGAGAACGTCCCCGAGCTGTTGCGGAGCGCCGAGTACGCCGAGTTCGAGCGTCGGGCGGAGCGGCTCGGCTTCACGGTCGAGGCGGACGTCCTGAACGCCGCCGACTTCGGCGTCCCCCAGCGCCGCCGCCGCGCGATCGTCATCGGCATCCGCCGCGGCGCCCCGGCCTGGCCGGCCCGCACCCATGCCGAGGCCGGCCGCACCCCCTGGATCACGTTTCGCGACGCCGTCGACGGCCTGCCGCTGCAACCGGACGGGCGGCGCTGGCACCGGCCGCGCAATCCCCGCCCGGAGAGCGTGCGGCGCTACAAGGCGGTCCCGCGCGACGGCGGCGACCGGTTCGCGATGCAGCGGAACCTCGACCGGGCGGACCTGGGACACCTGGTGCCGCGCTGCTGGCGGGAGAAGCCGCGGGGGACGACCGACGTCTTCGGGCGCCTCTGGTGGGACCGCCCCGCGCTGACGATCCGCACCGAGTTCTACAAGCCCGAGAAAGGCCGCTATCTCCACCCCTCGGCCCACCGGCCGATCACGGTCCGCGAGGCGGCGCGACTGATGTCGTTCCCCGACGACTTCATCCTGCCCGAGGATCAGGCGATGTCGAGCGTCGCCCGCCAGGTCGGCAACGCCGTCCCGCCCCTGCTGGCGCGCCGCATCGCCGAGTCCCTCGCCACTTCCCTGAACCGCGGCGTGGGCCACGGCGCCGAATCGTAGGGCTGGCGCTACGCCGGGTCGCGCTCTTCGGCGAGCACCTTCTGGGCGATCGCGAAGGCCGCGTTGGCGCGCGGGAGCCCGGCGTAGAGGGCGGTGTGGAGGATGACCTCTTTGATCTCCGCCTCGGTGAGGCCGTTGTGGAGGGCGGCGCGGACGTGCATGGCGATCTCGTCCTCCGCCCCGAGGGCGATCAGCGCGGCGAGCGTGGCGACGCTGCGCGAGCGCCGGTCGAGCCCCGGTCGGTCCCAGATCTCCCCCCAGGCATACCGGGTGATGAAGTCCTGGAAGTCGTCCGTGAACTCGTCCTTCTTCGCCTCGGCGCGATCGACGTGGGCCTCGCCGAGAACTTCGCGACGGACCTTCATGCCGTGCTCGCGGTCGCCGGGAGTGCTCATCGGGTCTCCTTGGTCAGGTGGGATCGG
>JAFDWD010001084.1 GCA_018268695.1 Actinomycetota bacterium
GCGCCGAGCTTCTTGAGCCTCATTTGCATGAGCTCCTCTCGTGTAGTCATTCGACGGCGAGCAGGCTTCCCTGTGCTGATCCCCCTGTCGCTGTCGGCCCAGTCCCTTGCGCTGAGCCCGGCGAGCATGGCCTAGCTGCTTCGACTGGTCAAGACTTTGAGATCGATGTTTTATAACTCCCGCCCAGACGCGAGATTTTCGGCCAGGAGGCCTTGAATGCTTTGAGAACTGCTGTATAAACAAGCGCATGCCGAAACGACTTCTGCCGCTCGCGGTCGCTGCGGTGCTGCTGGTTTTCGCCGTTGCCGGTTGCGGCGGGGGCACGTCCTCTTCGACGACCGGGGCGGCGGCACCCGACGGCGGCAAGCCGTTCCTCAAGTACACGAAGAGCAAGAAGATCGTCGCATTCGGGACGGAAGCATCGGCCGAAGAACGTGAAGCCGCGTCGGCGATCCTGGCGCAGAATCTCGTGGCTCGGCAAGCGGCCGACTTCGCCGCCCAGTGCAGCTCACTTGGAAACGCCGGCCTGGAAGCGGTCCTTGGCACGATCAAGAGCAGCCTGACCGCACAGCCCGAATGCGCCGAGGCGCTGAAGAAATTCGCCGAACCGTTGAAGGCGAGCAAGGGTGTCCGCACCGACACGCTGTCGGGCTCGATCGCGGCCCTGCGGGTCGAAGGGCACAAGGCTTTCGCGCTCTTTCACGGCAATGACGGCCACGGCTATGCGATGCCGATGGAATTGGAAGACGGCGAATGGAGGGTCGGCGCGATCATGCTGATCCCTCTTCGCTGATGCATCAAAGGAGCGGATCGAAGATTGGAACGTAGCCAGCTGATCGAGCCGGAGACCCTCTTCCCGAAACTGAAGCCGGGTCCAGGCTTACCGCCGGAGGTGGTCCTGGCCGATCAGCGGAGGCGGCTACAGGGAGCGCTTTTGCGCATCGTCCTCGATGGCGGGTGGAGAAGGGTCCGGGTGCGAGAGGTCGTCCGCTCGGCAGGAGTCTCCACGGCGAGCTTCTACCAGCACTTCGCGAACGCCGACGATTGCTTTGCCTCGGTCCTGGATTCCGCGGTGGCACGGCTCCTCGACGGGGTCGCAGCCGACTCGGCCGCAGCGTCCGGTTGGCGCGAAGCGATCCGCGGTACCGTCGAGGAGCTCCTCGGTAGGTTCGGATCGGACCAGACCGCGGCCCAGGTTGCCTTGATCGACAGCTTCTCCGCCGGATCGACGACCCGGAGGCGGGTCGGGATCACCGCGACCCGGCTCGAAGAGATCCTCGGCGAATGCTTCTTCTCCTCGGCGGACAGGATGTCGATACCGCGCCATCTCGTCGCGGGCATGACCGGTGGGATGCTGCGGATTCTGCGGACGACAGTCGCGGCGGGACGCGCGGCCGAGCTGCCGCGGCTGTCTGGGCCACTCGCCGACTGGCTGCTCCGCCTTGCGGACGCTCAAGTCCTCAGACTTCCGGCGGTCGAGGCGAGGCGCGGCGCGAGCCGGAGCGCTCCGCGCCTGCTCTGTCAGCTCGACAGCGACCCCGCGGACAGCGGCCGGCGCTTACAGCAGACGGTGATCCGGCTGGCGGCGGAGAGCGGGCTCGGCAACGTCAAAGCGTCGACGGTTCGACGCGACGCGGGAGTGTCGAAACGGCAGTTCGACGAGCTCTTCAGCGGACTCGACGAATGCTTCCTGGAGGGGATCGACACGATGGTCGAGTCGCTCGCGATCGGAGCTAACCGGCCGGCCGCCGAGAACTGGACACGCAAGAGCCACCGGGCGATCGCGACGCTCTGCTCGCAGGCCGCCGAAAACCGCCGGCTTGCCCGTGTCGCCTTCCTCGAAGTCTTGGTCCCGGGCCGCGATGGCCTACTGCGACGCGAGCAGCTCATCGGACGCGCCGCGACAGCCCTTCAACGAACAATTCCGGCCGATGAACGTCCGCCGCTCCTGATCGCGGAAGCATCGGTCGCCGCGGCCTGGCACGTCGCGCAGGCGGACGTGCACGCCGGGAGGACGCGCGCGCTTCCCAGCGTCGCCCCTCTGCTCAGCTACCTCGTGATGGCGCCGATCGTCGGCGCGGAGCCGGCTGTCGCGGCGATCCGCGCCGAGGCCGACGAACCTGGCTAGGCCTCGACCGGAATCCGAAACAACTCGGGCGACGGGATTCCGATGACCTCGCCTTCGAACCGCTTCTTCGTCCCATAGACCACCCAGGTCGTGTCGATTTCGCCGATCTCCTCGATCAGGCGGAGCTCGTCGGGGTGGGCGGACAGGTGCTCGAGGTGGCTGAGGCCGGCGTCGTAGCGGCCGGCGAGGAGCTCTTCGGCGACGATCGGCTTCGACTGGACGTCGATGATCTCGGCCCAGTCGGTGGGGTCGATGTAGCCGGAAGTTGCGGGAACGAGGCCGAGCGTCCTGGGGTGCTCGACCTCGCGGCGGCTCAGTACCGCCAGGGCCTTCGTCGGGTAGATGAACGTGTCGACGACGAACACCTCGGCCCAGTATCGCTCGGTGACCTCGTGGACCTTCGGGTGCGCACTGCACTGGATCAGGAACGCGTTGTCTTTCCCACGGATCCTCTCCAGGCCGTCGAAGAAATCCCCGATGAATTCGATCTCGAAGTCCTCGACGCCTTGGAAGGCCATGTACTCGATCGCGGCCCGCTCGTGGCAGGTTCCCGTCGGTCCGAGAGTCACCAGCGTGACCGTTGCCCGCTTGTCATGTCCCCGGCCCATCCTACGCTCAAGAGTAGCTGAACATATTGACAAGTCAACGGCATTGTCCGCCGGCTGAACGACCTCCATAGACTCGCCGCCATGAGCGACTACGCGGTCAAGAATCTGTTGGAGATCGACAACCTGAGCCAGTCCGAGGAGCTGGAGCTCCGGTTCTCGCGGAAATATCTGGACTCGGAGGAGCTTGGGGTCAGCTTGCTGCGGATGGCGCCGGAGCTGAAGGCGGCCGACGGGCATCACCACAAGGAGCAGGAGGAGGCTTACGTGGTGATCTCGGGGTCAGGGCGGATCCGGCTGGACGACGAGATCGTGGAGCTGAAGAAGTTCGACGTGGTGCGGGTCGCTCCGCACGTGGTGCGCGGGCTCGAGGCCGGGCCCGAGGGGCTCGAGGTGATCGCGGTCGGTGGGCGCAAGCCCGAGGGTGGCGACGGAGTGCTCGATCCGGGCCGCTGGGCCCAGGTCGTCTAGTCGCGCTTCTCGAGATCCTGGCCGGCCCGCTTCTCTTCGTGGCGGTGCCGGCGCCAGACCGGACCGATGTAGCCGATCAGGACGCCGATCAGGGTGAAGACGGCGAGCATGATGATGAGGGGCGCGTCGAAGGTGGCGAAGAGGACTTCGACCGTGACCTTCTGCGCGTTCTGCAGGCAGACGACCACCACCAGGGCGATCAGGATTCCGGTGATCCAGAGGCGCCAGTTGGTCTCCTTCTTCTCTTTCGGTCCCACGGTCAGATCCTACGTCCCAGGCCGGCCGAGACGCTCGCGGAGCGCCAGCAGGGCGATCAGCGTGGAGGCGTCCCGGATCCGCGGGATCGCTTCGTCCAGCTCGGCCAGCGGCAGGCGGACGATGTCGATCGCCTCGTCGTCGTCGCGCTCGCCGCTCGCCGGGGAAAGGCCGGTGGCGATGAAGATCGTCACGACCTCGGAGATGTAGCCGGGACTGGGGTAGATCTTGGTCAGCTCGGTCCACTCGGCGGCGGCCAGCTCAGCCTCCTCGGCGAGCTCGCGCTTCGCGCACTCGAACTCCGACTCCCCCTCGTGGTCGAGCGTCCCGGCCGGGATCTCCAGCAAGCGGTCCTCCTCGAGCGCCTCGCGCGGCTGGGCGACGAGGTAGACGAACTCCTCGTCGTGGGCGAGGATCGCGACCGAGCCGGGATGGACGATCACCTGGCGCTCGACCTCGGTCCCGTCGAGGCGGCGGTAGCGCCGGATCTCGACGTCGACGCCGTAGCCCTCGTAGGCGACCCTGGTATCGAGCAGCTCCATCCCGGGCAGGCTACCGCCGATGAATTCGGGCCTTGGGACCGGTCTTGGAGGAAAGCGAGCGAATCAGGAGGTCGAGATGCTGCTGGACGAGAAGGTGTGCGTGGTCTACGGAGCGGGGGCGATCGGCGGCGCGGTGGCGCGCGGGTTCGGAGCCGAGGGCGCGCGGGTGTATGTCGGGGACCGCACGGATGCGAAAGCGAAGTCGGTCGGCGACGTGCAGGGGACGCCCCTGGTCGAGATGGCGTGGGACGACTTCATGGCGCCGATCGAGGCGGCCGTGCGCTCCCATTTCCTCACCGTGAAGGCAGCGGTCCCGCACATGCCGCCCGGTGGGGCCGTGCTCTTCTTCGGCGTTCCCGAGTCGATCGACGAGGACTTCGAGGGATCCTCGGAGCTCCGCGAGATGCTCGCCGCGGCGACGCTCACCGGGCGCGCGGCGACCTTCGAGGACGTCGGCGCGGTTGCCGCGTTCGTCGCCTCCGACAAGGCTCGGACGATGACCGCCGCCACGGTCAACGTCAGTGCGGGAGCGCTGATCGACTGAGCCGCGACGTACGCGGGAAGTGGCACCAGTCTCAGGGCTTCCCGCGTTCGAACAACCATCGCTGGAAGAAGCCCCGTAGGTTCTCGCCGGAGACTTCGTTCGCGAGCGCGATGAACCCTTCGATGTCGCCGTGGCCGTAACGGTTCTCGGTCACCCAGGTACGCAGGATGCGCAGCAGGTCATGGGTGCCGATCTTGTCGCGGAGGGCCTGCAGGGTCATCGCGCCGCGCACGTAGGTGGAGACCGCGAACAGGTTCTTCGCCTGGCCGGGGTGCCCTGAGGGCGGGTTCCAGAAACCGGTGGCGGAGGCCGGTTTGCGGTAGAGCTTGGCAAAGACCTGCTGGGCGGTGCGACCGCCGTGCTTCTCCGCGTAATACCACTGGGTCCAGGTCGCGAAGCCCTCGTTCAGCCAGATGTTGGGCCAGCGCTCGAGGCTGACCGAGTCGCCGAACCACTGGTGCGCCGTCTCGTGGACGACCGT
>JAFDWD010001085.1 GCA_018268695.1 Actinomycetota bacterium
GGGGGCGAGGTGGGGGTCCGAGCCGCCGGGGACGGTGGTGTCCGAGCAGGCGGCGAGGGCCGGGGCGGCGGCGAGGGCGAGGGCGCCGAGCCCGGCGCGCTGGAGGAAGCGACGGCGAGTCGTCGGCCGCCGTGGCACGCTGCCTGGATCGGGGAAATTCATTCGCGAGAGCTTCGAGTGCGGAGACCACGACGGCAAGCCGGCGGACTGTCGCCAGGCTGTCCGCAACAGAGGACACAGTGTCCGGCAAGCGAGCGCCCCGGGGCGTCTAGCCTGATCATCGATGTGGTCCCCTCCGACGAGAACCGCCACCCGCGTCGGTCTGCCCAGGTGACCGGCGCTGATCTCATCCTCCTCGACGGGGACGTCCGCACCCTCGATCCGTCGGCCCCGCATGCGAGCGCTCTCGCGATCGCCGACGGTCACCTGATCGCGGTGGGCGACGAGGCCGAGGCGATCGCGCTCCGTCGTGCGGACACCGAAGTCATCGACCTCGGCGGCGCTGCCGTCACCCCCGGGATCGTCGACAGCCACATCCACGCCTTCCCGACCGACCTCTTCCTCGGCGGCGTCGACATGACCGACGCCGGCTCGCTCGACGAGGTCCGCGCCGCGCTCGCCGCGGCCGCCGACCGCGCCGGCCCGGGCGGATGGATCACCGGCTACGGCCTCGACTACGAGCTGTTCGCGGCGACCGGCATCCACGGCTCGCTGCTCGCGGACGCGGTCGGGCAACGCCCCGCGATCCTTCAGTTCGTCGACCTGCACACGGCCGTCGCCACGCCCGCCGCGCTCGCCGCCGCCGGGGTCACCGGCCCGCGCCACTTCGAGGAGAACGCCGAGATCGTCTGCGTCGAAGGGGTCCCGACCGGCGAGCTGCGCGAGCCCGGCGCGCTGGACCTGGTCGCCGCGGCGATCAGCGAGGCCACCGAGGCCGAGGTCTACGCCGAGGCGCGGGAGCGGCTCGGGCGGCTCGCCGCGGCGGGGATCACCGGCGTGCACTTGATGGACGGAGACCTCGAGCGCCTCGACCTGCTGCGCGAGCTCGAGGCCAACGGCCACCTCAGCGTCCGCGTGGTGACGCCCTTCTGGCTCAAGCCGGAGACCGAGGAATCGGAATGGGAGCGGTTCGCGGCGGCGGTCGCGGCAGGCGGCAGGCGTTGGCGCGGCGGCGTCGCGAAGTTCTTCATCGACGGCGTGATCGACTCGGGGACCGCCTGGTTGTTCGAGCCGGACGCCGAGGGCGCGGGCACCGAGCCCTTCTGGCCGGACCCGTCCCGCTATCGCAAAGCCGTCTCGTTCATGGCCGCGGCGGGCTTCCAGTGCGTGACCCATGCCTGCGGCGACCGGGCGGTGCGGGAGGCGCTCGACGCCTACCGCGAGGCGACCCCGTCGCGACGCGGCAACCATCGGATCGAGCACGTCGAGACGATCCAGGCGGACGACCTCGGGCGCTTCGCCGCCGAGGGCATCACCGCCTCGATGCAGGCCCAACACATGATGTGGCTGCAGGCCGACCGCAGCGACAACTGGTCGCGTCGGCTCGGCGACGAGCGCTGCGCCCGCGCCTTCCCGACCAGGACCCTGCTCGACGGCGGCGCCCACGTCACCCTCGGCTCCGACTGGCCGGTGGCGCGGCTCGACCCGCGCGAGGGGATGGCGGCGGCACGCCTGCGCAGGCCGCCCGGGCTCAAGGACTGGGTGCCGTTCGACGAGCAGGCGCTGTCGCCGCTCGAGGCGCTCATGGGCTACACGCTGTGGCCCGCGATCGCGATCGGCGAGGAGGCCGACTCCGGCACCCTGGTCCCGGGGAAGCGAGCCGACATCACCGTCTTCGCCCAGGATCCGGTCACCTGCGACGCCGACGAGCTGGGCGAAGACGAGGTCCTGCTCACGGTCGTCGACGGCGAAGTCGTCCATCGAAGCCTCGACTGACCGCTCGCTTCGATCTCTCAGCAGCCCGCGTCGACGTGGCGACGCGCTCGCAGGGCGAGGTCGATCGAGGCCAGCGTCTCGGGGTCCGAGAGGTCGACTCCCAGGACCGTCTCGATCCGACCGATCCGGCCGTAGAGCGCCTGGCGGTTGAGGTTCAGGGACCGGGCGGTGATCGCCTTGCGGGCACCGTTCGCGCACAGCGCTTCCAGCGTCGGCAGGAGCTTGTGGGTCCGGGCCGCGTCGTGGGTCAGCAGTGGACCGAGGACGCGCGCGACGTAGTCCTTCAGCTCACGATTGTGGGCGAGGCGCCAGAGCAATCGCTCCAGCGACAACGCCTTCGCGTCGTGCCAGACGGCGTCGCCCTCCTCGCGGGCCACGGCCACCGTCTCGATCGCGTCGCGCAAGCCGTCGCCGATGGCCGGCCAATCTCCGGCCGAGCCGACCGCGACGACCACCTCGGCCCCGGCGCGGCGTCGGGCGGCCCGCCGCAGGACCGTCGCGACGCGGTCCGCGATCGTCGCGGTCTCGAAGCCGTTGCAGAGGCCGGCGAGGATGAGGAGATCGCCGTCGACCGGACTGACGCCGACCAGGATCGGGATCCCGAGCGTCGCCAGCTCGCGCTCGAGGTCGGCCAGCGAGCCGACCCAGGAAGGCCCTTCGGTGTCGAACCGCGGGCCTTCCGCCGGCCCCGACGGGGTCGTCAGGCGCGCGGCCAGCGGCAGGAGCCCGGCGAGGTTGCGGGGGCGAAAGCCCATGTCCGCGGCGCGGCCGGCGGCGATCGCCGGGGCGATCTGCCGCTCGGCCAGCTTGACGATCAGGTCGCCGCGGCCGAGCGCCAGCAGCTCGATCTCCTGCCGCGACCGCAACATCGCCAAGGCGACGATCTCGGCGGCCCGCTCGACCGCCAAGAGCGAGAAGGCATCGAGCGGGCCCTCCAGCGGCAAGGCCAGCAGCCGACCCTCTCGCACGCCGGTCTGGACCGCGGCCGCGGTGCCCGCCCGCTCGCGGGCGTCGAGCCAGACCGCGACCGGTTCGTCGTCGTCGGCCTCCCCCGGTCCCGCGTAGGCCAGCAACCGCCCGTGGTGGTTCTCGAGGAAGACGGGATTGCCGAGGGCCTCCGCCAGCAACCGCAGGACCCCCTGGATCCCCTCGCCGGTGAGCATCGCCTGGGTGAAGTCGCGCCGCAGTTCGTCCGCCCGCCGGAGCCGCTCGTAGTCGCCGTTGACGATCTCGGTGTGGATCGCCTCGGTGACCGCGACGAACCTGACCTTGGTGCGGAGTTCGACCAGTGGCAGCCCGTGATGGCGGGCGGCGTCCACCAGGGTCGCCGGGAGCTTGTCGGCGAACGCCCCGCCCAGCTCGACCACCAGTCCGGCCACCTCGCCCGCGGCGAGCTCGGCGACGAAACGCCGCTGACTGGAGGGCTTGGCGATCCCCATGCCGGTGGTCAGGAGGAGCTCCCCGCCCCGCAGCAGCGAGGCGATGTCGGGAGCCTCGCCGGCGTGCACCCAGCGGATCTGCCGGTCGAGAGAGCCTCCGCCGGCCACCACTTCGGGCAGGCCACGGCGCAGGACGGGGAGATCGAGGGCCGCGGCGACGGTCATGTCGGTCATTGACGGTCTGCTCTCGGTCTGGGATTTGCCGAATCGATTCGGCAGAATAACACGATGAACATCCACTCTTCGGCGGGCGCGCCCGCGGATCAGGTAGATCGGGCAGAATCGGGCGACGATGGGAGCTGACGATTCCGCCCCGCCGGGCGGCCGGCCGGCCCGCCTGCGCGACGTCGCCGCGGCGGCGGGCGTGTCCCGTACGACGGCCTCCGACACCCTCAACGACCGCGGCCGGGTGGCGCCGGCCACGCGCCGGAAGATCCTCGCCGCCGCCGAGCGCCTCGGCTACCGCGCCAACCTCCATGCGCAGGCGCTCCGCCGCGGGCGCAGCGGCATCCTCGGCGTCCTCAGCTCACTGGACGAGGACGCGGTCGACCTGACCGGCGACGAATACGTGATCGAGTACCTGGCGGGCTCCACCACCCTGGCCCTGTCGAGCGGCTACTCGGTCGTCCTGCTGCCGCCGAGCAACGACCGCGGGCAGACGCGCGACATCGCCGCCGATGGGTTTCTGCTGCTCGATCCGATCGCCGCCAGTCCGCTCTTCGACGAACTCGAGGCGCGCGGCGTCCCGGTCGTCTCGACCGGCCGCGTCCCCGACCTACCCAAGGAGCGCGCCAGCTGGGTCGACAACGATCTGCGCGCCGAGACGAGGAAGGCCCTCGACCTCATGCACGCGGGAGGAGCGACGCGGATCGCCCTGGTGACGAACCCGCCGACCCGCTCCTATGTGATCGACACGATCGACGCCTACCGGGAGTGGACGGCGAAACGCGGGCTCGAGCCGCGCATCGCCTTCACCGAAGGCTCCGCCGGCGAAACCGCGGGCTTTGCCGCGGCGGCCTCGCTGCTCGACGGCAGCGACCCCCCGGACGCGATCTACGCCCCGGTCGACCGCCTCGCCTCCGGCGCCCTGCTCGCCGCCCGCCTCCGTGGGATCGCGGTCCCGGCCGACCTCCAGATCGTCGCGGGTAACGACAGTCCGGCCGCAAGGTCCGCCGACCCTCCCCTCACCGCCGTGGACAACCAGGCCCGCGTCCTCGGTCGCAAGGCGGTCGAGCTCTTGATCGCCCGAGTCGAAGACCCGACCCTTGCGCACTCCCAGATCGTGATCCCCGCCGTGCTCCACGAGCGAGGATCGACCCGCAGCGACGCAAAGCGATGATCACCCCAGCGCGATTCGAAGCACCGAAGGATGGGCGCCGCCCGGTGGGTCCGCTCAGGGCGGCGGGTGAACGCCGGAGACTCTCGTCCGGCCGCGCAGGACGAACGCCGCCAGGAGCGCACTCGCCGCCAGGATGGCGATGCTGACGATCAGCACGAGGTGCAGGCCGCCGACGAAGGCGTCGCGCGCTTCGGCGATCAGCGCGGTGGCGACCGCGGCCGGCAGCCCCGCCGCGACGTCGACCGCCCCGCCCAGCGACTCGCGGGCGGTGTCCATGCCGCTCGCGCCGACCCCGGTCACGGCCCCGAGGGAACTGGTGTAGACGGAGGCGAGGATCGAACCCAGCACCGCGACCCCGAGGCCACCGCCGAGCTCGTAGGCCGTCTCCTCGATCGCGGCGGCGTTACCGGCCCGATCGGCGGGGGCGGCGGAGATGATCACGTCGTTGGCGGCGACGAGCGCCACCTCGAGGCCGAGGCCGAGGGCAGCGAAGGGCACCGCGAGGAGGAGGTATTCGTCCTCGACCCCGAGCGCCAGCATCGGGACCAGGGCGAGGGTCGAGAGCAGGAGGCCGCCGCTGATCGTCGCGCGCGTCCCCACCCGCCGCAGGATCGGCGCCGCCAGCAGGCCGCCGGCGAGGCTCGCCAGCATCAGCGGCAGCAGGCGGATGCTGGCGGCGAAGGGCTCCAGGCCGAGCACGAGCTGTAGGTACTGGGCGAAGAAGAGCTCGAGCCCGACCAGGCCGAACATCGAGAGCAGGACGCAGCCGACCGAGACGGCGACGGTCCGGTCGGTGAAGAGGCGCACGTCGAGGAGCGGCTCGGGCCTCGCGAGCTGGCGGCGCACGAAGGTCGTCAGCAGGGCGAGGGAACCGACGAGGACGACGATCACGACCGGCTCGCCGAAGCCGTGCCGCGCGCCCTCCTTGAAGCCGAAGGCGAGCGCGAGGATGCCGACGACCGACATCAGGACGCTGACCGAGTCCCAGGGCGGCGGCTCGGCGGCCCGACTCTCCCGCAGGAGCTTCAAGCCGACCGGGATCACGATCAGGACGACCGGCACGTTGATCAGGAAGACCGCACCCCACCAGAGATGTTCGACCAGGAAGCCGCCGACGAGCGGGCCGATCGCGGCACCGCCGGCCAGCGTCGCGCTCCAGATGCCGACCGCGGTGCGGCGCTCGTCGCGGTCCTCGAAGACGTTGCGGATGATCGCCATCGTGGAGGGCAGGATCAGCGCCCCGCCCACCCCCATGATCGCTCGCGCCCCGATCAGCACCGCCGGGGTCGGGGCGAACGCCGCGAGCGCCGAGGCGGCACCGAAGATCACCAGGCCGATCAGCAGCACCCGCTTGCGACCGATGCGGTCCCCGAGCGCTCCCGAGGCGATCAGGAGCGGCGCGACGACCAACGGGTAGACGTCGATGATCCAGAGCAGCGCGACCGCCGAGGGCTTCAGTTCCTCACTCATCGCGGGCACGGCGATGTGCAGCACGGTGACGTCGATGACGACGACGAGGACCGCGGCGCAGACGAAACCGAGAACCATCCAGCGCTCGGCCGGGCGATGGAGGCTCAGATGATCACCGTGGTGCGCACGCTACCGGCGCCACCCGGGTCACGGCGCCGCGCACGCACCTCCCGGTGCTTCTGTCCTTCGCGGGCAGCCGGTCAAGCCCGCCGGCCTGCCCCTAGGGGTGCGCCCCTTCGAGGATCTTCACGCAGAGTGGTTCGGGGAGGGTGCTCCCCGGATCCTTGCCACCGCCCCACTCGATGTACGCCACCTCGAATTCGGCCGGGCGTTCGTAGTTGAACTCGAGCTTGATCCCACCCTGGGGGACCTGCTTGCCGGCGACGAAGACCTTGGCCTTGACGGAGATCAGGCGGGAGCTGTCTTGGTAGCGGGGATCTTCCCCGGGCTTGCCGACCGCCCAGAACTGGTAGCCGCCGGGAATGGTGACCCACTTGAGCGGGAATCGGCCGAGGACCTTGATCGGCCCCGGGGTCGGGCTGCAGCCGTAGGCACCCGCGGTGTTGGTATGGACGGCGGTGACGAACTGCTCTCCTTTCCCGCCGGTGAGACGGAAGCCGCCGGGCGCGTCGGTGAATTTCCAGGAGCCGGACGTGGGCTTCGGCCCCGCGGCGAGAGCGAGCGAACAGGCGGCAAGCACGGCGACTGCGACTGCGAGTGAGGCGAAGCGCTTCATCGGTATTCCCTTCGAGGAGGCTGGTGGACGCGACATCGGATGGACGACCTACTCACTTCGCTCTCCCCTCCGAGGACGGTTTCGCGACGAACCTACTGGTGCAGGGAAGGCGGTCAAGGTCGACATCGAGACGCCTACGTCGAAACGGCGTAGCCGGCCGTAGGATCCGGCGATCCCGTCCGCCGAAGAACAGATCCTCGACTTGGTAGGCGACGTGATCGGCCTGCTCGACCTCGACGAGCTCGTCGACGGAATGCTGGCGACCTTCGATCGCCACTTCCCCTCCGACTTCGTCTCGATCAACGACATCGGCCCCGATCGCGAGCGGGTGATCTCCGTGATCAGCCCTCCCCAGCCTGAGCACCTGCACCGGGCTTACGGCGAGTTCGCGTTCCAGAACCCCTTGATGGCGCGCTACCTGGAGACCCTCGACGGCCGGGCCTATCGGTTCTCCGATGTGATCTCGGTCGACGACTACCATGCGCTCGATCTCTACCGGGAGCTTTACCGGCCGATGGGGGTCGAGCATCAGATCGCCTTCACCCTCCCGGCGACTCCCGGTCGCGTGCTTGCGATCGCCCTCAGTCGCCACGATCCCGACTTCAGCGATGCCGAACGCGACCTGATCAACCGGGCGCGGCCATTCCTGATCCAGGCCTGGCGCAATGCGATCGATCACACCGCGCTGCGCGACGAGATCGCCGGTCGGGGGTCCGACCCACACCCGCCGAACGGCATCCCTGACGACGCCTTCGCCGACTACGACCTGACGAAGCGGGAGACCGAAGTGCTCTCCCTCGTGGTCCGCGGCCGCTCCAACCGCGACGCCGCGGCAATCCTTGGCATCAGCACGCGGACGGCCCAGAAGCACCTTGAACACTGCTTCCGCAAGCTCGGGGTGAACGACCGCTCCGCGGCGGCGGAGCTGGCCTGGCGACGCCTGGCCGAGCTCTCGGTCAGCAGCGAGCCGCGCCGCGGCCTCGACGGGCGGCCGGCCGCGCCCTGACATCGCCGGTCTGATCCCGGACGCCCAGCTCGTCATCTTCCCCGACGCGTCCCACTGCGCGATCTTCCAGTAGGCGACCGACACCAGGATGCGGCCGAGGGAGGACCGCGACCGGCCGCACGATGCGGCCGGTCGCGATGAGCCAGGGCTAGTGGACGTGCTTCGCGGCGGTGGCGATGACGCCGGCCACGACCTTCGGGTGTGAGATCGGCGAGAGATGCCCGGACTTCACGTCGGTGACGTGGGAGCCCGCGCGCTGCGCCATGAATTCCTGCAGCGGCGGCGGGATGATGTGATCTTCCGTGCCGATGACGTCCCAGGACGGGATCGTCTTCCACGCGGGTGCCCCGGATTTTTCGGCCAGGGCATTGGCCGCGATCGGCCGCTGGGTCGCCGCGAGGACGGCCGCCTCACTTGCCGGCAGGCCGTTGGCGAACGCGACCGGGAGCACTTCGGGCTTCAGGTACAGGTCCGCGTCACCCTTGGGGGCGCCGGGGAACGGCACGAAGTTGAACAGCGCTTCCGGGTCCAGGCCGGGTTCTTCGGGGTTTTTCGGCGTCAGGAGGTCCATCACGATCTCCCCCTGGTCGGGGATGAAGGCGTCGACGTAGACCAATGCCTTGACGTTGGGGTTGCCCGTCGCCGCGTCGGTGATGACCGAGCCGCCGTAGGAATGGCCGGCCAGGACGATCGGACCTTTGACCGTCGTCAGGTAGTCACTCAGGTATTCCGAGTCCGACTTCAGGCCGCGGAGCGGGTTCGGCGGGACGTCGACGGTGTAGCCCTGCTTCTGGAGGTCGCGGACGACTCCGTCCCAGCTCGAGCCGTCGGCCCAGGCGCCGTGGACCAGGACGACGGTGGGCTTGGTGGACGAGGCGGAATGGCCTCCGGCGGATGCCGACGCGACCGGAAGCGCCAGCAGCGCGACGATCGCGGCGAATCCTGCCGCATAGGGATAGATGCGTTTCATCGTTTCTCTTTCATGTGTTGGGGGCCCGATTGGCAGCGCCCGACGCTAGGTGCGGTCGACCCCCCTTCGCGTCTGTCGATCGACCAGTCCTGGCCGCGACCGGCAGGTCACCCGGCCCACCGACCGCCGCTAACCTCGCCTCTGTGACGGAGATGGGCGCGGCCCCGAGACTCTTGGGCCGGGAGGCGGAGATCGCGGCGATCGACGAGCTGATCGCACGGGTTCGCGGCGGTCGCGGCGGCGCACTCGTGCTTCGCGGCGAGCCGGGCGTCGGCAAGACCGCCCTGCTCGATGCCTGCGCCGCGCGGGCGGACGGCACCACGGTGCTGCGGGCCAGTGGCGTCGAGTCCGAGGGAGAGCTCGCCTTCGCGGCTGTGCACCGGATGTGCTCCGACGTGCTCGAAGGTGGCATCGACGAACTGCCCGATCCTCAGGGCGCGGCCGTCAGGGCCGCCTTCGGCCTCGCCGACGCCGACCGGCCACCCGATCCATTCCTGGTCGGGCTCGGCGTCCTCAACCGGCTCTCCTTCGCCGCTGTCGCGCGCCCGCTCGTCTGCCTGATCGACGACGCGCAGTGGCTCGACCGGATCTCCGCGCAGACGCTGGCCTTCGCCGCCCATCGACTCGACGCCGACCCGGTAGCCCTGGTCTTCGCCATCCGGGAGCCGGTCGAGGCCTTCGGAGGTCTGCCCGAGCTCGTCGTCGAGGAGCTCTCGACGGAGGATTCGCTCGCCCTGCTGGCGTCGCGGCTGCCGGTCCCGATCGACCCGCGGGTCAGGGACCGCTTCGTCGACGAGGCCCATGGCAACCCACTCGCCCTGCTCGAGCTGCCGCGAGCATTCAGCGCGGCGGAGCTCGCCGGCGGGCTCGGCATCGAGGACTCGCGATCCGACCGGACCGCCGGCCTGCTCGACGAGGGCTTCGGACGCCGCGCCGAGGCGCTGCCGGAAGACACGAGGCTCTTGCTGTTGACCGCCGCCGCCGATCCCACCGGCGACCCGACGCTTCTCTGGCGGGCCGCGGGCTCGCTCGGCGTCGACCCGGAGGCCGCCGCGCCGGCGGAAGCCGCCGGCCTCATCGGTATCGGCGAGCGCACGGTCTTCCGCCACCCCGCCGTGCGTTCGGCGGTCTACCGATCGGCCGACCCGCAGACCCGTCGGCTGGTGCATCGGGCGCTGGCCGAGGCCACCGACCCCGAGGTCGACCCGGACCGCCGCGCCTGGCACCGCGCCCGCGGCACCCTGGGCCACGACGAGGAGGTGGCGGTCGAGCTGACGCGCTCCGCCGAGCGTGCGCAGGGACGGGGAGGCATGGCCGCCGCCGCCGCCTTCCTGAGCCAGGCCGCGATGCTGACCGAGGACCCGGAGCAGCGCGCCCGGCGAGCCCTCGCGTCCGCTCACCTCAACCTGATGGTGGGATCGACCCCGGAGGCGCTGGCGCTCTTGTCGACCGCCGCGCACGCCGATCTCGACGACGACACCCGGACGCGCCTCGACCTGGCGAAGGTCCGCCTCGACTACGCCATCGGCCGTGACGCCCAGGACGCCCTCCGCCTGCTGGCCGTCGCCAAGCGGTTGGAAGGGATCGACGCGGACCTCGCCATCCAGACCTACATGGAGGCGTTCGGGATCGCGCTGATCGCAGGCGGACTCGACGACTGCGTCGACGTCGCCGCGATCGCCAACGCGGCCGGCGCCGCATCTTCACTGCCCTCCTCCCCTCACGGCGATCCACGGAGACTGCTTCTGGATGGCGCGACCCGTCTGGTCGGTGCCGGCGATTCTGGTCATCTGAAAGGCCCCCTCGCCGCTTACCGGGCGGCCGTCGCAAGCCGTTGCGCCGACGGCTCCATCTCGCGCGACGGCAGCGCGGCGCGCTGGCTCTCGATCGGGATCTATTCGGCGATCACGCTCTTCGACCACGAGGCCTGGGACGAACTCTCCGCGCGCCAGATCGAGGTCATCGGGACGGTCGGAGATCTGGCGATGCTGGGCACCGCCCTGACCTCGCGCGCGGTGATGCTCATCCAGGTCGGCGACATGGACGGCGCCGCCTCGACGGTGCAGGAGATCGAGGCCGCGGCGGAGATGACCGGCTCCGGCATGCCGCGCTACGCGGCGATCGCCCTCGCCGCCCGCCGGGGAGGGGAGCAGGGAGCGACGGATCTCCTCGAGGCCGGGGTCGAGGCAGCACGGTCGCGCGGCGAAGGTATCGGGGTCGCATTCCTCCTCTGGGAGTCGGCCTTCCTCGGCAACGGCCTGGGTCGATACGAGGACGCCCTGAGTGCCGCGCAGTGGGCGCGGGAGCACGCCGACGGAGGGCCGACCCTGTGGCTGCCCGAGCTGATCGAGGCGGCAGCCCGCAGCGAAGAGCCCGAGCAGGCGGCCGATGCTCTCGATCTGCTCTCCGCCGCCGCCCTCGCCGCCCGCACCGATTGGGCACTCGGCGTCGAGGCCCGCTCGCGGGCGCTTCTCGGTGTCGGCCACAGCGCCGAGTGCCTCTACCTGGAGGCGATCGAGCGTCTCGCGCGTACGCCCGCGCGCGTCGACCTGGCCCGCGCCCACCTCCTCTACGGAGAATGGTTGCGCCGCGAGGGCCTACGCAGTCGCGCCCGGGAGGAGCTGCGGACCGCGCACGAGATCCTCGAGGCGATCGGACTTCCGGCGTTCACCGAGCGAGCGGCCCGAGAGCTCGCCGCCACCGGCCAGCGAGTTCGCCGACGCGCCCCGGAGGCGCGAGACGAGCTGACCGAGCGGGAGTCCCAGATCGCCCGTCTCGCGGCGGCCGGCCTCTCGAACCGGCAGATCGGCGAACAGCTGTACATCAGCCACCGGACCGTCGGCTATCACCTCGGCAAGGTGTTCTCCAAACTTGCCGTCGACAACCGGGCGCAGCTGCACTCCGTACTCGGCGAGGCTGCCGATCCCGCCCGCGCCGGCTCGCTCGAGCCCGAGTGAGCGGATCCGCCGCCCACGAGCACGGGTAGCTCGATCGGTGCGTCCGCCACGCGTCCCTGGGCGTGTCGATTCAGTCAACGGAGCCCGGCCCCGCTCTCATGATCCGGCGCTAGCTTCGCCGCCGAGATGCTCAAGGCCCTCTTCGCTCTGTCGCTCACCCTCCTCCTCGGCGCCCTCGGCGGCGGCGCCCTCGCCGCCGATCCCGAAGCCGAGCTCGACCGGACCCGCAGCCGACTCGGCGAGGTCCGTGAACGCAAGGGCGTCCTGACCGGCGAGCTGCAGGCGATGGGCGCGAAGATCGCCGACCTGCGCGGGCAGATCGGCGCCACGCGGACGCGCGAGCGGAGGGCGACGGTCGCCCTGCTCGCGAAGCAGGAGGAACTGGCGGGAGCCCGCGACGCGGTCCGGCGCGCCGTGAGCCACCTCTCCTTGACCAAGAGCCGGCTTCGCCGGGCGCTCAAGGCACTGCGCGAGCGCGTCGTGGCGATCTACGAAGCGGGCACCCCCGACATGGCGTCGATCATCCTCGCCGCCCACGACTACGAGGAGGCCGCCGACGTGGCCGCGTACCTCGAACGCATCGAGCAGGCCGACGAGGCCCTGATCACCCGCGTGCGCGGGCTGCGCGACGAGGCCCGCGAGGCGGTCGACCGCCGCACCCGACTGCGCGGGCGGATCACCGCGGCCCGCGACGCGATCGCCGCCCGCCGGGCCTCGCTGCGGACGACCCGGATAGCGCTCGCCGACCGTGAGGCCTCGCTGCGGACCGCGACCGCCGACCGCCGCCGCGCACTGGCCTCGCTGGCGGACCGCGAAGCGGTGCTGGAGGGCGACGTCTCCGACCTGCAGGCGCAGATCGAGGCCGAGCTCGCCGCGGCCGCCGGTCCCTATCCGACCGCACCGAGAGGCGCCGGCGGCACCTTCGTCTGGCCGGTCGAAGGCACCCTCACGTCGAGCTTCGGCTATCGCTGGGGACGCCAACACGAGGGCGTCGACATCGGCGCCGCCGAAGGCACCCCGATCTGGGCGGCCGCCGACGGGACCGTGGTCCTGCAGCAGCCCGAGTACGAAAGCGGCGGCTACGGCAACTACACCTGCATCGAACATGACGGGGTCGGCCTGACCACCTGTTACGCCCACCAATCGGCCTTCGAGGTCTCACCCGGACAGCGGGTCGCCCAGGGCCAGGTGATCGGGCTGGTCGGCAACACGGGCAACTCCTTCGGCGCCCATCTCCACTTCGAGGTACGCGCGGGCGGCGTCGCCCAGGATCCGCTCGCCTTCCTCTAGGCGACGGCCGGTGACCGCCCTGATCCCGTCGGCGTCCGGAAGAGAGGTCTCGTACTGGTGATCGGGCGCCTCGCAGTCCTCGCCGGGACCGCCATCTAGCCCTCGGCCTTGGCGCCGGAGAGCCTCAGGGTCGGACATCGGGCGATCCAGGCATTCTTCTGGACCGATGCGATTTGACGTCGAAGGGTTCGGGTCGACAACGTGCTGAGGATCGTCCTGTTGGCGTTCGGCGCGGCGATCTTTCCCGCCTTGCTCGCCTGCGTCGCCATCTTGCTCTCGCGCCCCGAACCGCGGCGGCTGATCCTGGCGTTCTACCTCGGCGGGCTCCTGGTCAGCATCGTCACCGGCTTCGCCGTGCTGACCGTGTTCGAAAGCGGCGGCGAAGTTGCCGGCAGCACCTCCGACGGCCCCCACCCGGCCGTCTCGATCGTGGTCGGGACCATCGGCCTGCTCTTCGCCTGGTTGCTCGTCTCCCGCCGTGGCCGGATCCTGATCGACCGCTGGCGCTCCCGTCATCCGCGGCGGCGGCCGAAGAAAAAGAAGGAAGGCCCGTCCTGGGTCGAACGGCGCCTCGATCACGCCACCATCCGGATCGCCTTCGTGGTCGGCGGCGCGATCAATCTCCCCGGCCCCTTCTACCTCCTCGCCCTCGGGGACCTCGCGACCGGCTACAACAGGCCCGAGCAGATCGCGCTGATCCTGCTCTTCAACGCGATCATGTTCATGCTGCTGGAGATCCCCCTCATCGGCTACCTGGTCGATCCAGCCTGGACCGAGCGGGCGGTCTCGACGGCCGCCGGATGGCTGAACTCGAACGGACTGCGCGTGATCGGGATGCTCGTCGGGTTCTTCTCGGCCAGCCTCGTGGTCCAAGGAGTGGTCGCGGCCTTCTAGCAGGGGATCGATTCCACAGCTCGCGCTGAGGGGTCCGGAAAGGGACGCAAGGGCTTGCCGCGAGCACGGCCGTCTCGGCCACGCCCCCTGCACGCTTGTCTCGCATAGCGAGACAAGCGTGCAGGGGGCGGAGCGTGGTCGACCTGCGTTATCAATAGGTTCACTCAGGTCGACCGCGTTCCCCCGGATCGGGCGGAACCGTCACCGAAGGGCTCGGAAAGGGACCGAAGGCGCAAGGAAGCGTGGAGTTCCCGGCGTCTTCGTCACGGACCCACGGCCGGCGATGTTGACGGGCCGAAAAGTCAAGACATGCTTGACAAATCGGCCCATCAACATCGCGGGCCGGGGAAACGTGACGAACTCCCTGAGATTCACACGGGAACGTCACGTCCTGGACCCTCACGGCGCTTCGAACGGCTGGTGGTCCGAGGGACAGACGGTTCCTGGGCGCGGCGCCTTGAGGTCGACGAGGTAGGCCGTCTCCGCCCGTTCCACGCAGGCGCTCGGGTCCTTGAAGCTGAGGTGCCCGTAGCCGGCATGGGTGAGCAGGACGGCGTTGCCGAGCAGGCGGGCGACCCGGCGGGCGTTGGCGTAGCCGGTGTTCGGGTCGTGACGGGTGCCGATCACCAGCACCGGATCGCGGGTCTTCGCATCCCAGGGGCCGGCGTAGCGGCCCGGGTCGCGGGCGGGCCACGAAGCGCAAGGGGCCCACTGCCACCATCCCTGGGGGCCTCCCTGCATGGTGCTGATCGATTCGAGGCGGCCGATCACGCGGGGCCATTCGGCGGCACCCCGATGGGCCGGACCATCGGCGCACTGGATCGCCGCCGACGTCGTGATCGCCGACCAGCCACGGGGCGAGCGCAGCGGGCGCGCCCGTTCCTCCAGCGCCGAGCCGTCCCCACCCTCGGCGGCGGCGAGTTCTTCGGACAGCAGCGGCCATTCTTCGGGGCTCCGCATCGGTTCGAAGAGCGAGAGCAGGAAGTCACCGTAGGTCAACTCGCCCGGCGGTTCGGCCGCGGGAGCCGGGATCGGCCCTCGGCGTAGTCGAGCCATCAACCCTTCGATGCCGGGCTCGACCGCCCCGCGCACGGCCAACGCGCAGCGGCTCGGCCCGGCCGCCTGGCAGAGCGACTGGAACTTTTCGAAGACCTCGTCGCTCGAGGAGACGCCGTTGGTGAGCCGCGCTTCGGCCCCCTTCGACCAGGCGATCGGATCGACGACGCCATCGAGGATCATCGCCCGCACCCGGCCGGGGAAGAGGTTGGCGTAGGTCTCGCCGAGATAGGTGCCGTAGGAGAGCCCGAGGAAGCTGATCGTCCGCAGGCCAAGGAGCCGCCGCAGGTAGTCGAGATCGCGAGCGGAGTCGGCGGTCGAGACGTGGCGAAGCAGCGGGCCGCTGACCTCCTCGCACCGACGCGCAAGGTCGGCGCTCTTGCGAATGAAGGCCTTCGACTCGGCGGTCGTTTCTGGGACCCGCTCTCCCCGCCAGAAGTCGACCAGCCCATGGTGGCTGCGAAAGCACCTGATCCGGGTGCTGCCGTTCGTCCCCCGCGGGTCGAAGCCGACGATGTCGAAGCGCCCCTGCCCGATCGCGTCGAGTTCGGCCCCCGAGCCGGCGACCAGATCGAAGCCGCTCTCCCCCGGCCCGCCCGGGCTGGCGAACAGCGTCCCGATCCGCCGCCCCGGGCGACTCGCGATGTAACGGGCAACCTTCAGCTTGATCCTTCGCCCATCGGGACGCGACCAGTCCAGGGGGACGCGAACGTCGGCGCATTGCAGGCGCGGCCCACAGGACTGCCAGTCGATGGGCTCGTCGGCTTTGGCGCCGGCCGCGCAGACGCCGGTCACCAGAAGGATCGCCGTTACGAAGGAGATCTGAATGAGTCGGATCGGGCGAGGATATATTGCCCGCCATGCGGCGAATCGATGCTGTGGCACTCGTCATCGCGGTCGCCGCCACGTTGATGACAGCTGGGATCCGGACGAGCCCGGCGGCGGCCGCGACCTGCGCGGCGCCGCGCCTGCAGACCTCGGACGGCTGCGTCACGCGCGCCACCGCCCGCCACCGGATCGAGGCGATCGTCGGCGACGAAATGACCCGCCAGGGCCTGAAAGCCGCGATCGTCCGCGTCGACACCGGGACCCAGCCGCTGCTCAGCCGCGCCTATGGCGACTCGATGGCGGGCACGCCGGCCACCACCCGGATGCACTTCCGGATCGGCTCGATGGCGATCCCGTACCTGATCACCGTCCTCCTGCAGCTGCAGGAAGAAGGCCGGCTCTCGCTCGACGACAAGCTCTCCGAGTACCGCCCGCGGCTCCCCCACGCCAACCAGATAACGCTCCGCGAGCTCGCCCAGAACACCTCCGGCTACCTCGACTGGATCCAGGGCAACGAAGCCTTCGCGAGCGCCCTCTTCGCCGACGTCTTCAAGCAGTGGAGCGTGCCGGAACTGCTCTCGATCGCCTTCGAACGGGGCATGGCCTGCACCCCCGGCACCTGCTTCGTCTACGCGCACACCAACTACGCGGTCCTCGCCCAGGTGATCAGCGTGGTGACCGGGCACTCGGTCGGGAGCGAGATACGCGAACGGGTGCTGCGGCCCCTCCGCCTGCCCGGGATCGCGATCTCACGGCAGCCGGCGATGCCGGGCCCGGTCCTCCACTCCTACAACTCGCTGCGCGGCACCTACGAAGACTCGACCTTCTGGAGCCCCTCGTGGACGGTCGGCGCGGGGACCGTGATGAGCGGCACGATCGCCGACGTCGCGAAGTCCGCCCGCGCGATCGGCACCGGCGCCACGCTCTCACCCGCGGCGAGCCGCGAACGGTTCGCCGCCGACCCGTCCGGCCTGGGCCACGTCGCCCCGGGCATCCACTTCGGGCTCGGCGTCCTCGTCGGCAACGGCTGGCGGGTGCAGAACCCGAACCTGAACGGCTACACCGGGATCGAGGCATACCTGCCCTCGCGAGGGATCTCGGTGGCGATCGTCACCACCCTGCTGCCGCGCAGCGGCGCCTCCGAAACCGCCTACTCGACCGAGCTCTTCAATCGCCTCGCCCGCTACCTGACCCCGGGCCACCCGGGATTGGCGGTGAAGGCGAAGGCTCCGTCATCGGCGACGCGCGCTCGCCCCGCGGCCGCCGGCCCCCAGGGCCTGGTCAAGATCGGCGACGGTCGCAAGATGCTCCTGAAGTGCCGCGGCACCGGCTCCCCCACCGTCGTCCTGATCTCCGGTTTTCGCGGTGCCTATGACGATTGGACCCACGTTGCCGAAGGGCCCGCCGGGCCCGGACAGACGATCCGGTCGAGTCCGCGAGCGGTCTTCCCGCGGGTCGCCAAGTTCACCCGGGTGTGCGCGTACGACCGCCCCGGCACCGTCAGCTTCGGCGGGGCCATCTCGCCGTCGACCCCCGTGCCCCAGCCGACCGACGCCGTGGAGGGGGTCGCCGACCTGCACGCGCTCCTCGCCGCCGCGGACGTGCCGGGCCCGTACCTGCTGGTCGCCCACTCCTGGGGCGGGATGATCGGCCGGCTCTACCCGAGCATCTACCCGGACGAGGTCGCGGGCCTGGTCCTCGTCGACCCCGGCTCGGCGTTCCTCAAACAGACCTTGAAGCCGGCCCAGTGGAAGCGGTTCGCCGCCGGCGCGCGCAAGCTCGGGACGCCGAAGACGCTCGAGGCGGCCGACTACGAAGGCAGCGCCAGGGAGATCGACGCCACGCGGCCGCCCACTGTTCCCACCACGGTGCTCACCTCCGATCATCCCTTCGACTTCGGGGTAGGCGGCGGGACGACCTGGTCGGCCTGGCTCGCGGCGCAGAACCGCCTGGCGGCGGAACTGGGCGCCGAACACGTGACCGACACGAACAGCGGCCACTACATCGCCGGGGAAAGGCCTGGACTGGTGGTCGGTGCGATCCGCCGGATCCGCTCGGACTACCTCGCCGGCACCGATTCCGCGGGGGCCTCCGCGGCCGCGAGGACGAGCGCCGGCTCCGCCGCGCAGCCCCAGCAGACCACGCCGGTCGTCGGCACCGTGATCGCGTCGCCGGAACCGGTCCTGACCAGCAACGGGCGCAACGAACTCGCCTACGAGATCCAATTGACCAACCGGCTCTCGTCGACGGTGACGGTCCACAGGGTCGAGGCGCTCGCCGGCGGCAAGGTCGTCGAGAAGCTCTCCGGCAAGTCGCTCGAAGCGGTGATGCAGCCCTTCGGCGAGTCGACCACCTCGGTCAAGCTCGGCCCGGGCCAGACCGGCTTCGTCCTCATGGACGTCAGCCTTGCCCGCCAGGCGAAGGTCCCGGCCGAACTCACGCACCGGATCTCCATCTCGCTGAAGCCGAAGGTGCCGATCCCCGTCGCCACGAGCTACGAATTCGCGCCGGTCAAGGTGACGCGTCGGCAGGCGATCGTGATCCACCCGCCGGTATACGGACCCGGTTGGATCATCGGCAACGGGTGCTGCGCGAACCTGAACGCCCACCGCTCCGTCGTCTGGCCCGTGAACGGCGCGATCCACGTCGCGGAGCGCTTCGCGATCGACTTCTCCCAGGTGAATGCCGCCGACCGCTATCTCGAAGGCCCGGCCGACCAGCTCACCAGCTCACCCGCCTACGGCGCCGATGTCCACGCCGTCGCCGACGGAACGGTGGTCAGCGTCCGCGACGACATCCCCGAAACGCCGGCCGGCGTCGCCCCGCACGGCCTGACCCTGGAAGAAGGCGGCGGCGACCAGATCGTGCTCGCGATCGGCCACGGCCGCTACGCCTTCTACGGGCACCTGCAGCACGGCAGCATCAGCGTGCGCAAGGGCCAACGGGTGAAGGTCGGCCAGACGATCGCCCGGCTCGGCAACAGCGGCAACTCGATCGCCGTGCACCTCCACTTCCACCTGGTGAACGGCCCGGACTGGGCAGCCGCCAACGGGGTGCCCTATCGCTTCACCGAATTCAACGTGGCCGGGAAGGTGGTCGGCGAACGGCCGGAAAGCGAACTCGTCGTCGACCCCGCGGGACACGGCATCCGTCACGACGAGCTGCCGATGGACGAACAGATCGTCGAATTCCCAGGCCAAGGCTGAGCTTCGGCCGCCTCCAGGGTGTTACGCAGGAGGCAGGCGATCGTCATCGGTCCGACGCCCCCGGGGACCGGGGTGATCGCTCCGGCGACCGCGGCGACGGCCGGAAAATCGACGTCACCGGCGAGGCCGTCCTCGGTGCGGTTGATGCCGACGTCGATCACCGTCGCCCCGGGCTTGACCCAGTCCCCCTTCACCATCCGCGGCCGTCCCACCGCGGCGATCAAGATGTCGGCCTGACGACAGAGACCCGGCAGGTCGGACGTGCGCGAGTGGCAGAGGGTGACGGTCGCGTCGCGCTGGGTCAGCAGCTGGGCCATCGGCTTGCCGAAGAGGCTGGAGCGGCCGATCACCACTGCGTGGCACCCTTCAAGCTCGACCCCGACGTGTCCGAGGAGGCGCAGGACGCCGGCGGGGGTGCAAGGCCGCAGGCCCGGAAGGCCGAGGGCCAGCCGACCGGCGCTCGCGACCGTCAATCCGTCGACGTCCTTGTCGGGGTCGATGCGCCCGGTCAGCTCGGCCGCGTCCAGGTGATCGGGGACCGGGAGCTGGCAAAGGATGCCGCTCACCCGCGGGTCGGAGTTGAGGCGATCGATCAGGCCCAGGGCCTCCTCGCGCGAGACGTCGTCCGCCAGATGATGGTGGACGCTCTCCACCCCGACCTCGGCGCAGGCTTTGATCTTGGAGCCGACATACACCGCGGACGCGGGATCGTCGCCGATCAACACCGTCGCCAGCGCCGGCGCCGCGCCACCCTCCGCGACCAGGCGCCGGACCCCGTCGGCGACGGCGAGGCGTTCGCCCGCCGCTATCCCCTTGCCGTCGATGACCGCCGCCATCGTCAGAAGACGACCGTCCTGCCGCCCTGGGCGACGACCCGGTCTTCGCAGTGCCAACGAACCGCCCTGGAGAGGACCGAGCGCTCGACATCGGCACCGCGCTCGATCAGCGTCGCGACATCGTCGTCGTGGCTGACCCGGGTCACGTCCTGCTCGATGATCGGGCCCGCGTCGAGCTCCTCGGTGACGTAGTGCGCCGTCGCGCCGACCAGCTTCACGCCTCTTTCGTGGGCCCGCTCGTAGGGACCTGCCCCGGCGAAGGCGGGCAGGAAGCTGTGGTGGATGTTGATCACCGGCACGCCGACCCGCTCGAGGAAGTCGCCGGAGAGAATCTGCATGTAGCGCGCCAGCACGACCAGGTCGCACTCGCCGATCAGCAGGTCGAGATCGCGCTGCTCGGCCTCGTCCTTCTTGCCTTTCTCGACCGCGATGTGGTGGTAGGGAACGCCGAAGGACTCGACCGCGTCGCGCAGGTCGGGATGGTTGGAGACGACCATGACGATCTCGCCGCCGAGCACGTCGCGGCGCCAGCGCCAGAGCAGCTCCTGGAGGCAGTGGTCGTATCGCGAGACCATCACCGCGATCCGCTTCGGCGTCGAGGCGTCCCAGAGGCGCCAGGTCATGTCGAACCGCTGGGCCACGAGGAGGCCGAACCGCTCCGCCAGCGGAACCAGGCGCTCCCGATCGAGGGTGAACTCCATGCGCAGGAAGAAGGTGCCGCCGGTGGGGTCGGAGCTGTATTGATCGGAGCGAACGATGTTGGCGCCCGCCTCTGACAGGAAGCCGGCGACCGCGGCGACGATGCCCGGTCGGTCAGGGCAGGAGACGACCAGCCGCAGGGTCGTGGTCGCCCCGTCGGCGGTGCCGGCGCCCGCCACGGTCGCGCCGGTGGCCGTCGCCATCAGTGGCTCACCGCCGCCGCCGCCAACTCGGAGACCAGTTCGTCGGTGAGGAACCGTTCGAGCGTGAAGGGGACGATGAGCTCCGGGGTCCGCCCGGTCGCGACCAGCTCGGCGAGGGTCTTGCCGACGATCGGGGCGGCCTTGAAGCCGTAGGTCCCCCACCCCGCCGACACGTGGAAGTTCTCGACCTCGGTCTTGCCGAGGATCGGGCTGTAGTCGGGCGAGAGGTCGCAGAGGCCGGCCCAGGCCCGCAGCAGCCGCGCCCGCTCCAGCTGGGGGAACAGCTCCAGCGTGTGTCGCGACAGATCTTGGAGGAAGTTCAACGTGTTCTGCATCCGATAGGTGGTCCAGGGCTCGATCTCCGACCCCATCACGAACTCGCCGCGGTCCGACTGGCTGATGTAGACGTGCATCTGGGAGGAGACGATCACCACGTCGAGGAACGGTTTGACCGGCTCGGTCACGCAGGCCTGCAGGATGTGGGTGGTGATCGGCAGGTCGAGGCCGGCCATCCGGCAGATCAGCGACGACCAGCCCGCCGTGCAGTTGAGGACGGTCCCCGCTTCGATCGTCCCTTTGTTCGTCTCCACCGCGGTGATCCGGTCGCCGTCGCGGCGCAGCCCGGTCACCTCGGTGTAGGGATGCAGCTCGGCGCCGCCTTCGTAGGCTGACCTGGCCAGCCCCCAGACGACCGCGTCGTGGCGGATGATGCCGCCCGGCGGGTGGTAGAGCGCGCCCATGATCGGATACGTCGTGTCGGGCCCGACGTACATCGTCGGCGCCAGCTCCTGGACCTCGTCGGGGCCGATCAGACGGGAGTCGATCCCTTCCAGGCGATTCACCTCGGCGCGGTTGGCCATCACGAACATCGCGCGATCCGAGTGGGCCAGAGTGAGGTGCCCGTTCTGGCTGAACAGGAGGTTGAAGTCGAGCTCCGCTCCGAGGCCTTCGTAGAGCTTCACCGAGGCGTCGTAGAACCGGGCCCCCTCGGGGGTCTTGTAGTTGGAGCGCAGGATCGTCGTGTTGCGCCCGGCCGCACCGGAGCCGATGTAGGACTTCTCGATCACGGCCACGTCGGTGATCCCGTGGGCACGCAGGTAGTGCGCGGTCGCGAGGCCGTGCGAGCCGCCGCCGATGATGACGACGTCGTAGCGCCGCTTCGGCTCGGAGCTGAACTTCCACATCCGCCGCTTGCGGAAGATGTCACGCATCGGTCGCCTCCATCTCGATCGGGGGCAGGGCATCGGGGCCGACCGGCCTGCCGCCGAGCCCGCGGGCGGCGTGGGCGACGGCCTCCCAGACGTACTCCGCGTAGGCGGCGCCGCAAAGCAGCAGGAAGCGGTGCTCCGCCTCCCGCAGGACGAAGGCCGGCGTGCGGGCGACCGAGCCCGGCCGGAAGCCGCCGACCGGCAGCGAGGCCTCCCGCAGGTCGAGCGCACAGAAGCGGGCGAAAGTCTCCCGGGCCAGCGGACCGGCGATCGCCACGGCGGCCAGCGAGGCGGTGAGATCGCACAGCCGCGCCGAACCGGATCCGAGACCCGCCTGGCGCTCCGCCGACGCGGCCGGCTCGCACAGGACCAGCTGCCGGTCGGGGCGCACGGGGCAGCGCCAGCCGTCGGAGAGTCGCTCGGCCCCGCCGGCATCGATCCCGCCGAGCGCCCCTTGCAGCTCGAACTTGCCGAGCGCCGAGCGATCGGCGAAGCCGACGGCCCGGCGGCACGCGTCGGCCTCCGCCACGGGGTCGCCGAACGACACCGGGACCTCCCAGCCGTCGCGGACCTCGGCGGTGGCACCGGCGGCGAGGGCGGCGTCGAGCATCGGGCTGCGCGCCGGCACCGCGGCCGTCGGCCGCGGGCTGAGGAAGAGGGTGCTCATGAGCGCAGGCGCTCCCCGTCGGGATCGTAGAAGGGAGCCGTCTGGGCGATGGCCGGGATCCGCCGCCCGCCGTCGGACACCGTGAAGGCGCCGCCGTCGCGGGCCAGCGCCGGATCCACCAGCGCCAGGCCGATCGTCTTCTTCAACAGGGGCGAGCGCCGTGAGCTCGTCACCTGGCCAGCGACCCTGCCCGCCGCGTCGAGGACCGCCGCTCCCTCGGTCGGCACCGCATCGGCGGCGCAGGTGAACCCGACCAGCGACTGCGCCGGGTCGCGGTCGGCGTAGTGCTCGAGCGCCCAGCGACCGATGAAGTCCTGCTCCTTGTCGAGCTTGACGGCGAAGCCGAGGTTGGCGCCGAAAGGGGTGGTCTCCGAGTCGGTGTCCTGGCCGACCAGGATGTGCATCTTCTGCAGGCGCAGGACCCGCTGCGGCTCGAGCCCGAAGGGACGGGCGCCGGCGGCGGTGATCGCGTCCCAGACCGCCCGCCCGTGCGGGGCCGCACAGTGGAGCTCGTAGCCGAGCTCGCCGACGAAGCCGATCCGCAGGACGAGGCACGGCACCCCGGCGACGGTCAGCTCCGGCCCGTCGAGGTAACCGAGCGCGTCGGCGGAGACATCGGCCTCGGTGAGGCCGGCGAGGATCTCCCGCGAGCGCGGCCCGGCCAGGTTCATCGCGGACAGCCCCTGGGTGACGTCGGTGAGGCTGACGTCGAGCTCGGGCCAGCTCGCCATCCACCAGCCGAACCATTGCTCCACCGCCCCGGCCCCGCTCGACGTGGTGGTGACGTAGAAGGTCTCCTCGTCGAGCCGGCAGACGGTGCCGTCGTCGGTGATCCGTCCCGACTCCGAGGTGAGCACGCCGTAGCGGACCCGTCCCGGCTTCAGCGTCGACATCCGGTTCGGATAGAGGCGGTCGAGCAGCTCGGCGGCACCGGGGCCGCGCACGATCAGCTTGCCGAGAGTGGAGACGTCGATCAGCCCGGCGTCCTCGTGCACTGCCATCACCTCGCCGGTGACGTCGCCGTAGTCGTAGGCGCGGCGCCAGTCTCCGGCCCAGCGAATCGAGGCGCCGAGCTCGCGGTGGCGGGCGTGGATCGCCGAGCGCTTGGCCGCCTCGAGCGGCGGCCCGGCAAGGGCACCGAGGGGGACGGGGGTCCAAGGCGGTCGCGCCGTGGTGAGCCCTACCTCGCCGAGGGACATCCCGGTCTCGTCGGCCAGCACCCGTACCGAGGCGAGCTGGGAGAAGCGACCCTGCGACGGGCCCATGGTCACGGTGGTGTAGCGCTTGGAGAGCTCGATCGAGTCGTATCCCTCGGCCGCCGCGTAGCGGACGTCCTTGGCGGTGATGTCCTCGTCAAGGTCGACGAACGCTTTGCCGCCCTCGCCGTCGTCGGCCACCGCGGGTGCCTTCGCCCGGCGCGGCGCGGCGATCGAACCCGACAGCCGGCCTTCGGCCTCGGCGAGGCGGGCCCGGTCCTCGGCTCCGCCGAGGCCGAGCGCCAGCGCCGCCTGGCCGCCGGCCACGGAGCCCGAAAGGGAGGAGATCTCGGAGCCCACGTGGCCGACGACCGCCCCGGCGGGGTGGATCCGGGTCGGCGCTTCCTCTGGCAGGAAGGTTTCGCTGCGGGAGTCGAGGCGCGCCTTCGCCCCGGCCTGCAGCAACAGCGAGGAGGCGGGCGTCGAGGGGCCGGAGACGGCGAGCACGTCGCATTCGAGCTTGCGGACCGACCCACGGGCCTTGCCGTCCGCTCCGACGGCGGCCACGGAAACCCCGGTCAGGGCCTGCCGGCCGACCGCGCGGACCGGGGTCGCGCCCCGGATCAGGTCGATCCCCGCCGCCTCCACGGCAGCCACCGAGGGACCGTCGGCAGCGGGACGGAGGTCGACCACGGCACCGACCTTGACCCCGAGCCGATGGAGGAGCACGGCGCTGTCGAGGGCCTGGTCGTCCACGCCGGCCAGGACGCAGGACGCGCCGGGGGCCACCCCGTAGAGCGCCGCGAGACGCAGTGCGCCGGAGGCCAGCATCACCCCGGGCAGGTCGTTCTCGGGAAAGACGAGGGGCTGCTCGATCGTGCCGGTCGCGGCGACGTGATGGGCGGCCCGCACCTGGTGGAGGGTGCTTCCCTGCCAGACCGGCACGAGCCCGTCGAAGTAGCCGAGCGCGGTGCCCCGGGAGAGGATCTCGACCCCGGCCTCCGTGCATTCCTCGTGGAGCTTGCGCACCCGCGCGTGCTCGCCTTCGAAGAGCAGCGCCCCGCCCGGCTCGACGTCGGCGTCACAGAGCACCACGTCGGCGCCGAGCCGGGCCGCCTCGAGCGCCGCCGAGAGGCCCGCCACGCCGCCCCCGACGACCATCACGTCGCAGTGGCGCCGGCGATACTCGGTGGCCCACTCGCGCTCGTCCTGGCGCGGGCGAAGCCTGCCGAGCCCGGCGGCGCGACGGAGCACCTTCTCGTAGACCGGCCAGAGGCGGCGCGGCCTGATGAAGGTCTTGTAGTAGAAGCCGGGCGGCGTGAAGGGCCCGCCGACGAGATCGGTCGTCCGCATCAGGTCGAAGTCGAGCGAGGGCCAGGCGTTCTGGTGCTCGACCCGCATCCCGCTCCGCAGCGGCTCGCCGCAGGCCCGCACGCCGGGAGCCCCGTCGACGGTGACCAGCGAGTTGGCGCAGTTGCCACAGCCGCAGATCTCCCCGCGCCGCCGGTGGTACTTGAAGCTGCGCGAGAAGGTGCGCCGACCCGACGCGTAGAGCGCCGAGACGATGGTGTCGCCGGGGAGCCCGCGCATCGCCTTGCCGTCGAAGCTGAAGGAGAGCTCACCGTCGCGGTCGATCCGCTGCGCGTCGGTGGCCGCGAGCCGGCCCGTGGCGGCGGTCATGACGGCGCGTCCTCGGGCCGGGCCGTCCAGAGCACCTCGTTGGTCCGCGTGTCGCGTTCGGCGATGAACCACTGGCCGCAGCCGGAACGGTGGACCCACCACTCGCGCTGAGGGCCGGCGACGTTGCGGCGGAAGTAGACGTAGCGGTTCAGGTCCTCGAACGAGGGGCGCGAGGTCGGCCGCGCGCTGAGCTCGCCGCCGAAGCCGAAATCGGTGACCTCGCGGGGGCCGCAGTTGGGGCAGTCGAGGACGTAGGACATCAGTAGCGCTCCGCCCCGGGGATCCAGCCGGTCCCGGCCAGCGGCACCCGCGCCATCGCGGCGGCCTCGACCGTCAACGCGACCAGGTCCTCGGGCTCGAGGTTATGCACCCTCGACTTGCCGCAGGCACGGGCCAGCGCCTGGGTCTCCTGGACCAGCGTGCGCAGGTAGTTGGCCAGTCGCCGCCCCCCCAGCTCGGGGTCGAGCCGCGAGGCCAGCATCGGGTCCTGGGTGAAGATCCCGGCCGGATCGAGGCCCTCGTGCCAGTCGTCGTAGTAGCCGGCGGCGGAGCCGATCTTCGCGTACTCCGGGTCGAGCTCCGGGGCATTGTCGCCGATCGCGACCAGGGCGGCGACCCCGATCGAGACCGCGTCGGCGCCCAGCGCGAGGGCCTTGGCGACGTCGGCGCCGGTGCGGATCCCACCCGAGACGACGAGCTGGACCTTGCGGTGCATGCCGAGCTCCACCAACGCCTGGACGGCCGGGGGGATCGCGGCGAGGGTCGGGATGCCGACGTGCTCGATGAAGACGTCCTGGGAGGCGGCGGTGCCCCCCTGCATCCCGTCGAGGACGACCACGTCGGCACCGGACTTCACCGCCAGCGCGACGTCGTAGTAGGGACGGCTGGCCCCGACCTTGACGAAGATCGGCTTCTCCCAGTCGGTGATCTCGCGCAGCTCCTCGATCTTGATCTCGAGATCGTCGGGACCGGTCCAGTCCGGATGCCTACAGGCGCTGCGCTGATCGATGCCGGTCGGCAGATCACGCATCTCCGCGACCCGCTCGGAGATCTTCTGCCCCAGCAGCATCCCGCCGCCACCGGGCTTGGCGCCCTGGCCGACGACGACCTCGATCGCGTCGGCCCGCCGCAGATCGTCGGGGTTCATGCCGTAGCGGGAAGGCAGCAGCTGGTAGACCAGCGTCTCCGAGTGGTCGCGCTCCTCCGGGGTCATCCCGCCGTCACCGGTGGTCGTGCTCGTCCCCATCGCGGTCGCGCCGCGGCCGAGGGCCTCCTTGGCCGGCGCCGAGAGGGCGCCGAAGCTCATCCCGGCGATCGTCACCGGGATGTCGAGCTCGAGCGGCTTCCTGGCGAAGCGGGTGCCGAGCACCACGTCGGTGTCGCAGCGCTCGCGATAGCCCTCCAGCGGGTAGCGGGAGACGCTCGCGCCGAGGAAGAGCAGGTCGTCGAAGTTCGGCACCCGGCGCTTGGCGCCGCCGCCGCGGATGTCGTAGATCCCCTCGCGGGCGGCACGTTGGATCTCGTGGATCGTCGTCCGATCGAAGGTGGCCGACTCGCGCAGCCCGTCGCGCCAGCCGGCGCGATCACCCATGCCGACCGTCATCTCAGCCCTCCCCCGCGTCGTCGACCTCGAAGTTGTAGAGGCGCCGCGCCGACCCGTAGCGGCGGAACTCCCGCGGATCGGCGTCGCCCATCCCGGCCCGCTCGAGCAGCTCGCCGAGCTCGACCCGGTGCTCCTCGCGCATCTCCTTCTCGACGCAGTCGGCGCCGAGGCCGGCCGCCTCGCCACGGACGAAGACCCGCGCCTCGTAGATCGAGTCGCCGAGCGCTTCCCCGGCGTCGCCGCAGACGACGATGCGGCCGCTCTGGGCCATGAACCCGGTCGCGTGGCCGACCGAGCCGCGGACGACGATGTCGGCGCCCTTGAGGGAGATGCCGCAGCGGGCCGCGGCGTTGCCGGCGACGACCAGGAGGCCGCCGTGGGCGGTGGCGCCGGCGGCCTGGCTGGCGTCCCCCTCGACCACGACCTTCCCCGACATCATGTTCTCCGCCACCCCGACCCCACAGCTGCCGCGCACCAGCACCTCGGCGCTCTGGTTCATCCCGGCGCAGTAGTAGCCGACGTGCCCGTCGATCTCGATCCGGTGGGCGACCGTGACCCCGGCGGCGATCGCGTGGCTGCCCGCCGGATTGCGGACCTCCCAGCGGCCCGGCTCGGCCTCGTGGAGCCGTCGGTTCAGCTCCCGCACGCCGGCCTCGGCGAGGTCGATCGTCTCCACCGAGGCCGCCTCGACGCTCACGCCGCCACCCGTCCCCAGCTGTAGACGACCCCCGGCTCCGGCTCCCAGACGTTCGCGTCGTCGGCTCCCGGCAGGGTCGCCAGGGCGCGGAACTCCGAGGCCATCGCAACCCAGTCGTCCGTCTCCGCCATCACCGCCGGCTTGCAGGCGATCGGATCGCGGAGCACCGCGAATCCGTCGGCGGTGCCGACCGCGAAGGTGTAGAAGCCGTCGAGATCGGTGAGGCAGTCCTCGAGCGCCTGCTCGAGGCCCTCCCCCGCTTGCAGGCGGGAGGTCAGATAGGCGGCGGCGACCTCGGAGTCGTTGGCGGTCCGGAAGGTGGTCCCCTGCCGCCGCAGCTCCTCGCGCAGACGGTTGTGGTTGGAGAGCGAGCCGTTGTGCACCAGGCAGAGGTCGAGGCCGGTGGAGAACGGATGGGACCCGGCGGGGGTGACCCGACTCTCGGTCGCCATCCTCGTGTGCCCGAGAAGGTGGGTTCCGGACATCTCCGCGACGCCGAAGCGCTCCACGAACTCCTCCGGCGACACCGCGTCCTTGAAGATCTCGATCACCTGGCCGGAGCTGTCGACGGCGACCTCGGGCAGCTCGCGGTCGATCCAGGCGGCCGCCTCGGCGGCCGGGCAAAGAGCTTCGAGGAGCGCGTGGCGATCGCCGGCGGCGTGCCAGTCGACGATCCCGATGCCCGCCTCGATTGCCTCGATCGCCCGATCCCAGGAGGCGCCGTCGGCGATCCGCAGGGACAGCTTGCTGTGGCCGGCGGCGACCGGTCGCCGGTAGATGGCGATGCCGGCGCTGTCGGGGCCGCGGCTCGCGAGCTGGCGCAACATCGCCGCGGCGTGCTCGCCCAGCCGTCCTTCGGTCGCCTCCGACTTGGCGAAGATTCCAACGATTCCGCACATGGGCCGCAAGGTGCCAGAGGGCGGTGACCATTCCTATGGCACGAGCCTGCACTCTTGGCAGCCGCGGTGTGGAGGATCCCTACACCGATGTCGGATCCCTACATAGCGATGGCCAAGGTCCTGGCGGACCCCTCCATTGCGCGACGCGCCGGGCTTCCGTTTGATCCCGACATGGAGCCGACCACCACCGCCGAGGACGTCGTCCGCCTCGTCCACGAGCAGGGCATCCGATTCGTCTTCGCCCAGTTCGTCGACATGCACGGCAAGCCGAACGCGAAGCTCGTCCCGGCCTCCCACATCGAGGACCTGCTCGAGGACGGTGCCGGATTCGCCGGATTCGCCGCCGGCGACATCGGCCAGCGGCCCAACGACCCTGACATCGTGGCGATCCCGGATCCGGCCAGCTACACCCCGCTGCCCTGGCGGCCCGGCATCGCCAGGCTGGCCTGCGACGTCACCGTCGAAGGCGAGCCCTGGCCTTACTGCCCGCGGACGATCCTCCGCAATCAGATCGCCCGCGCGGCGAAGCTCGGCTACGAGCTGAAGCTGGGCGCCGAGCTCGAGTACTTCCTGCTGCGCCGCGACGAGGACGGGCGCCTCGTCGTCGCCGACCCACTCGACACCCAGGGACAGCCCTGCTACGACATGCGGGCCTTGACCCGCAGCCTCGACTTCGTCACCGAGGTCGCCGGCAATCTCGACGCCCTCGACTGGGACCACTACGCGACCGACCACGAGGACGCCAACGGGCAGTTCGAGCAGAACTTCGACTACGGCGACGTGCTGACGACCTGCGACCGGGCGATCTTCTTCCGCTACATGGTCGAGAGCCTCGCCCAGGACCGTGGCCTGATCGCGACCTTCATGCCGAAGCCGTTCGCCCACCTGACCGGCAACGGCTGCCACTTCCACGTCAGCCTCTGGAAGGACGGGGAGAACGTCTTCGCCGGGGAGGGTGACAGGCACGGCCTCGGCCTCTCGGATGCCGCCTACGGCTTCGTCGGCGGGCTGAAGGAGCACGCGGGCGCCTACATCGCCCTGACGGCGCCGAGCGTCAACTCCTACAAACGGCTGGTGGTCGGCTCGCAGAGCGGCTCCGCCTGGGCGCCGATCTTCGTCAGCTACGGCTCGAACAACCGCACCCAGATGCTGCGCATTCCCGCCCCGGGGAGGATCGAGGACCGCACGGTCGACGGCTCCTGCAACCCCTACCTGGCGGCGACGGCGATCCTCGCCGCGGGCATCGACGGGATCGAGCGAGGCCTCGATCCGGGTGAGCCGACCTCCGACCTCAACCTCCACGAGCTCTCCAGCGAGCGCCACGCCGAGCTCGGGGTCGAGGTCCTGCCCGAGAACCTGCTCGACGCGACCCGTCGGCTGGAGCGCGACGACGTGCTCCGGGCGGCCCTCGGCAGCTGCGCCACGGAGGACTACGTCGACTACTACGTCCGCGTCAAGCAGGCCGAATGGACCCAGGCCCACGCCCAGATCACCGATTGGGAGCTGGAGCGCTACCTTCAGCTCTTCTGAGCTACTCCGCGGATCCAGCCGGCGGCGCCGCGCTCGCCCCCGACGACGAGCTGGAGCGCCTGCGGCTCGAAAACGAGACGCTCTCCGCGGTCGTCGGGGTGACCGCCTCCGGTCCCGACCTGGCGCACATCCTCGACCGCGTCGTCGACCTGTTGACGCGGGCCACCGACTGCCACGCCTGTTTCGTCTACCTGTGCGCCGGACCCGATCTCGAGCTGCGAGCGGCCTCGCCGGTCTACACCCACCTCGTCGGCCGGATCAAGTTCGGCGTCGATCAGGGGCTGGCGGGCTGGGCGGTCCGCGAAGGCAAGGTGGGCTTCATCCGCGACGACGCGACCGCCGACCCACGCACCAACTACGTGCCGGAGTTGGAAGAGGAGCGCTTCCAGTCGATCGTCGCGGTGCCGATCCCCTCCCGGGAGGGGGCCGCGATCGGGGTGCTCGTCCTCCACACCGTCGCCCCGCGCGAGTTCGACGAGCGGGTGATCAACGTCCTCTCCCGGGCAGCGACGCTGGTCGCCGGCGCGATCGAGAACGCACGCCTGTACGAGGAAGCCCAAGACCGGGTCGAGGCGTTGACCCGGCTGGCGGCGTTCGGCGGCGACGTCGCCGCGGTCAGCGATCGCGCCTCGCTCTTTCAGATCGCCGCGGCCGGCATCCGCGAGCTGATCGAGGCGGACGCGGTGATCGTCTACGGCGCCGACGGGCCCGGCGGCGGACTGCGACGCGCCGCCGCGGTGCCCGCCGCGACGGCGGAAGGACGGGACGAGGAACGGCTCGTCGAGGCGATCCTCGACGGCGAGCCGGGCGGTGACGGGGCGACGGAGGCGGCGGCGGCACTCGGCCTCGATCCCGGGACCATGCTCGACGCGGTCGGCCTCTCGATCGGCAAGGACCGGATCGGCGCGATCCTGGTCGCCTCGGCCGAGCAGTGGCCGCAGAGCGTGCGCGAGCTACTCCGGGCGGCCGCCCAACAGGTTGCCCTGGCCGCCGAGAAGATCGCGCTGATCGAGCACCTGACCGAGGAGAATCTGGCGCGCGACCTCTTCGACGCGCTGGGCGCCGGCGACCTCGCCCGTGCCGCCGAGAAGGTCGCCGCGGCGGCCCTCCCCACCGCCCACGCGGCGTTCGTCCTGGAAGCACGGCCGTCGGCGGGCGCCAAGGACGGAGCGGCGGGCGCCGCCGAGCTCGAGGCAGGTCTCCGGCGGGCGATCCCGCAGGCGCTCTGCGATCACTCTTCGGGTTCGCTGCGCGCCCTGGTCCCGGTCGCCGAGGCCGGTGTCGATCCGGTGAGGCCCCTGATCGCGGAGCTCGACCGCTCAGGCGTCCTGGCCGGGACGGCGGCCGGCGTCAGCGAGGCGCGTCCGGGGATCGAGGGGCTCGCGAGCGCCCTGCGCGAAGCCGGCGACGCGACCACCGTCGCCGAGCGGCTCGGCCGCACCGAGACCCCGCTCCTCTACCACGACACCGGCGCCTACCGGTACCTGATCGACCTCCTCGGGGAAGGAGGCCCCGACGACCACCTGCGGGCGGCGATGGACACTCTCGCCGCCTACGACCGCGATCGTGGCTCCCACCTGCTGGCCACCCTCGACGCCTACCTCTCGAGCGGTCGGATGGTCGCGGCGAGCGCCCGCGACCTCTTCGTCCACGTCAACACCCTGCGCCAGCGCCTCGATCGGATCGAGGAGCTGACCGGCCTGCGCCTCGCCGAGGAAGACCTCCTGACCCTCCAGCTCGCGGTCAAGCTCGGCCGCGTGCGAACGGGAAGGCAGGAGGCATCCGACTTGAACCGCGGCGACTGATCCGATCGACTCCCGTCAGGCGCCCGACCCGTCGCGTTCCCAGTTGACGCAGAGCTGGTAGATGATCACGACGTCGATGGCGATGATCATCAGCGCCCAGAGGGGCGCGGCGCTGAACCAGACGATCTGGACGATCGCGTTGATGCCGACCAGGGCGACGCCGGCCCAGCGGGCGGCGGTGTTGCCGGTGAGCAGGCCGAGGCCGGTGATGCCGACCAGCGCTCCGAGGATCAGCTGGATCCAGCCCCAGGCGGTGATGTTGAGGATCATCACTCCGTGGCCGCCGACGACGACGATTTCGTTGTTGGCGATCGCCGCGATCCCCCAGAGCACGTCAAAGAACCCGAGGATGATCATCAACACGCCCGCGAAGGCGATCCAGGTGGACTGCTGTCCCCCGGCTGGCGGTCTGCTTCGGTGGGCCTCCATCGCTCTTCCCTTCTCTCAGACCGGGCAACCCACGGGTCGTCCGGCGCTTCGGTCGTCGCCCTCGACGCTAGGCGGCGACCGGCTTTCTCGCCTCACACAGATCGGGTGATGCGAGCAGCTTGAAGCAGGGGGTACCGTTTAGTTAAGGATTCGTAACAAGCCTGTGAACCAGTGAATACGCATTCGATTACCGATTCACCCTCCTGGATCGTCGACTCAGGCCTCTTGTCGGACGCTTTCGACCTGGCTCGCGCGGCTCACGGGGAGCGGCGGCGGCCGTCGGACGAGCACTACTTCATCGAGCACGTCCTCGAGGTGGCCGAGCTTCTTCACGATTCCGGCTTCGACGACGAGCTGGTCGCGGTCGGCCTCCTTCACGACTCGGTCGAGCGAGGGACGCTCACCCCGGAAGAGCTGCGCGGGCGGATGGGGACCGGCATCTGCTCCCTGGTCCTGACGCTCAGCGAGGACACGAGGATCTCCTCCTTCGACTGGCGCAAGGCCGACCTCCGTCGCCAGGTGGAAAACGCGGGAGGCCTTGCCGTGACCGTCTACGCCGCCGACAAGCTGTCGGACATCCGCGGCCTGCGCCGCGGCATCGAGGCCGACAGGGACGCGCTCGAACAGCGCCTCGGGACGACCGTCGGCGCCATGGTCGGCCACTACCGGGAGTCGGTGGAGATGGTCGAATCGGTGCGGCCGGGCTCGGTGTTCATCCCCTCGCTGCGCGCCGAGCTGAGCGACCTGGAAGCCATCGTCGGCGACCGCACGAATGCCACCTGAGCCGGCCGCCGGCGCCCGATGGGAGACCTGCTCAGCCTCAGCCTGGTGGTGGCGGCGATCGCGCTGCCCGACTCGATCAACCCGTCGCTGATCCTCACCGACCTCTTCCTCGCCGCCGGTCCGCACCCGGTCCGGCGCACGATCACCTTCGCGCTGACGGTCTTCGTCGTCACCGCCGTCGGCGGGGTGCTGATCATGCTCGGGCTGGTCGAGCTCGTGCGGTCGTTGCTGCCGCGGCTCAGCTCCGAGGTCAAGTACGCGCTGATCACCGCCGGCGGGGTCTCGCTCGCCCTCGGCGGCACGGCGATCTGGTTGAAACGCGAGACCCTGACCCGGCGCCGATCGTCGCCGACCAAGGAGACCGGGCGCCAGGGCGGCTCCGCCGCGCTGATGGGAGGGGGCATCGCCGGGGTCGAACTGCTCACCGCGTTTCCCTACTTCGCCACGATCACGATCATCGTCGGCTCGAGCGCCTCGGGGCCGGGCAAGCTGGTGCTGCTCGGCATCTACAACGTCGTCTACATCCTGCCGCTGATCGGCATCTCGATCGTCTGCCTGGCGATGGGACCGCGCGCATCGGAGTTCCTGAACCGCATCCGCGACAGCGTGCTGACCCGCTGGCCGATCATCGTCGCTCCGCTCGCGGTCGTCCTCGGGATCGGGATGACCGCCCTCGGCGTGGTTCGACTGCTGGCGAGCTGAGCGCGGGGCGCCCGGGGCTCACTGGCCTTTCGGGTGCGCCGTGAACGGGAACCGGCCACCGAGGCAGCCGGGGAGGCCGCTGCCTTCGCCGGCGACGATCGCTCCCTTCAGGGTGCTCGGGCCGGTGAAGGTGCCTTCGATTTCGACGCCGCCGTTGGCCGGGTAGACGACCCCGGAGAAGTGCCCCTTTTCGTCGACCGTCATCGTCAGGGTCGGGTTCCGCGTGCTTGCCTTGCCACAGATGGCGTCCTTGTAGGTGATCCGCACGTTGGTCACCGAAGGCCCTTCGCGCACGCCGAGGTAGATCGGGAAGCCCTGCTTCGTCTTGCCCTTCCAGCCGCCCGGGACCGGTTCGGTGCCTTCCGCGCCGGCCAGGGCGGCGGTGCCCAGGAGGACCAGCAAGCAGAGGATCGATGCGAGGCCGAAGAGACGACGGCTCGGCCCGGTCCACCTCCGGAAGTTCAGCGCCATCGGGCGACGCTATACCAGGTCGTACCCAAAGGCAAGGAATTCTGATCCGTTGAAGCTGGCGCGCCGCTCGACTTCGCCCGCGCCACATGGGAAGCTGGCCCTCCGGGGAGAGCGGGGCTCCTGAGCACGATCGAGCAAAAGGAGGTGGTCATGAGCACCGCCGCACCACAGCTTCCGAAGAGTGACCCGTCGCCGGCCGAACGCAGCGACCTCGGCAAGTCCATCCGCGACGCGGTTCCGCGGTCGAGCCATGGGGCCTGGGAGCCGGCGAAGGACCGCCGGGATCCGGTCGCCGTGCTCGAGGGGCAGGCCGAGAGCCGGGTCCAGGAGCTCGTGCCGATCCGCTACGGGCGGATGCTCGCCTCGCCCTTCACCTTCTTCCGCGGCGCCGCGGCGATCATGGCGATGGATCTGGCCGAGACCCCCGACACCGGCTTGCGCGTCCAGGCCTGCGGCGACGCCCACCTCTCCAACTTCGGTGCCTTCGCGGCCCCTGACCGCCGCCTCGTGCTCGACGTCAACGACTTCGACGAGACCCTCCCCGGACCCTGGGAGTGGGACGTCAAGCGGCTCGCGGCGAGCTTCGAGATCGCCGGGCGCGATCGCGAATTCACCCCGAAGGAGACCCGTTCCGCGGTCCTCGCCGCGGCAGGCGAATACCGCGAGGCGATGCGGTCCTTCGCGGCGATGGGCAACCTCGACGTCTGGTACGCGCGGCTCGACGCCGAGGCCCTGATCGGCGACCTGGCCAAGGTCGCGGGGCGCAAGCAGGTGAAGACCGTCGAAAAGAACGTCGAGAAGGCGCATAAGAAGAACAGCCTCAAGGCGTTCGACCGGCTCGTGCGGGTGGTCGACGGGGAACCGCGGATCATCAGCGACCCGCCGCTGGTGGTCCCGGTCCGGGAGCTCGTCCCCGACGATCGGCGCCACGAGATGGAAGGGCGGATCGAAGAGCTCCTCGCCCGCTACCGCGAGAGCCTCCAGGGCGACCGCCGCCACCTCTTCGACTCCTACCGCTTCGTCGACATGGCGCGCAAGGTGGTCGGGGTCGGCAGCGTCGGCACCCGCGCCTGGATCGTCCTGATGATGGGTCGCGACGGGCAGGACCCGCTCTTCCTGCAGGCCAAGGAGGCGGAGGCCTCGGTGCTCGAGCCCTACGTCGGGGCAAGCGGGTTCGCCAACCACGGCGAGCGGGTCGTGCAGGGCCAGTGGCTGATGCAGGCGGCCTCGGACATCCTGCTCGGCTGGCTCCCGGCCTTCGGCTTCGACGGACAGGAACGCGACTTCTACGTCCGCCAGCTCTGGGACGGCAAGCGCTCGGCCGAAGTCGAGTCCCTGCGGCCGGCCGGGCTCGCGGTCTACGGGCGGATCTGCGGCTGGACTCTGGCCCGCGCGCACGCGCGCTCGGGCGACCGGGTCGCGATCGGCGCCTATCTTGGCAAGGGCGAAAGCTTCGAGCAGGCGATCGCCGATTTCGCCACGCGCTACGCCGACCAGAACGAGCTCGACTACGCCGCCCTCGCCGACGCGGCGAAGTCGGGCCGTATCAAGGTCGAGACGGATCTCGACTGAGTCGATTCGGCCCGCCCGGCGAAGTCCTCCGCCCTGCCCTCAGCTGAGGGCGAACGCGGGGCCGCGCTGGGCGAGCAGCCCGTCCTGGTCGGCTCGCGCGACCGCCGCCCGTCGCGAGGAGACGCCGAACTTCGCGTAGATGTTGCGCGTGTGGGTTTTGACCGTGTTGGGCGAGACGCAGAGGGACTCGCCGATCTCCGGCAGGGAGAGATGGGTCGGGAGCAGTTGCAGGATGCGGAGCTCGGCCGGCGTCAGCAGCGCTGCACCTGACGAGCCGAGGCCCGCCGCGGCCTCCCGGGCCTCGGCGATCCGGCCGAGGAGAGCCGGCGCGTCGGGGATCCTGGACGCCTGGCCCGCCGCGGCCGCCAGGTGTTCCTCGGCCTCACGGCGGTGGCCGAGGCCGGCGTGGGCGCGGGCGATGAGGATCCGCGTCTCGGCTTCGAACCAGGTGGCGTGATCGTCGAGGCGCCCGAACAGCGATTCGGCGGTGCGCAGGTCGAGGCAGGCCCGGTCCGAGGCCCCCTGCTCGGCCAGGAGGCACGCCGACATGGCGTAGACGACCGCCGCGCTCGGATAGTCGGGGAGCCCGCGGCGGGCGACCCGCGCGCGAGCCCTCTCCGCTTCGGCACAGGCGCCGGGACGATCGCCGCGGTCGAGCGCGATCAGGGCAAGCTGGCTGCGGCAGAGCGCCTCCAGCAGCGGTGCCTTGAAGCCGGCCCGGTAGGCCCCCTCTTCGAGCGCGCGCCGCGCCCCCTCCTCTCGGCCCTGGAGTTGGGCGCCGACCCCGAGGAGCAGGCACCGCGCCGCCTGCCAGGGGCTGCGGTCGGGAAGGGGCATGCCGCCCGCGGAGATGTCCTCGGTCATCGGCCCGATCCCGCGACGCGAGAGGGCGGCGTCGAGCAGGGCCAGGCCGGCAAGGAGGGTCGGCTCCCGGCGGAGGGCCGGATCGGAGGCGAGCAGATCGCGGGCGGTCGAGGCCCAGTGCTGGGCATCGGACCCCGAGCCGAGCACGAATCGGCACAGGCCTTTGGTCAAGCTCAGCTCGACGCTTCGCTCGACCGCGGTCGCGCCCAGCATCTGCAGCCACCGCACCACGGTCGCGGCGTCACCGCCGACGATGTAGTCGGGGGCCGTGGCCCAGAAGAGCGCGCCCGCACTGCGCACGTCGCCGGCCTCGGCCGCGTGGTGCATCGCGAGGTCGGTGAAGCCCGCGGCCCGCCACCACTCCGAGGCGCGGATGCTCACCACCCGCTCGAGGCCCGGATCGGCCCGATGCAGCTCGGCACGCAACAGCCCTCGCAGGAGCGGATGGAGCCCGAACCACTCGCCGCGTGGGTCGACGGCGCGCAGGAGGCTCGTCGCGGCCAGCAGCTCGATCATCTCCTCCGAGTCGGCGCGGTCGAGGACGGCGTCGCAGAGCGGCCCGCTGATCCGCTCGAGCGGGGACACGCTCCTGATGAAGTCCCGCTGCGCGGCCGGGAGCGGGGCGAGGATCTCTTCGCGGATGTAGTCGGCGATCGTCGGGTCGGCGCCGGAGAACTCGCGGAGCACGCGCGCCTGGTCGCCGCCGCGGAGCGCCAGGCCCAGAAGGTAGACCGCCGCGGGCCAGCCCTCCGTCTTCCTCAGGACCCCCTCGAGGCGGGGGTCGGAGACCTCCAGGCCCATCCCCGCCAGGGCCTCCCCACACTCGTCCTTCGTCATCGTCAGGTCGGTCCGGCGGACCTCGGTCAGGAGCCGGTTCGCGCGCAGGCGCCCGAGCGGGAGCGGCGGGTCGGTTCGACTTACGAGGGCCAGCTGGGACCCCGGCGGCATCGTCCGCGCCAGCGTCTCGAGGATCTCGATCGACCGGGCGTCGCGGATGCCGGTCACGTCGTCGATCGCCAAGACGAACGGTCCCCGCTGGGCGGCCACCTCGGTGAGGAAGCCCGCCGTCAGGTCACTCGGCGCCGCCCTCACCACGGGGCGCTCCTCGGTCTCCGCCCACTGGTCGAGCAGGACCGACTTCCCGTAGCCGCACGGGGCGCAGATCAGGATCGTCCTGTCCGGGTCCTCAGCCAGGCGCTTCAGCAGGCGCGGTCGCGGCACTACGGTCAGGTGGGGCACCCTCGGTCTCCTTCTCACGGCCTCCGGCGGCCGATGAGGCTGCCACGGACAAAGTGCCAGGCCGCGGGGCGCCGTGCCAGGGCACGAGCACTCCAGTTCGCGGTGGTGCCGACCACCTCGCCTTTCGCACGGATCGGGTGATGTGGCGGGGCGGGTTCGATGCCAGGCTGCGGAGCGATGGCCCAAGACGCCGCCGGCATCCTCGCCTGGTTCGACCGCGACATCGCCGCTCCGATGCGGGACTTTCGCGATCCCGACCAGGAGTGGAGGCGCCTCTTCTCGGAGCTCTACGGGACGTTCCTCTTGGTGGTCGTCGCCGCCGGCGGCGGGATGATGGGCCACGCCTTCCCGGACACGATCAGCCGCACCGCCGCGGTCGTCGCGCCAGGGCTGATGGTGATGGGGGTCATCATGTTCATGGGCAAGGTGTCGGGCGCACATCTGAACCCAGCGGTGAGCGTCGCCTTCGCCCTGCGCGGCGACTTCCCCTGGCGCCGCGTCCCCGGCTACATCGCCGTCCAGCTGATCGGCGCGACGCTCGCCGCCCTCGTCCTCCACTGGGCGATCGACGTCTCGGCCACCTTCGGCTCCAACTACGTCGCCGCCGGATACTCGGACGGGCGCGGCTACCTGATGGAGGCGCTGCTGACCCTGGGCCTGGTCAGCGTCATCCTCGGCACCGCCTCCGGCGCCCAGAACATCGGCATCCTCAGCGCGATCGGCGTCGGTGCCTACATCGCCCTCGCCGGCCTCTGGGGCAGCCCGATCTCGGGCGCCTCGATGAACCCGGCCCGCACGTTCGGCCCCGACCTCATCGGCGGCGACTTCAGTTGCTACTGGGTCTACGTCGCCGGGCCGCTCACCGGGGCCGTGGTCGCGGTCGCGATCGCCTACGTCCTCCGCGGCCCGGGGGGCGGCAGGTCGGGGTCGGCCGCCGCGCAGGGCGACCTCTTCACCGAGGAGCAGCGGCCCGGTCAGGCTTGAGCGCTCCGGGGGACAAGGGCGAGCGCCGCTGGCCGATGGCGCTCGCGGTCATCACCGCGGTCGTGCTGACGGCGTTGTTGCCGGAAGCGGTGCGGCCCGAGTCGCGCTG
>JAFDWD010001086.1 GCA_018268695.1 Actinomycetota bacterium
CCACCCCTGCCCGGCGGACCCTCGTCCGCACGGCGGCGTCCATGGTCAGCGCGCTGCCCGCCAGGGTGCGGCGGTCGTCGGCCAGCCGCACGGCACCGTCGACGACGACCACCTCGAGCCGGCCGAGCAGTGCGCCCGCGCCCTCCGGCAGCCCCGCCGCGGCCGAGGCATCGGTGACCAACACCGGCGAGCGCGCCTCGCCGAAGGCCATGCCGAGCATCAACGGGTGGACGTGGCGGCCGTCGGCGATCAGCTCGACCACCACTTCGGGATCGGTGAGGGCGACCGCGATCGGCCCCGGCTGGCGATGTGACAGCGGCCGCATCGCGTTGAAGAGGTGGGTGAAGTGGCTCGCGCCGAGCTCGACCGCGTGCCGGGCGATCTCCTCGTCGGCTTCGGTGTGGCCGATCGAGACGATCGTGCCGGCGGCGACGAGGCGGCGGATCAGATCGTCGGCGCCGGGCAGCTCGGGCGCCAGGGTGACGATGCGCAGGTGCCCCGCCGCCGCTTCCAGCACCCGCTCGACCTCGGCCGGGTCGATCGCCCGGAGCGCCTCGGGGTCCTGGGCGCCCGCCCGTTCGGGCGACAGCCAGGGGCCCTCGAGGTGGACGCCGAGCACCCGCGCGCCGCCATCGTCGCCGACCGCGGCGGCGATGCCGGCGACCGTCGCGAGGGTCCGCTCGGGCGAGTCGGAGACGGTGGTGGGGAGGAGCGCGGTGGTGCCGTGACGGAGGTGGAAGGCGGCGACCCGGGCGACCGCGGCGCGGGCCTCCGCGGCAGTGTCGGCGTTCACCTGGACCCCGTCGCCGCCGTGGACGTGGAGGTCGACGAAGCCGGGGACGCAGGTCGCCTCGGGAAGCTCGACCAGTCGCCCGTCGGACGACGGCGCGCCGTCGCCGAGCGCCGTCACCCTGCCGTCGGCGATCGTCAGCCAGCCGGGCGCCAGCACCCGGTCGGGCGTCAGCAGGCGCCCGGCGGCGAGGGTCAGTGGCGGCCGGCCGGAGGTCACGTGGCGGTCACCTTGGTCAGCCCCGCCGGGCGGTCCGGGTCGCGGTCAAGCAGCCCGGCCAGGGCCGCCGCGACCTGCTGGCCGCGGACGACGGCGAGCACCGGCGCGAGGATCTCCGGCGCGGCGGGCCAGCCGAGCGCGGCCTCGGGGTAGGGGCCGGCGAGGTGGACGGCGCAGCCGCGGTCCCGCAGCCGCGCGACCAGGTCGAGGACGTCGGCCTCGGTGGCGCCGGGGGTGGCGAGAGCGATCGCCGCGAGGCTTGGGTCGGCGATCGCGATCGGGCCGTGGCGGAAGTCGGCGGCGGAGTGCGCCGCCACCATCAGGCCGGTGATCTCCTCGATCTTCAGCGCGGTCTCGAGCGCCGCCCCGAGGAGCGGCCCGCGGGCCACGGTCAGGAGCCGCGGGGCGTCGAGCAACCGCGCGGCGACGGCCCGCGCCGGCTCCGGGTCGGCGAGGACCGCCGCGACCTGGTCGGGCAGCGCGGCGAGGGCGTCGGCCGCGGCCGGCGGCCGGCCGAGGGCCTCCGCCAGCAGGGTGAGCGCGAGCAGCTCCGTCGTCACCGTCTTGGTCGCCGGCACCGCCAGCTCGGTGCCGCAGGCCAGGTCGATCGTCACGTCGGCGACTGCGGCGAGTGGGCTGGCGGGGTCGTTGGTGATCGCCAGGCCGACCGCGCCGCCGGCCCGCGCCCGTTCGAGGTAGTTGACGATCTCCGGCGTGTGGCCCGACTGGCTGAGGGCGACGACGAGGAAGCCGCCGAAGTCGATCGCCGCGCCGTAGCGGGACACCAGGCTGGGGGTGCCGAGCGCGGTCGGCCGCCCGCTCGACAGCTCCAGGGCATAGCGGCCGGCGGCGGCGGCGTGGTCTGAGGAGCCGCGGGCGACGAGGACGATCCCGACCGGGGGACGGGGGAGGGCGGCGCGTACCGCGGCCCGGATCTCGGCCCGCCGGGCGAGCAGCCCGGTGAGGGCCGCCGGCTGCTCGGCCATCTCGGTCGCCATCTGCGAGACCCCGCCCTGCTCTTCCATCCAACCCTCCTTCGCCGGTCTCCCGGCCGAGTTCAAAATTGGACTAGACCATATGCGAAGGCGACCGTCGAGGGAAGATCAGTCGGGTCGACGGAGGCGGGCGACCAGCTTGTAGCGGTCTCCGCGGTAGACCGACCGGACCCACTCGACGGGCGACTCGTCCTGGTCGAAGCTGTGGCGCGAGAGGAGCAGCAGGGGCATGCCGACCTCGGTGCCGAGGAGGTCGGCCTCGCGCGGGTCGGCGGTGGCCGTCTCGATCGTCTCCTCGGCGTTCGACAGGGTGACGCCGTACTCCTCGGCGAGCAGCTCGTACAGCGACGAGCGTCCGGCCAGCAGGCGGGCCAGTCCCGGAAACCGTTTGTCGGCCAGGTGGGTGGCCTCGAGCGCCATCGGCTCGCCGTTCGCCATCCGCAGCCGTTCGATCCGCACCACGCGCATCCCCCGGCGGATCTCCAGCCGCTCGGCGAGGCGGGCATCGGCACGCAGCGTGTCGACGTCGACCAGGCGGGAGCTCGGCTCGAGCCCCTGCGCGCGCATGTCCTCGGTGTGCGAGGTCAGCTGCAGGAGCTGGGAGACCTTCGGCTGGGCGATGAACGTGCCGCGGCCCTGGTGGCGTTCCAGCCGCCCCTCGGCGACCAGCTCCTGAAGGGCCTGGCGGACCGTGGTGCGCGAGGTGGAGAAATCTTCGGCGAGGGTCCGCTCGGGCGGGATCGCGGCGCCGGGGGGGAGGGTCCGCATCAGCTCGTCGACCAGCGCGCGCTTCAGCTGGAAGTACTTCGGCCCACGCGGTTCCGACCTTCCCTTCGCGTCGCCGTCTCTTTCCGCGGTCACCCCCACCGTAGGTCGCATCATCGCACGCCCGTTCGGCCGTCGTCGATTTGACACCCGCGTCGCCGGCTGCGACTCTTGCGCCCGTGACTATTGGTCTAGTCCAATTTTCGAAAGGCGCGAGCAGATGAGCGAAGACGTCGATGAGCCTCGTCGGGGCGCACATCGCGGGCATCCCGGTGGAGGAGACGCTGATGAGCTTCGGCCCGGTCCTGCTGATGGTCCTGGGCGCGGCGGCGGCGTCGACGGCGACCCGGTGGCGACGGGCCCGGACGCGGTTGCGGGCGCTGCGCGGAGCGGTGGGGAGGATCCGCAGGCGCCCAGGGTCTGGCTGATCACCGGTGCCTCGCGGGGCATCGGTCGGGCGCTGGTCGACCGTCTGCTGCGACGTGGGGACGCGATCGTCGCGGGTTACCGCGAGGTGGGGCCGGTCGCGCCGAAGCGCGGCTTCGTCCCGGTCCGCCTCGACGTGACCGACCCGGGCGACTGCGCGGCCGCGGTGGCGACGGCCGTCGATACCTTCGGACGTCTCGACGTCGTCGCCAACGTCGCCGGGGTGGGTCTGGTCGGCGCGATCGAGGAGACCACGGCCGAGCAGGCGCGGGCCCTCTTCGAGGTCAACTTCTGGGGCGTCGCCAACGTGCTGGCGGCGGCGCTGCCGGTGCTGCGCGGGCAGCGCGCGGGCCACGTCGTCCAGGTCTCCTCGCTGAGCGGTCGCATCGCCGCCCCGGGGGTCGGCTACTACGCGGCGAGCAAGTTCGCGCTCGAGGGGCTCTCCGAGTCCCTTCACGCCGAGCTCGCGCCGCTCGGCGTGAACCTGACGATCGTCGAGCCCGGCGGGGTTCGCACCGACTGGGCCGGCTCCTCGCTCTGGTCGGCGCCGGTCGAGCTCGACGACTACGACGAGACCGCCGGCGCGACCCGTCGCCTCCTGGCCGCCGTCGACGGGGGCCAGCCGACCCTGCCGGAGGAGGTCGCCGCGGCGATCGTCGATCTGGTCGAGGCCCCGGCGCCGCCCCGGCGCGCCGCCGTCACCCCCGACGCGGTCGAGCGCATCGCCTCCTACCTCGACCACGAGCGATCCCTCTTGACACCGTCGCGAAAGCCGTAGTAGCTTCCCTCGAAATTGGTCTAGTCCATTTTCAAGGGCCACCCGACCACCCCGATCACCGGAGAACCATGCACTCGAAACGCGTTTCCGTCCTTGCCGCGTCGCTACTGGTGGCCCTTGCCGCCGTCCTCCTTTCCGCCTGCGGAGGAGGTGGCTCCAGCAGCTCCGCGTCGAGCCAGACCCCCGGCAATTCCACCGTCACCAAGACCGAAGGGCCCAACGGCGAAAAGCCGGTGATGGTCTCGACCCTCAGCCTCAGCCCCGAACAGGAAGAAAAGCTGAAGGAAGGGCACTACAAGGCGGCCATGGTCTGGTCCGCGAACGCTCCATTCACCGAAGCCGTGCAGGCCGGGGTGAAGGAAGAGCTGGACGAGCTCGGGGTCGAAATCACCTCGGTCAGCCACGCCGAATTCAACACCGCCAAAGAGGCCTCCAACCTGAAGGCGGCGCTGGCGACCAACCCGGACATCGTGATCAGCGCGCCGGTCGATCCGGCCACCGCGGCGAACATGTACGACGAAGCGCGCCAGGCGGGAGCCGAACTCGTCTTCCTCTCGACCGTGCCGGAAGGCTACGAACCGGGCAAGCAGTACGTCGGGATCGTCACCGACGACCTCTACACGATGGGCGCCAAGGCGGCCGAAGCCCTCGCCGAAAGCCTGAACGAAGAAGGCGAAGTGGGAATGATCACCTACGACATCCCCTACTACGTCACCAATCAGCGTGACGCCGCGTTCGCCAGCACGATCCGCGAAAAGTACCCAAAGATGAAGGTGGTGGTCGAAAAGGGATTCACCGACCCGACCAAAGTCCAGGAAGTCGCCCAGGGCATGATCGCCCAGCACCCGAACCTGGCCGGCATCTACGCCAGTTGGGCGGAACCGGCGGAACAGGTGCTGGCGGCGTTGCGCGCGGCGAACAACTCGAGCACCAAAGTCGTCACCCTCGACCTCAACGACACGATCGCCACCGACATGGTCAAGGAAGGCCAGGTCGTCGCGGTGATCGCCGACAAGGCGTTCGAAATCGGCACCGGCCTCGCCAAGGTGGCCGCCTACTCGCTGGTCGGCAAACCGGCCCCGGAGTTCTCGGTCGTCGGGTCGATCACGGTGACCCCGGAAAACGTCGAACAGGCCTACGAAGAATCGCTCCACACGAGCGCGCCTTCCTCGGTCGTCGAAGCGCTCAAGTAGCGGTCCGATGCAGGCCGATCCGACTTCCTCCCCCTTGGCCGGTCACAGCCCCCAGGTCGCGGCCGGCCTGGGGGAGCCGGATCCCTCGTGGCGTCGGCGCCTGAGCGGCGTCGACGCCGGTCGCTACGCGGTCTACCTCGGCTTCGTCGCGATCTTCATCGTCTTCAGCATCACCCTCAGCGAAGATGGCTTCACCAGCGGTCGCAACCTCCTGAACATCCTCGAAGCGACGGCGCCGATCACGGTCATGGCGGTCGCCACGGCCTTCGTGCTCGGCGCCGGCGAGGTGGACTTCTCCCTCGGCGCGGTGGTCGCCCTGTCGAGCCTGGTCGCGGCGCTCGTCCTACGAGAAACCGACGTCGCCGTGCTCGGCGCCCTCGCGGGCCTCGGCACCGGCGCGGCGATCGGCCTCCTGAACGGCTCGATGACCACCTTGCTGCGGTTGACGTCGTTCCTGGTCACGCTGGGGACGATGGGCCTGGTCACCGGCCTCGCCCAGCGGATCACGAATCTCGAATCCGTCCCCTCGGTGAACGAAACCTTCAACGACGTCTTCGGCTCGGGCGAAGTGCTCGGCGTCTCGACCTTGATCCTCTGGTCGCTCGCCGCCGTCGCCCTCGGCCACTATGTGCTCCGCCATCGGCGGACCGGGGCGCACGTCCTCGCCAGTGGCGACAACGCGGCGGCGGCGCAGGTCTCCGGGGTCCGGGTCCGGCGGGTGCGGATCGGCGTCCTCGTCGCCAGTGGGATCGCCGCGGCCTTCGCCGGGCTGATGTACACGGCAAACCTGCACGGAGCCACCTACTCGCTCGGCTCGACCGATCTGCTGACCGTCGTCGCCGCGGTCGTGATCGGCGGCACCCGCCTGCTCGGCGGCCGCAGCACGGTGATCGGCGCCCTGGTCGGCTCGCTGCTCCTCGGGGTCGTCAACAACGGGCTGATCCTCTCCGGCTTCTCCACCTCCGAACAGCAGATCGCCCAGGGCGTGATCATCCTGGTCGCCGTCGCCTTGACCCTGCGGGAGCCCGCCCGATGACGGCCCTTCGACTGGAGCGGCTGCGCAAGGAGTTCGGCGGCGTTGTCGCGCTCGGGGGTATCGACCTCGAGGTCGACCGCGGCGAAATCGTCGCCGTGGTCGGCGACAACGGCGCCGGCAAGTCGACCCTGATCAAGATGATCTCGGGCGTCCACCGGCCGAGCGACGGGGTCATATATGTGGACGGCGCGCCGCAGCGCTTCCACGATCCGATCGCCGCGCGGGCGGCCGGGATCGAGGTCGTCTACCAGGACCTGGCGCTGGTCGATCACCAGCCGGTCTACATGAACCTCTTCCTCGGACGGGAGCTGACGACGCGGTTCGGCCGTCTCGACCGCCGGCGGATGGCACGGGAGACCCAGCAGTTGGTCGACGACCTCGACGTCCGGATCCCCTCGCCGAACGTCCGTATCAGCGCGTTGTCGGGCGGGCAGCGCCAGGGGATCGCGATCAGCCGCGCCACCCACTGGGCGCAGTCGCTGGTGCTGCTCGACGAGCCGACCGCGGCGCTCGGGGTCGCCGAGACGGCCAAGGTCGAGGAGGTGATCGCCCGCCTGCGCAGCCGCGGCCTGGCGATCCTGATCGTCAGCCACAACCTCGACCAGGTCTTCCGGCTGGCCGACCGGATCGTCGTCCTGCGCCGCGGCGTCCACGTCGCCACCTGCGAGTGCACCCAGGTCGACCGCAATGATGTGGTCGCGATGATCACCGGCCTGACCTCCGAGCTGCCTTCGAGATGAGCCCGATCCTGCCGCCGGCCCTGCGGCCCGGAGCGACGGTCGGCGTGATCGCGCCGTCGACGCCGCCACGCGGCTCGTTGCTCGAGGACACGGTCTCCTACTGGGCGGGCCGCGGCCATCCGGCGGTGATCGGCGAGAGCGTCGGCACGTCGTTGGGCGGCTACCTCGGCGGCACCCCGGCCGAGCGGGCGGCGGACCTGAACGCGATGATCGCCGACCCCCAGGTCGACCTGATCGTCTCGGCGATGGGAGGCAAGGGCGCCGTCCACCTGCTCCCGCTGATCGACTACGCGGGATTCGCCGCCCGGCCGAAGCTCTTCATGGGCCTCTCCGACGTCTCCCTCCTGGTCCTCGCCCTGCACGCGCGGACCGACGTGGTGACCTTCCACGGCCCGACCGGGATGGATTTCGGCTCGCTGCCGCCGTACACCGACGCGGCCATGCACGCGGCGCTGACCGCGACCGAGCCCCTCGGCGAGCTGCCCGCGTACGGCGAGTGGCGCGCGCTGCGCGGCGGCGAGCCGGTCGAAGGCCGGCTGCTCGGCGGCCACCTCGGCACGATCCGCTCGCTGCTCGGCACGCCTTACGAACCCGACTGGGATGGGGCGGTGCTCTTCGTCGAGGAGATCGACGCCGAGCTCCACGACGTCGACGTCTCCCTGACCCACTTCGCCCTGGCCGGTGTCTTCGACCGGATCGACGCCCTCGTCGTCGGCCGGCCGGTCGCGGTCGAGGAGCGCTGGCGCGAATCCGACGAGAAGATGTCCGACGTGGTCCTTCGCGCCGCGTCCGCTTACGACTTCCCGATCCTCTACGACGTCGATCTCGGGCACGCGCCGGAGAAGGTGACCTTGCCGGTCGGTGCCGTGGCGCGCGTCGATCCCGGCGCCGCCGGCGTGGCGATCACGGGCCCCGTCGTGCGCCACTGATCGCGCCGCCTTCGCGCGGGTCGGGCCAGTCGCTTACGCTCGGCTTCTCACCGCCAACCGAGGAGCGAGCGTGAAGACCCTTCTGATCATCGACATCCAGAACGACTACTTCCCCGGCGGGGCATATCCGCTGGTGGGTCCGGAGGCGGCTGCCGAGCGGGCGTCGAGCCTGCTCGCGCGCTTCCGTGAGCTCGGCGCGCCGGTGGTCCAGATGCAGCACGTCTGGGACGCGCCCGATGCCCAGTTCATGCGCCCGGGGACCGAGGGGGTCGAGATCAACGACGCGGTGCGGCCGCTCGACGGCGAGACGGTCATCACCAAGGCGATGCCGAACTCGTTCCTCGGCACCGACCTCGAGTCGACCCTGCGCTCCCAGGACACCGACGGGATCGTGGTCGCCGGGATGATGACCAGCATGTGCGTCGACGCCACCGTCCGCGCCGCCGCCGACCTCGGCTTCGACGTCACCGTCGCCGCCGACGCCTGCGCCGCCCCCGACCTCGAATACGGCGGCGTCCAGGTCCCCGGCCCCTCCGTCCACGCCGCCTTCATCGCCGCCCTCGGTGACGGCTACGCGATGTTGGCGAGCGTCGAGGAGCTGGTGGCCGAGGGCGCCTAGGGCCCGCGGCTAACCCGGCCGTCTCGGCCACGGCCCCTGCACGCTTGTCTCGCTATGCGAGACAAGCGTGCAGGGGCCGTCGAGAGAGACGTGCGCAAGACGCCACGAACTCCACACTTCCGCGCAGGTCCCTCCGCGTTCGTGCGCCCTCCGTCTGACCCCCGATGTTGACGGGCCGAAAACCCGCCTATATGGCGGGTTTTCGGCCCGTCAACATTTGGGCGTTGTGGAACCGTCACGAGAGCGTGGACTTCCCGGCGGAGGCGTCACGTCTCCCGGGACTGTCAGACGGAACCCTCACGTCCTGGGCGTCTCATGGAGGTCACAGCCTGCCAGGACCTCCATGAGACGCCCAGGACACCGCTCCTCGGACGGCCATCCCCGCCGATCACTCCCCCTCGAGCCCCGCGGCGCGGCGTTCGAGGTGGCGGCGCTCGGGGAGGCTGGTGCTGAGGCGCGCCGCTTCGCGGAAGGCGTCGCGGGCGGCGACCGTGGCGCCTGACATCTCGAGGAGGTGGGCGCGCACGGCGGCGAGGCGGTGGTGGTCGGCCAGCCGCTCGTCGCTGTCGAGGGTCGCCAGTAGGGCGAGGCCCGCGTCCGGGCCTTCGACCATGGCCACCGCGACGGCGCGGTTTAGGGTCACGATCGGGCTCGGATCGAGCTGGTCGAGGACGCGGTAGAGGGCGAGGATCTGTGGCCAGTCGGTCGCCTCGGCGGAGGGCGCCTCGGAGTGCAGGGCGCTGATCGCCGCCTGCACCTGGTAGGGGCCCGTCGGGCCGTGGCGGAGCGCCGCGTCGACCAGCGCCGCTCCCTCTTCGATCTCCTCCCGGTCCCACTTGCCGCGGCCCTGCTCGGCGAGAGGTACGAGCTCACCGGCGTCGTCGGTGCGGGCATCGCGGCGGGCGTCGGTGAGGAGCATCAGCGCGAGCAGCCCGGTGACCTCGCTCTCGCCGGGGAGGAGGCGGGCGAGCATCCGCGTCAGCCGGATCGCTTCCCGGCTCAGGTCGGCGCGGCGTAGCTCGGACCCCGCGCTGGCCGTGTAGCCCTCGTTGAAGATCAGGTAGAGGACGTGCAGCACCGCGCGCAGGCGCTCGGCCCGTTCGTCCTCTCCGGGCATCGTGAACTCGCCGCCGTCCTTCTTGATCGTCTGCTTGGCGCGGCTGATCCGCTGCGCCATCGTCGCCTCCGGGACCAGGAACGCGGCGGCGATCTCGTCGGTCGAGAGGCCGCCCACCGCGCGCAGGGTCAGGGCGATCTGGGAGGGCGGCGTGAGCCGCGGGTGGCAGCAGAGGAAGAGCAGCCGCAGGCTGTCGTCGCGCGCGCCGGGGTCTTCCTCGGCGAGGTCGGGCAGGCGGCTCTCGTCCGGCTCCAGCACCGCCAGCTCGTCCTCGCGCCGCCGGCGCGAGCTCTCGCTGCGCCAGTCGTCGATCAGGCGCCGGTCGGCGACGGCGAGCAGCCAGCCGCGGGGGTTGTCGGGGAGGCCATCGCGCGGCCACTGGGCGGCCGCGTCGATCAGCGCCTCCTGGACGGCGTCCTCGCAGGCGTCGAACTGCCCCGGGTGGGGCCGCGCGAGCGCCCCGAGGACCTGCGGCGTCAGCTCGCGCAGCAGCTCCTCGGGGTCGACCCGCTCCCTCACATCTCCTCGCCCGAGCCGTCCATCAGCGGCCGCACCTCGATCCCGCCGCTGCCGATCTTCGGCCAGCGGCCCGCCACCTCGAGGGCGCGATCGAGGGTGCAGTCGAGGACCAGGTAACCGCCGAGGTGCTCCTTGGCCTCGGCGAAGGGGCCGTCGGTGATCGCCGGGGACCCTTCACCGAGGCGGACGCTCTTCGCCGTCGAGGGGTCCGCCAGCGCCTGGGTGCCGACCAGCTCCCCGGACTTCGTCACCTCGTCCATGATCTCGCCCATCGTGGCCATCAGCTCCGCTCCCCGCTCGCCGGAGAAGATCTCCCTGGCCTCCGGGTTGTCGTAGATCAGCAGCATGTACTTCATCGATGACTCCTTTCTCGGCGCCCCGGGTGGGCGCCTTTGAAGGATGGTCGGAGCCGATCGGCCCCGCTCGACATGGTCGCGGCCCCGCCGGTTCCGACTTTCGTGGGAGGCCGGTTCGTCGCCGGGGCGCGAATCTCGAGCCTATGGATGACAAGAGAAGGCGACGGCTCCTCGGCGGCATGATGGCGATCCTGGCGGTGCTCGCGACCGCCGCGATGATGTGGCCCGGGGGAGGGGGCCCGGCTCCCGATGGCGCGCAGGCGTTCCCCGGCCTGACGTCGATCGGCGAGATCCTGAAGAAGGCGGCTCAGGAGGAGCGGTCTGAAGCGCGCAAGGAATCCACGGGCCCCAAGGCCGGCAACGGCAAGAAGGGCGAAGGCGGCAAGAAGGCGACCGCGAGCGCCAAGCAGGCGGGGAGCGGCGCCGCGGCGCTGTCGGTCGCCCGCGAATTCGCCCAGGCCTTCGTCGTCTACGAGGTCGGGGGAGAGAAGAAGACCTTCAAGGCGGGCTTCGACGCGACTGCCACCGCCCAGCTGGTCAAAGCCCTCCTTCACCGGCCCCCACGGCAGCCCGCCGACGGGAAGGTGCCGAAGGCGAAGGTCGTCAACGTCGTCGCCGGGCCGTCGAAGGGCAAGGTCCGGCAGGTCAGCGTCTCTCTGCTGCGGGTCGGCGTGACCAGTGAGCTGCGGCTCGACCTGGAGCGCGGCGTCGGCAAGCAATGGCAAGTCACCAACGTCCTCGGCTGAGTCGATGATCTCCCGCTCCGGCAAGCTCCGTGCCGCGATCGCCACTGGCGTCGTCACCGTCGCCCTCGCGGCCCCGTTCGCGGCAACGGCCGCCGAACCGGTCGAACCGACCCACGGCGAAGCGCTCGTCGAACCCGAAACGGCCGAAGGCGCCTCCCCGGCGGAAGCGACGGAAGCGCCGAAGGAAGAAGCGTCGCCCGAAGGAGCCACCCAAAAGCCCGGCGGCGAAACGGTCACCGAAAACTCTCCCCTTACCCCCGAAGCGATCCGCTACCCCAAGCTGCCTCCGGCCTCCGGCGGTACCACCGCGGAAGCCCCGACCAAGGGTGAGGAAGAACTCGCCGAAGCCGCCACCGAAGAAGAAGCCGACGAAGCGGCGAAACGGGCAGGCGAAGAAGCGGGAACCAATCTCCCCGCACCCGTCCTGCAGATCCCCTCGTTGACCGCCTCGGCCTGCGCGGCCACCGCCGTGCCCCCGCAGCTCGTCCCGATCTACCAGCGCGCCTCTGCCGCCTACGCCCTCGGCCCCCAGGGCCCGGCCGTCCTCGCCGGGATCAACGCGGTCGAGACCGGCTTCGGCACGAACCTCGGCCCCTCCTCGGCCGGGGCCGAGGGCTGGATGCAGTTCATGCCCGCCACCTGGGCCGAATACGGGGTCGACGCGAACGGGGACGGGGTCGCGGACCCGAACAATCCAGAAGACGCGATCTTCGCCGCCGCCCGCTACCTCTCCGCCGCCGGCATGCCCGCCGACACCTACGGCGCGATCTATGCCTATAACCACGCCGACTGGTACGTCTCCGAGGTCCTCGCCAACGCCGGCTGCTACGCCGGGGAAATCGGCGACACCGCCTTCACCGCCGCGGGCCTCGCCCCGCAGATCGAAGTGCTCCGCTGTGAAGCCGCGCCGGGCTGGAAGAAACAGATCCCGGCCGAATACCTCGA
>JAFDWD010001087.1 GCA_018268695.1 Actinomycetota bacterium
CCCCTCCAGCTCGGAGAACACGGACGCCGCCTACAAGCTGATCAACTACTACACGAGCCCGCAGGCGCAGGCCCAGTCCGCGCTCGAAGGCTACGTGGTCACCAACCCCGCGGCCCTGCCGCTGGTGCCGGCCAAGTACAAGGAGAGCGCCGACCCGGCCAGCGTCGCCAACGCGATCCCCGAGCGGGAGCCGTCGAACCTCGAAGAATACGTCCACGCCTGGCAGGAAGTGCAGTCGGAATAGTGGCCACCGTCGATGCCACCCGTCGGGTTTCCGCCACCGAGCCGCGCGTCGCGGCGGGCGGGCCGCCGTTCGTCCACCGCCTGCGCCGGGCGATGCCGAGCGTCGCCAGCGTCGTCATCGTCTTCCTGATCCTGGTGGTGCTGTTCGGTCCGGTCCTGCTGCTCGCCGTCTTCTCCTTCAACGACTCGCCGATCATCTCGCTGCCCTGGGCCGGCTTCACCACCCACTGGTACTCGGTCGCCTGGTCGGACGCCGAAGCCCGCGAAGCGGTGATGCACTCGGTCACCGTGGCGCTCGTCGTCACCGTGCTCTCGGTCACCCTCGGGACGATGGCCGCCTGGGGCCTGACCCGCCTCACCTTCCGCGGCAAAGGGGCGATCGGCGCGGTCCACGGCGCCGTCCTCGTCGTCCCCTGGCTCCTGGTCGGCGTCTCCGGCCTGATGTTCTTCAGCCGCCTCGGCATCCCGCTCTCGCTGGAGACGGTCGGGGTGATGCAGCTGGTCGTCACCTTCCCGCTCGTCGTCGCGATCGTCTCGGCGGGCCTGATCCGCTTCAACCGCTCGCTCGAGGAGGCGGCGGTCGACCTCGGCGCCTCGCAGTGGCAGATGCTCCGCTACGTCGTCCTGCCGCAGCTCGCCCCGGCGCTGGCCGCCTCGACGATCTTCGCCTTCTCCTGGTCCTTCAACAACTTCGAGGTCAGCTTCTTCACCGGCGGCTTCGAACAGACCTTCCCGGTCTGGGTCTTCTCGGTCCTGCGCCACTCCCAGAACCTGCCGATGGTGAACGCGATATCGACCGTGATCGCGGCGGTCCAGGTGGTGCTGGTGATGGGCGCCTGGCGGTTGATGAAGGTGCTCTCGCACGGGGCCAAGGACGAGGTGCTGGCCGACATCATGGTCGGGGGGATGCGCTGATGGAGGCGGCGACGATCGGGGGGCGTCGTCCCGGCGCGCGCACCGCCCGCCTGCGCCGCGCGGTGCCGCCGCTCGGCTTCATGAGCCTGCCGACCGCGCTCCTGGTCGTCTTCTTCCTGGTGCCGATGGTGATCCTCGCGGTGATCAGCTTCGAATACGGCCCGCTGAGCGGCCACTCGGGCTTCACCCTCACCAACTTCACCTCGATCTTCGACGACCCGCTCTACCGCCACGTCGCCCTCACCACCTTCGAGATCGCGACGATCGCGATGCTCGCCCAGCTCCTGATCGCGGTCCCGGTCGCCTACGTCCTCGCCTACAAGGCGGGCCGCTTCGAGCTGCCGCTGCTCCTCTTGATGGTGCTGGCCGACGAGCTCAACCCGATGGTCCGCATCTACGCCTGGCGGATGCTGCTCGGCAAAGAGGGGATCATCAACTCGGGGCTGGAAGCGCTGGGGATCATCGACCACCCGATCGAAGCGCTGCTGTTCAGCAAGTTCGCCGTGATCGTGGTGCTGTCGACCAGCTACGTCACCTACACCGTGATCCCGATCTACGCCTCGATGAAGGCGATCGACCGAGGGATCTTCGAGGCCGCGCTGGACCTCGGCGCGGGGTGGTGGACGACGTTCCGCCGCATCCTGCTGCCGCTGATCATGCCGGGCGTCTTCGTCGCCCTGCTGCTCGTCTACATCCCGCTCTTCACCGACTTCGCCAGCCCCACCCTGGTCGGCGGCACCAGCGGCTACATGCTCGGGCAGTCGGTCAACGACCTGGTGCTGGAGTCGGGGAACCTGAACGGCGGCGCGGCGCTCTCGCTGATCCTCCTGGTCGCCTCCGGGCTCTTCGCCGTCGTCGCCTACAAGCTCGCCAAGATCAGGCAGCTCGACTAGATGGGAGTGAGGATGGAGTACGACGCCGCGATCGTCGGTGGCGGCCACAACGGGCTGGTCGCCGCCTTCTACCTGGCGCGGGCCGGGCTGCGGACCGTGGTGCTGGAGCGCCGCGAGATCGTCGGCGGCTGCTGCGTCACCGAGGAATTCGCGCCCGGCTACCGGGCCTCGACCGGCGCCTACGTCCTCTCGATGCTGCGCGAGGCGATCTGGAAGGACATGCGGCTGGTCGAGCGCGGGGTGGTGGTGGACCCGGCCGGGCCGTCGCTGAACCTCTTCGCCGACGGCACCCGGCTGGAGCTCTCCGACGACCTCGCCGCCTCGCGCGCGGCGGTCGCCGCGCTGAGCGCCGCCGACGCCGAGGCGCTGCCGCGCTTCGAGCGGGACCTCGCCGAGCTGGCCGAGCTGGTGATGCCGTTGATCGACACGACCGCGCCGGACCCCGCCTCCCGCCGCGTCGCCGACCTGCCGGGGCTGCTGAAGTTGGGCCGGCTGGCGGCCCGCAAGCGGGCCTTGATCGACGAGGCGCTCTTCCTCTTCTCGACCAGCGTCTCCCAGTACCTCGGCGAGCGGTTCGAGAACGAGTACGTGAAGGCGGCGATCGGCTGGCACGCGATCAATGACTCGGTCGGCGGGCCGTCGACGCCGGGGACGGCGTACGTGCTCCTCCACGACCACGCCGCCGAGGGGACCGAGGACGGCGGCGTGCGCGCCTGGGGCTTCGTCCGCGGCGGCATGGGCGTGGTGACCGAGGCGATGGCCGCCGCCGCCCGCGAGGCCGGCGCCGAGGTGCGGACCGGGGCGGAGGCGGAGTCGATCCTGGTCGAGGGCGGCCGTGCGGTCGGCGTGCGCCTGGCGGGCGGGGAGGAGGTGCGGGCGCCGCTCGTCCTCTCCAACGCCGATCCGAAGAAGACCTTCCTCGACCTCGTCCCGGACGGGGCGCTGCCCGCCGAGTTCACCGCCGCCGTGCGCGAGTACCGCTGCGAGGGGACCAGCATCAAGATCAACCTCGCGGTCGACCGCCTGCCGGTCGCGAGCGGGATGCCGGGGGAGGGCGTGCAGCCCTACCACCGCGGGATCATGGAGGTGAACCAACCGCTCGCCGAGATGGACCGGGCGCAGGCCGAAGCCCGTGCCGGCCTGCGCGGCAAGGACCCCCACATCGAGCTCTGCGTGCCGACCGTGCTCGACCCCTCGTTGGCGCCGGACGGTCACCACATCGTCACCATCGACGTGAACTCGCAGCCCTACTCTCTCGCCGATGGCAACTGGGACGATCTGCGCGAGGAGGCGGCCGATGCCGCCGTCGACAAGCTCGAGGACTACTTCCCCGGCCTGAAGCGATCGATCCTCCACCGCCAGGTGCTTACTCCGCTCGACCTCGAGCGCCGGCTCGGGATCAGCGGCGGCCACGCGCTGCACGGCGAGATGTCCTTCGACCAGCTCTTCACGCTGCGGCCGGTGCGCGGCTGGGCCGACTACCGGACGCCGGTCGAGGGTCTCTGGCTCTGCGGGGCCGGGACCCACCCCGGTGGCGGGGTGACCGGGGCGAACGGGCGCAACGCCGCGCGCGAGGCCCTGCGGGGACGCAATCGGCCGCTGAAGCGAATTCGTTCACATTTGTTCCACAATTGACCTGTTCCGTGATTGAATAATCCCGCCGCCAACCCCAACGTCGCTGCAAGGAGCCGTCGATGGCCAATCTGAAGAACCTGCCCGATCCCGATCCCGAGGTGACCGCGGCGCGGCGGCTGATGTCGCGGCGCGAGACGATCAGCGGCGCCGCCAAGCTGATCGCCGGGCTCGGCATCGGTGCCCAGGTGATGGCCGCGACCGGGGCCGACACGGCGCTGGCGAGGAACGTCCGCGAGGTCGCCCGCCGGGTCGACAAACCGGGCTACGGACCGCTCGTCAACCACACCGGCGAAATGTCGCTCCCGAAGGACTTCCACTACGTCCACTTCGGCGACGCTTACACGCGGATGAGCGACGGCTTCCTGACGCCTCCGTGTCACGACGGGACGACGACCTTCGCCGAGGGCAACGGCGTCGTGCGGATGATCCGCAACCACGAGGGCTACGGCCAGGGGAAGACCCGCGGCGGCAAGTTCCACGCCTACGACCGGGTCGCCCGCGGCGGCGTCACCTCCTCGCTCTTCGACACCAACAAGGGTGAACTGCTGGAGAGCGGCATCGTCCTCAACGGCACCCACGAAAACTGCAACGGCGGGCAGACCCCGTGGGGCTCGTGGCTCTCCTGCGAGGAGAACACCGAAGGGCCGACCCAGGGGTTCGAGAAGCCGCACGGCTACGTCTTCGAGGTGCCGAAGTCGGCGAACCGAGCGGTCGAGCCGGTGCCGATCAAGGCGATGGGGCGGATGGAGCACGAGGCGGCGGCGATCGACCCGCGCAGCGGCATCGTCTACCTCACCGAGGACAACGGCGACCCGGCCGACGGCTTCTACCGCTACCTGCCGAACGACCGGACCCGCCTCCACAAGGGCGGCAAGCTGCAGATGCTGGCGGTCGAGGGGCGCTCGCGCTACGACACCACTCACGGCCAGAAGGTCGGCAAGAAGCTGCACTGCGAATGGGTGACGATCGACAACCCGGACCCGCCGGAGGCGGAGACCGAACCGGCGACGGTCTGGCGCGAAGGCCGCTCCAAGGGCGCCGCCCAGTTCATCGGCGTCGAGGGCTGCCACTGGTCGAAGGGCTCGGTCTACTTCGTCGCCTCCGAAGGCGGTGATGCCGAAGAGGGCCAGATCTGGCGCTACACCCCGCACGGCCTGAAGCACGGCACCCTCGTCCTCCTCTACGAGTCGAAGAGCGAAAAGTACCTCGACGAACCCGACACGATCACCGTCTCCCCCCGCGGCGGCGTCCTCATCTGCGAGGACGGCGACGGCGAGGACGAAGCGGGCGGCGACAACTACCTGCGCATCCTCAGCCCCGCAGGCGAGCTCGAAACCTTCGCCCGCAACGACACTCCCCTCGACCTCCATCGCTGGGAGGAAAACAAGCCCGGCGTGATGGGCCGCAGCGAGTACTCCGGCTCCACCTACAGCCCCGACGGCAAGTGGCTCTTCGTCCACATCCAGTACCCCGGCCGCACCTTCGCGATTACCGGTCCGTGGGAGAAGGGCTGGGGCTGAGGCGATCTGGGGGCGCCTCGCGGCGTCCTCGGTCGCTCGCTTCGGGTCACGCACTTATGTGCGCTCCCCTCAGCTCGCTTCCCTGCGTCCTTGCGAGGCTGGCCCAGATCACCTCAGGCTGAGGCGACCATCGCCAGACCTGGGCGAGCGTCTCAGGGGAGGGCGGCGGCCAGGGCGTCCGCTGCCCTCGTCAGCTGTGCCTCGGTGTGCGCCGCGGAGATCTGGGCGCGGATCCGGGCGGTGCCCTCGGGGACGACGGGGAAGCCGAAGCCGGTGACGAAGACGCCGTCGTCGAGGAGGCGGCGGGAGGCGGCGATCGCGACGCTCGTCTCGCCGACGATCAGCGGCACGATCGCGCTGTCGCCCGGCAGCGGCTCGAGGTCACGCTCGCCGAGCAGGCGCCGGAAGGTGGCGACGTTCGCACGCAGGCGGTCGACCAGGCCGGGATCCTCGGCCAGCATCGCGAGCGCCCGGCGGGAGCTGGCGGCGACGGTCGGCGCCAGGCCATTGGAGAAGAGCTGCGGACGGGAGCGCTGTTCGAGCACCGCGCAGAGCGCCGACGCTCCGGCGACGAAACCGCCCGCGCCGCCGCCGAGCGCCTTGCCGAGCGTCCCGGTCGTGATGTCGACCCGGTCGGCAAGGTCGAAGTGTTCGGCGGTGCCCGCGCCGCGCGCGCCGAGGACGCCGAGCCCATGGGAGTCGTCGACGATCAGGACCGCGCCGTGGGCGCGGCAGAGCTCGACCAGCTCGGGCAGCCGCGCCAGGTCGCCCTCCATGCTGAAGACGCCGTCGGTGACGACGAGCTTGCGGCGCATCGTCGAGGCGGCCAGGGCCCGCTCCAGGGCGCCCAGGTCGGAGTGGGGGTAGATCGACTTCGCCGCCGGCCGGGCGAGGCGGATCGCGTCGATGATCGAGGCGTGGTTCAAGGCGTCGGAGAAGACCTCGGTCTCGGCGTCGCAGAGCGCGTCCAGCACCGCGTGGTTGGCGTTCCAGCACGAGGTGTAGGTCAGCGCCGCCTCGGTGCCGAGGAAGCGGGCGAGGTCGGCCTCGAGCTCCAGGTGGGGCTCGAAGAGGCCGCAGATGAAGCGCACCGACGCGGTCCCGGCGCCGTATTCGTCCAGCGCCGCGTGTCCCGCCGCGATCACCTCGGGCCGGCCCGCCATCCCCAGGTAGTCGTTGGAGGAGAGGACGATCGCCCGGCCGCGGCCGCGCAGCTCGACTTCCGGGCCCTGCGGTGAGCGGAGGGTCTGGATCGTCTTCAGCGTGCCGGCGTCCCGCATCGTGTCCAGCTCGGCGGCGAGCTCCAGGCGCAGCAGCTCAGCGCCCGCGATCGCGGTGCCGTCGCTCATCGTCCGAGCTCCTCGATCGCCGCCGCCAGGGCCTCGCCGATCACGTCGAGGGCGTCGCCGAAGCGCTCCGGGTCCATCGTCAGCGAAGGTTGGATGTTGAGCGAGGTCGAGCTCGAGTCGGTGAAGACGCCGCGGCGCACGGCCTCCGCCCAGGTCGCGTCCTGCAGCTCGCGGTCGCGCTCCTTGGTGGTGGGGTCGCGGACCAGCTCGATCGCCTGGAAGGCGCCGATCGCGCGCACCTCGCCGATCTGGGGGTGGCGCCGCGCGAGCTCCGCGAGCTTGGCCGCGCCGACCGCCTCCAGGGCGCGCACGTTGCCGAGCACCGGTTCGCGCTCGTAGAGGTCGAGCGTGGCGCTCGCCGTGGCGCACGCCCAGGGAAGCCAGGACCAGGTCGAGCCGGTCGGCACGTCGTCGAAGGAGCCGAGCGCGCGCTCGGAGCCGAGCACCGCGCCGATCGGGGCGATGCCGCCGCCGAGCGCCTTGCCGAGGCACATCAGGTCCGGCTCGACCCCCCAGCGTTCGACTGCCCAGAGGTGGCCGGAGCGGCCGAGCCCGGTCTTCACCTCGTCGACGCAGAGCAGCCACTCGTGCTCCTGGCAGAGGTCGGTGAGCGCGGGCCAGAAGGAGTCGGGGGGCGCGACGCAGCCGCCGGAGCCGAGCACCGGCTCGATCACCACGCCGGCCACTTCGGCGGGGTCGATCGCGTGGAAGAGGAGGTGGTCGCGGATGTAGTCGACGGTCGCGTCGCCGCTGCCGCCGGGGCGGGGCGGGGCGAAGGGCGAGCGGTAGGGATTCGGATAGGGGACGTGGGCGAAGCCCGGGACCAGCGCGCGCAGGCCGGCGCTGATCTCGTTCTCCTCGGCGCCGAGCGCCGCGGTGATGGTCGACTCGCCGTGGTAGCCGCCGAGGAAGCCGAGCATGATCGGGCGGCCGGTGGCGCGGCGCATCAGCTTCACCGCGGTCTCGATCGCCTCGGTGCCGTTCAGCGCGTAGGCGACGCGGGTCAGCGAGGCGGGGGTGATCGCGACGAGGCGCTCGGCGAGGTCGGCGGCGAGCTCGGTGGAGATCGCGTGCCCGTCCTCGTTGCCGAAGCGCCGCATCGCGGCGACGGTCGGCTCGATCAGGTCCGCGCGGGCGGCGCCGAGGGGCACCGAGGCCGAGGCCGAGGCGCAGTCGACGTACTCGTTGCCGTCGAGGTCCACCAGGGTCGAGCCGCTCTTGCGGCCGAGGACGAATGGCGCCAGATGCTCGCCGATGCCCGGGTAGAGGACCGCGCGCAGCCGGTCCAAGACGGCGGCGGAGCGAGGCCCGGGAAGGTCCGATGGAGGATTGTGGAACATTTCCAGCATCCTATCCGACATGACGCGGGCGGGCCGGCGAAGCCGGTTGTCTAGGGTCGAAGGATGAACACCCAGAGCGTCCTTTCCGGCACCGTGGCCCTCGTCACCGGCGCCTCCAGCGGCATCGGCGAGGCGACCGCGCGGCGGCTCGCGGCGGAAGGTGCGGCGGTGGCGATCGCCGCGCGCCGTTTCGACCGGCTGGAGACGCTCGCGCGGGAGATCGAGGACGCCGGGGGCCGCGCCATCGCGATCGAGTCCGACGTCACTGACCGGGCCCAGGCCGAGGCGCTGGTCGAGCGCACCGTCGCCGAGCTCGGCCGCCTCGACACCGTGGTCAACAACGCCGGGGTGATGCTGCTCGGCTCCGCTGTCGACGCCGACGTCGAGGAATGGGACCGGATGGTCGACCTCAACGTCAAAGGCCTGCTCTACGTCGCCAAGGCGGCGCTCCTGCACCTGATCGCGGGGGCCGAGGCGGAGCCGCGCCGGGTCACCGACCTGGTCAACGTCTCCTCGGTCGCCGGGCGCCGCGCCCGTGCCGACAGTGCCGTCTACAACCTGACCAAGCACGGGGTCGGCGCCTTCTCCGAGGCGCTCCGCCAAGAGATAACCCAGCGCCACGTGCGCGTCTCCTTGGTCGAGCCCGGCGCCGTCAGCACCGAGCTCGCGAGCCACAACCGGCCCGAGGTGCAGGAGGCGATGAGAGGCCGCTTCGCCGACGTGGAGCGCCTCGAGGCCGACGACATCGCCGACGCGATCTCCTACATCGTCACCCGGCCGCGCCACGTCGCGATCAACGAGATCCTCGTGCGGCCGACCGAGCAGCAGGGCTAGCTCACACCTTCTTCACATCAACTCCGGGGCGGCGCGCTGGGATACGCGTGTGTCTGCCGGAGACATCATCGTCGCCCTGGTCGTGATCGCCGGCGTCAGCTTCGACTTCACCAATGGCTTCCACGACACCGCCAACGCGATGGCGACGACGATCGCCACCGGCGCGCTGCCGCCGAAGGTTGCCGTCGGCATCGCCGCGGCCCTCAACTTCGTCGGCGCGTTCATCTCGCTGTCGGTCGCGGCGACGGTCGCCGAGGGGATCGTCGAATCCGGCGCGGTCACCCCGATCGTCGTCCTCGGCGGGCTGATCGGCGCGATCGGCTGGAACCTCACCACCTGGTGGTTCGGGATCCCGTCCTCCTCCTCGCACGCGCTGATCGGCGGCGTCGTCGGCTCGACCCTCGTCGCCAGCGGCACCGGCGCGATCGAGTGGGAAGGGATCGTCTCCAAAGTCCTGATCCCGGCGGCGATCTCACCCGTCCTCGCCGGCCTGCTCGCGGCGATCGGCGTCGGCGCCATCTACTTCCTGATCCGCCGCTTCCAGGAGGACCGGGCCGAACGCGAGTTCCGCTGGCTCCAGGTCGCGTCCTCCTCGATGGTCGCGCTCGCGCACGGGACGAACGACGCCCAGAAGACGATGGGGGTGATCTCGCTGGCGCTGATCGCCAACGGCTCGATCCAGGGCGGCGCGAACTTCGACGTGCCGACCTGGGTGGTCCTCGTGTGCGCGACCGCGATCGCCGCCGGCACCTACTCGGGCGGCTGGCGGATCATCAAGACGCTCGGCACCAAAGTCGTCGAGGTGCGCCCGCCTCAGGGGTTCGGCTCCGAGGCGATCGCCGCCACCGTGATCCTCTCCTCCTCGCACGTCGGCTATCCGCTGTCGACCACGCAGGTCGTCTCCGGCGCGGTCACCGGTGCGGGTGTGGGACGCCCGGGCGCGAAGGTGAACTGGGGCGTGATCCGAAACATCGTCGCCGGCTGGCTCCTCACCCTGCCCGCCGCGGCGGCGGCCTCGGCGGCGGTCTACGCGGTCATCGAACTGCTCGGTGGCGGGGCCTTCGGCGCGATCGTCGCGATGGGCCTCCTCGCGGTCGCCTGCACGATGCTCTTCTTCGCCAACCGGCGCAGCGCGGTCGTTCCCGAGGAAGCGATCTCCGACAACCCCGTCTTCGGCCCCGACGCCAAGGCGCCGGTGGAGCAGCCGGCCGCGGCGTGATCCCGCTCGCCGAGATCGTCGAAGTCGGGCCGCTCCTGGAAGCGATCTGGACCTCGGCCGCCTTCGGCCTCGTGGTCCTGCTGGTCGCGGGTGTCGGGGTGACCGCCTCGCTGCGGGCGGGCGATCAGCGCAGCGAGCACCATGAGGGCGCCTTCGCCTCCTGGAGCCTGGTGACGATCGCCTGCGGCGCGATCCTGATCGGAGCCGTCGTCCTCGGCATCTGGGCGATGACCCAGTGAGCGCCTTGGGACGCGCCCGCCGATGACCTCGGACAATCCCTTCGACACCGGCAGGCCGCGGCCGATCGCGACCGTCCTCGACGGACTGCGCGCGCGGGTCGACGCCGAGCGCTTCGACGCCGTCGTTCTCTGGCTCGAGGCGGTGGCGGCCGACCTCGGCTACGGCGACGTCCGCCCGCTGCCCGGGGCGGTCGCCTGGATCCGCGAACTGCGCGCCGCCGGCAAGAAGATCGCCCTGGCGGCGAGCGGCGAACGCGCCCGCGCCGCGGTCGAGCTGGCCGGCGTCGCCGACCTCTTCGATGCCATCGTCACCGGCCCCCGCGACGCCGCCACCGCCGAGAGCGCCGTCCGCGAGCTCGAGATCGAGCCGGCCGACGCGATCCTCGTCGACGTCGCCCCCGCCGGCATCGCCGCCGGCAAGCGTGCCGGCTTCGACCTCCTGATCGGCGTCGCCCGCAACCTCGGGTCGCCCGAGGACCTGCGCCAGGCGGGAGCCGACATGGTCGTCGCCGACCTCCAGGAGCTCCTCGGCTCCGCGAGGGGCCTCGACCGCTGAGCGGCGCCGTGGACGCGCTTCGCTAGAACTTCGGCATCGACGAGGAGCGCCATCAAGCGATCATCGATGCGATCCGGGAGATCCCGGAGGGTTTCGTGCGCACCTACGGCGACGTCTCGCCCGGCGCGCCCCGCCTCAGCGCCCGCCTCCTCTCCACCGAGCAGGTCCCCGACGACCTCCCCTGGTGGCGCGTCGTCCGCGCCGACGGCAGCCTCGCGGTGGGGCAGAGGCAGCGCGAGCACCTGATGGCAGAGGGCGTCCCCTTCAACGGCGACCGCGTCGACATGGACGTCGCCCGCATCCCCCACGACCCCTGAGGGCGTTCGTACTTATGTGCCATATACGGCCAAAAGTACGAACGCACCAGAGCGGCGGACGGGAGTCGAACCCGCGTCATTAGCTTGGAAGGCTAAGGCTCTACCATTGAGCTACCGCCGCACGCAGAGGGGAGCGTAGCCGTCGGCGCCCGAATCCGTCAGAATGGCGAAGCACTCCTCGGGGAGTGGCGCAGTCTGGTAGCGCACTCGGCTGGGGGCCGAGCGGTCGCAGGTTCAAATCCTGTCTCCCCGACTCTTCTGATCCGGCTTGGGAAGCGGGCTCGCTGGATTCTGAGTCGTCTGGTCGGGGCCCTGAATCTGTGGCGTGGTACCGCGCGTGGTACCGGGACCGACTTCGCGATCGCTTCTCCGTTGCCTAGACGCGGCCTAGTCCACTTCGTTGGCCAGGTCGGCAACTGCGATTTCGAGCTGCTCGACTCGGGACTCGTGAGTCCGCCACCAGGCGAACCAAGCCACCCCGGCTCCCGCCAGCCCGAGTACGCCAGCCACCACCACACGGCGTCCGCCGGTTTCGGTGTGAACGCCCGCAAGGGCGAGCAGGTAGCCAAACGCCTGGAGGACGAATCCGGCGAGCAGGAACGTGATCCCGTATTCGGCATCGACGCGGTTGCGGCATCGATCGGCGGACACCTCTTGGTTGCCGTCCCACTTGGTTGCGGATACCTCGGCGATCATCGGCACGGAGATCAGCAGACCCTTCGCGAGCAGCGCCGCGCCAGAGATGTCAAGGGCGAGGCCGACCAAAAATAGGTCCGTTAAGGACAGGTAGTTGTCCATAGATGGAGGTGGCCTCGCCGCCGAGCCTAAAGGCGGCCCTCGGTGAGTTCCCGCTGGATCTCGACGAGTTGCTCGCTAGGTGCTTGCCAGCCGAAGCGAAGGAAGAACTCACGGGAGGCAGCCACGGCCAAGGCGGACGGGGCGGCGAGCAATTCGTCACTCGTGAACGTGCGCTCCTGCTTGAACTCAGGAATCGTCGCGCCGTAGGGCTGAAAGAACGAGGTGCGTCGGCCAGGCATGCCGACGACCAGCGCGCGATTCTCAAGCCGATGAAGGGAAACGCTAACGGTGGTTGACTCAACCGGTGGACCGCCAGTGATGAAGCGAGCGGCCAACTCAAAAACCTCAGTGATGTAGAAGAGGATCTCCCAGACCTCGACCACCGAGTCGAAGCCTTCGGGAACCTGGGTTTCTACCTGCGGTCCGGCCCCGACTCTCCAGTCCGCCGAGATGGAGCGCAGCTGGTTGAACTGACCGCTCATAAAGAATCGCCAAGCCTCGGAGTCGCCGAAGCCGGTACTGGCTCCGTCCCATCCTTGGCCGATCCAATCCTCGCCATATTCGAGTGCCTCATGGTCACTGATGAACGGAACCGGCCAACCGCGCATGCGGACGGCCGCTCTAGCGAGAACACTTCCAAGGGTGTCGTACTGATATCGGTCAGCCTGGTAAGGCCGGGGAAGGATCGCAGTGTCCCAATATCCGCGCGACCGTATTCTGTCCGTTAGTTCAGTCACTCCAACCCCGCCGTTTCTCGTCTTCAAATTTCTGGGCGTCGGATAGTTCCGGGTCGGTAGGCGTCAGGGGAACACCGGCCCGGCTGAGGCGTTTCACGAGGGCGCGCAGACGCTTGTCGGTGGCGAGGTCAAGCAGTTCGCGCATGTCGTTGGCGGATTCGATTGGGGCGGTCTCGGGCTTCGACCTGGTGCGGATATAGACCCGGCCGCAGAGCATCACCCCGTCCAGCTGCTTGATACAGATATGCGGGCTGTCCGAAAATTCAGCGACCTCCATAACGGCGACCGTCGTACCGTTTTTCAGTGTCACGGGCTCGACATGGAATTTGATCGGCGGCGCGGAGTAGACGGCCATCCTCGCCGAGACCGAATCGGAATCCATCCAGGTCGCAAGGTCAGTGGGGTCAAGACCGGGTGTCATATCCCGCAACTTCTTGTCCTCGATCCCGATGATGATGTGGCCACCGTCTTGGAGGTTGCCCAGTCCCATGGCTCCCTTTGCCACCTTCGCGAGCAGGTGAGAATCCGTGGCCGGACCCGCGCCCTTGACCTCAAACGATTGAAGCTCGTGGCCACCCTCAAGCACCGCTTCGAGTTCACCCCTGCTCAGCACCGAGCAAGTATCAATGAGCGACCGGCGAAAGAGCACCCTGGCTACCGTCGCCGTTCGTGTCGCGGTCAAGAGCGATGCGCGGCTAAAGTCGCCCGATGGCCGCTGAACAACCATTTGAGAAATGGGTCAGGTTCGTGAACGGCGATCTTGCTCGCCGGAATGTCGAACTTGCCGAGTCGCTCAACGCGCGTCTCAGGCAGGGCAGTATTGCCGGACTTCTTGAGGAGGCCGGTGACCAAGGCGGCCGCCTTTCGAATCTCGCATTTCAGGTGAAGGTGCCGACTCAGATCGACGCAGAGCGGCTAGCCCAGCTAACCGCCCAGGTCTCAACGTCCCTGGACTGGCCGCGAATCGCACAGCTTCAATTCAACGTCGCTCAGGTAGTCAATGGAAGCGGACTGCGGAAAGCAGTTGAGAGCGCAAATGCCGCCCTTACGGATCAACTCGACTGGGATGCGGTCAGGGTCACCTTGGTCGACCTGCAACATGAGATCGATGCGGCCCGCGCCAGCGAGGCAACTGGAGAGCCAGCGGATGCGTTCAGGTGGATCGACCTGCTTCCCCCCGCGGGCAAGGTCAAGCTCTTCTTGGTCGTAATGGCTGTCCTCAACAACGTGATGGTCATAGCCGCTCGGGCTGACGGAGCCGTGCTGCCACATACCGTTGGGGAAATTGCGGACACGCTCTTGCTTGTCGCCGGGTACCTTGCGGACCGCCTGCCGAGCGAAGTCAGCGATCAGTAGGACGTTGCGTTGGCGTGCAGGTCCGTTGGCCGCGCTCCCGACGTCCCCGCGTCCCTCCGGGGCTGTACTCGGTCGGGTCATGAGAGGTAGCCGCATCTGCGTCCCTGTCCCCCATCTGGAAGCCGCACTCGGTTTCCCCATGCGAGGTCGCTGCCCCGCGTCCCCGCGTCCCCGTCTAGAGCCTCCGTCTGGCCTGTCCGCGGGCGTGAATGATCGGCCAGTCATGGAGTCCGCGCTTGACAGGTGCGCTTATGGGTAGGAAGGCGAGGTGCGGGTGAGGACGGCGATCGCCATTGTGATCCTTGTGGCCACCCTCGTCGCGGGCTGCGGCGGCTCGGCCCCGGCGAAGCGTGGGGCGGAAGAAGACGGGGGAGTCATCGTCGAGGAATCTGGCGGCCCCCGCGATGTTCAGGAAGGCGAAATGGTCGCCGGCGAAGAAGGCTGGGTGCGCTCGGGGCTAGGCGTCTTCTGGACGCGGAACGGCGGTCGGAGTTGGCGGCCGATAACGCCGCCCGTCCCCGACGGATTCGACATCGCGGGCGTCTACTTCGCGAATCCGCGGCTGGGCTGGGCGATGTCCGACAAAGGCCCGGAAGACGACGTCCGGACGTTGATGAACATGACCACCGACGGCGGGCGAACCTGGCACCACACCCGCCTGCACGCCACCGGGTTCATCAGGGGGGCTACCCAGGTCTCCTTCTCGTTGGTCGGTGCCCATGACCTCTTCGCCCTGGCGAGGGAGGAAGGGGACACCGCCAGCAACTTCGGCGTACTCCTGGTCAGCCACGACTCCGGCCGCCACTGGCGGGCGCTCCCCCCGCAACCGAAGGCCGGTCGGGTCTCCTTCGAAACGCCGCTTCGCGGCTGGCTCGCCGTCGGGTGGCCTGGCCGGGGTCTTTACCGCACTGCGGACGGCGGCCGGACCTGGGTCGCGGTCCAACCGGGGAAGCCACTTGATGCGCCGACGCCGAAAGGACGTGAACCAGGGCTACATGAAGCCGTCTGGGGCGCCTATTACACGACGCCACTGATCGGGCCGAACGGGCACGGGATCCTTGGGATGGTCGAATCGACCGAAAAGGCTGTGCTGGGAGAAACTGCTCCGAGTCAGGCGGTCGTCCTGCGGACCGCCGACCACGGCCGCTCCTGGCACCGCACCGCCAAGATCAAACTGCCGAACGTCAGCGGGGTCTTCGACGCGAGCTATGTCTTCGCCCGCCAGGGTCGGAGCCGCTCGTACCTCTTTCGCAGGCCGATCAGCGGCGCCCACGCCGTGGTCGGGCCGGACGGCCACGTCGGGCCGCTGCGCCCGAGCCGGGGCCTCACGCGCTACTGGCAGAGCATCACCCTCTCCGACGCGACGCACGGCTTCGCCTTTCCGTATTCGGGCAACGGCCCCTCGCTCGTCGTCACCAGGGACGGCGGCGACACTTGGAACCCGGTCTCGGCTCCGCGGGCGGCACCGTGACCGGATGGGCGCTCCGCCCGGCGGTCGCTGGGTCCGTCGCTACGAACCACTCATGACCAAGGCTGAGTTGATCGCGCAGGTCGAGTCGATGACCGAGGAGGAAGCGGCGGAGGTGAAGTTGATCTACGCGCCGGATTGGCCATCCAAGGTGACCTCGATCGAGGAGGTCCGCAAGCGCACCGGCACGAGGGCGATGACGCAGGATGAGTCGGAGGAGTTCTAGCAGCAGCACGGGCCGCTGATGCAGCCGCCCGACGGTGAGGGGTAAGCATCGCCGGCGGGGCGGGAGGCCCCCGCTTCGACCTTCGCATCGATGACGACATCGTCGCGGAGGATCTCGGTCATGCGACCGGGGCCGCGAGAAGCGCGATCGAGGGGACGATTGCGGATCTGTCGGCGGACGGCGTACCGGTCGGTGCGCTGCGCGCCTGTGACCCTGAAGCTCGCGATGGCACGCGCCTCGGCGGCTGTGCCAAGCTCTACGACCTTCAGTCCGGGGACGCGGGAACGCGGGAGGACGCGGCCGATGCGTCTGGCAGTCACGTGGACCGGCTGGGGGCCGAGCGGTCGCAGGTTCAAATTCGGTCTTCCCGATTCTCGGAGGTCGTCGGCCGATCCCGACGCCTCACAGCAATCGGCGTTCGCCAGGGCGGCGCCAACGACGACCGCGACAAACGCGATCTTCTGGTGTCGTAGATGAGCATGCGAGCGCGGACCTGGGGAATTGTCGTGACGATCGCACTCGTGGTGCTTCTGGCGGCGGCGTCCCTGGCCGCAGCGGCACCATTGCGAGGTCAGCTCGACCCGAGCTTCGGTCACGATGGCCGCGTCCTCTTTGGCCACGGGTCCAGCTTTGCCAAGGCGCGCTATGAAGCGGTCGCGGTGCAGCCCGACGGCGCGGCCGTCTTGGCCGGGCACACCGAATCGATCCGGGGGAAGTTCGTCGAACGGACCGGGCTGATCCAGCGCCGGCTGCCCGACGGTCGTCTCGACCCGGGCTTTCAGCAGGTCGCCAGCGGAGGAGGCGGCTTCGCTCCCACCGCGCTCGCGCTGCAGGCCGACGGCGATGTCCTCTACGCGGCCGGCGGCGAGTACACGGGCGCGGTCGAAAGACTGCTCCCTGACGGGAAGCCCGACACCTCGTTCGGCAATGACGGGACGGCCGAAGTCCCGCTCGCCCCTTACAACCTGGCGGTCGACTCCGAGGGTCGCGTGCTCGTCGCCGGCGGCGCCCCCATCGGCGGCAACTGCCATGACTGCGTGCCCCAACCGGCCATGGCGGTGGCGCGGCTCAATTCAGACGGCACGCTCGACCGCAGCTTCGGCACGGACGGGATGTGGATCGTGAACTCGCCCCACAGTGTCTATGGCTTCGGGCTCGGCCTGGCGCTCGAGCCCGATGGTTCGATCGTCATCCGCGGCGGCGGCAAGCTGTTCGGGGTGACCGCTGGCGGCGCCACCAATCTCGCCTTCGGCGATGGGGGTGAGGTGGCAGTCGGATCTGGGTTCGGGGCGATGACCGAGTCCGCAGGTGGCGATGTGATCACCGCCGGTGGTTCGGCAGGGTCCTGCTGCCGTCTCCGCGGCCGGTTCGTGCTTCACGCGTTCCGCGCCGACGGCAGCCTCGACCCGGCCTGGGGAACTGGGGGGACGCTGACGATCCGGGCAGGCGACGTCGTCGATCCCGTCGCGCTCGCCCCTGGCGCCGACGGCAGCGTCACGTTGCTGGGTGAAACCGCGAAGGCGACGGAACCGGGTGGTTGCAAGGAGTGTGAATTCAGGCCCTTTGTGGCCCGCATCGACGCAGCCGGTGGCGTCGACCCGAGCTTCTCGAACGATCTTCGTGGGCCGCTCGATGGCGGGTCGGTCGCGATCGCGGCGATCGCAGTCGCACCGGACGGCGCGGTGGTCGGGGCCGGTTCCTCCAAGATGCCGGCGGAAGGCGAAGAGGCGACCGCGATCGGGTTGACGCCGCGGGGACGGCTCGATCTCTCCTACGGCCGAGGTGGCTTCGCGAGCAGGCGCGAACCACTCCCAAGCAACACGGTGGCGTTGGGGTTCGCCGCGGGCCCTGGGAAGAAGCTGGTCGCGGCCTACGAAACCGATGCCGGCGGCAGCTCCGACAGACTCTCGATCGGAGCCTGGAGCCAGAACGGAAAGCGGATCCACGGGTACGGCGGGAGATCGCGGCTCGTCTATTCCCAGCCCAACCTGACCCTCTCGGCCGACGACCGCGGTCGCCTCTACCGGATCGAAACGAACTCCGACAGCGTCCGCCGTCTCGGTACCGACGGCCGGCTCGAACGGCGCTACGGCCTGGCCGGGAGGGCGCCGCTGCCCGAAGGCTTCGACGCCCGCCGCCTCGCCGTCAGTCCAGATGGCGCCGCTCTGGCGGTCGGCCGGATCGCCGGCGAGGACGAGATGACGCTCTACGAGCTGAGCCCCACCGGCCACCCGGACCGGAAGTTCGGCGACGACGGCCTGGTTCGGATCCGCAGCCCGAAGGGCCTGAAGGCGAGGGCGCTGGCGGCGACCTTCGACCGTCAGGGCCGTATCCTCGTCTTCGGCACCATCGAACAGCGGACGCCGCTGATCCGTCTGCTGCCGAACGGTCACCCGGACCCGAGCTTCGGCGATCACGGACGGGTCAATTTCCAGCCGGTGCTCTCGACCAAGATCACTTCGGTCACCGCCACTCGCGACGGCCGCATCTACCTGGTCACCTCGAGCAGCGGGGGTCGCGAAACGACGCTCGCCCGCTTCCGCGAAGACGGCACCCTGGATCGCTCGTTCGGCCGCGGTGGTGTCGTCCAATACCAGGCCTCGCAGCCGCTTCTCGCCTTCTTCCCAGGGCCGCGCCAGCTCGTCCTCGTCGCCGGTGACGGAGCGGCCTTCCGCACCGGGTTCACGCTCCGCGCCTTCCACTTGGACGGCAGTCGGGACCGCTCGTTCGGCGACCGGGGCGTCTTCCGCGGCAGCCCCGGGCCGCTTGGCGCATTCGGTCCGATCGGCGCCGTGAGGCAACCCGACGGCAAGATCGTGATCGCCGGCACCCGGCGCCCGCGAAGCTATGGCGAAAAGTTGGAGCTGATCCGCTTCCGCTGAACCGATGAGGTCACTCGATTGCGGCTACGCGACGTACGCGCCGACGATGGGTCCCTTGGTACCACTCGCGGTACAGGTTGGATCGTCCGATCCGTCCCGTGCGAACCGAGCCGGGTACGCGTGGACACGTGGGGACGCTTTCGGAAGCACCGGCCACCTGCAGTGGCCGGCCGGGGGTCGAGCGGTCGCAGGTTCAAATCCTGTCTCCCCGATCTTCGGGAGCCGGCTCGGGGACGCGGGCGTCCGTTCGCTGTCAAGCGGCGGCAGGGCCGCGAACGTCGGGCACGCCGAGTGAACCTCACACGCTGTCCCAGACTGCGTCTGATTGATCCTCTCCGACCCCTGGAGGGGACGCGTGGGAACGCGGCTGGATTCATCCGGCGGTCATGCCGGCCGCGCTTGTCTGTTGGCTGGTCATAACTGTAAGGTTCTCGCCGCTTTCAGATTTCGAGGGTAGGGGAGGCGGGGGTGGGTGCAGGAACCAGGACACCGTGTAGGGCGTGGCTGGCTCGTATCTTCCTGGCGGCGCTGGGACTGCTCGTTGCTTCCGGGTTCGTCTCCGCCGCGCCGGTGACCGCCCGGCTCGAGTCGCCGCCAAACGCCAAGCACCTCCCTCCGGACTGCCTGCCGGACACCCGCCTCGGAGATCCGGGACAGGTCAGGTTCGTGGTCTGGTGCAGCGTCAGGCCAGGAAAGCTGCATTTCGAGATCGAAGCCGCGCCGGGAACCAGCTTCGCCTCGATTCCCGCACACGCGTCGGTGAGCGGAGAAGGGGCGCACGGCGACTTCCACTGCCTTCCTACCGGAAAGGGCGCCCGCTGTGCCGGCTACGTCGGCGGACCGTTGACCATTCGTGGCGACCTCGGAGTCGCGCCGGGACACCGCTGCGACCCGGTCCGCGTCCGCACCCATTTTCTGAACGCGGGGGGAGCCCCCCTTGGGTGCCCGGGTGTGCGTCGGGAAACGCTGCGGCCCCGCCGCGGCTACTACCGCGGTTTCCGCCTCAGCATCGGCCTCGATCCCGGACTGCGGCACAAGCCGGCGGTGCTCGAGCGCCGCATCGACCGGGCGATCGCCAACTGGAGGCGCGGCGAGCCGGTCGCCCGGGTCACCAACGCGGAGGTGGGCGCACCGCTGCTTCCCAGAGAGCAGCGGGTGTCCGAATTCAGGGACGAACTGCTGGACGTAACCGTCGACGCCCTCGAACGCTGGGTCCCCGACCATGCAGGCGACACCTACGCCGGCTACACCCTCGACACCTCCGGCTTTCCAATCATCCGGGTCGGCTTCACCGGTGACCAGGCCGCGCAGCTGGCGGCGTTCAAGCGGCAGACCAATCTCTTCGCGCCCAGCCGCGTCCAGGGCTTCCTGGTCGCACCGGAGTACTCCGAAAGTCAGCTAGACGACTACGAAGAACAGGTCATCGCCTACCTGGAATCGAAGAACGGGAACCTGATCAACTCGGTTGGCCGCGGCCTCGTCCCGGACAAGGTCGAAATCGGCACCGAGCACGTGGCCAAGGTGAAGCAACTTCTGCTGAGGATGTTCGGCACGCTCGACCCGTTCCTGGTCTCCTTCGAGCAGCCGGCCGTACTTCTGTAGCCCGCCCCGAGCGCCCATGCACGCCGTCGCGGCGGTCCGGTACCACTCGTGGTACCGGACGCAATCTCTGAGGACGTGACTAGGCTTGTCCGAGTGAGACCTTCTTTCGCGCTCGTCGTCATCTGCGCGGTCTTGCCTGTCTTGTCGGTGGCAGGTTGCGGCGGCTCGTCCTCTGGCAACTCAACGACCCTGGACGGGGCAACCGGGCCGCCAAAGGAACGGCCCGGACCCTCCTACATCGAAGGAAGCGCAGCGCTCTGTAGCTCGCTCATGAAGAAGGCCGCCCCGATCCACGAAGAGTTGGCGGAACTCCGAGGGTCGATCAAAGGCAAAGGCCAAGAAGCGAAGTTGATCTCCGTCCTGAAGGAATATGTGGCCCTCGGCCGCGAAGAGGAAATCGACCTCCGGGAACTCGGACCGCCCCCGGTGGACGCGGGCATCGTCAGCCGGTGGACCACCGTCGCCAGAGAAGGACTCGACCGGCTCGACGAGGCCATAGGAGCTCTCGAAGCAGGCGACGACTCGAAGTTCGAGGCCCGATCCAGTGAAGGCAGCAAGCTGCTCTATAAGGCGCGCCGGATCGCAAGGAACCACGGATTCATAACCTGCGGCGAAGCAGGAGGAGAGCCGATTTAGTCGTGGGTTGACCGCGCGTGCCCGGGGGACGGCGGGGACGCGCCCGGACGCAAAGCGCAGTGCTTTGAGCCAGCTGGGGGCCGAGCGGTCGCAGGTTCAAATCCTGTTTCCCCGATTCTTCCGACGCTGGGTTTGGGTGGCGCGGATGAACCTCGACGCTCTTCCACGCGGTTCGGGGGCTAGCGACGTACCTGATCGAATAACCGTCGAAGTTGTCGAAAAAATATTCCGTTCCGGTCTACGGTCGAGGGAGATCTAAGGGAGACCGGGATGGATCGCTCCACGCGAGTCAGGGTCGTCGGGCTGTTCGTGGTCCTTTTGGGCCTGGCGCTCTTCGTCGCCTCGGCGCTTGCGGCGTCCCGCGCGCCGAAAAAGCCGAGACCCGACCTGGTCGTCGTCGCGGTCGGGAATGCGCCTCAAGCGACCTCTCCCGGGGGCAGCTTCACGGTCGGCGTTTCGGTCAAGAACCGTGGCAAGGCGACGGCCGGTGCATCCAAGACCGGCCTGTACGCATCCGTGAACCAGATCCTGGACCCTGGCGACATCTCGCTCGGCTCCGTCGGCACTCCAAAGCTGAGGCAGGGGAAGTCCGCGCCGCTGAAGGCATCGGTGCGGATTCCGCCGGACATTGCCGCCGGCGCCTACTTCCTGTTGGCCTGCATCGATGTCTCGCGCGCGGTGCCGAAGGCAAACGAGCGGTCCAAATGTCGGGCCGCGAGCTCCACGTTCGCGATCGCCGCTCCGGGGGCAGGCCTTCCTCCGCCGGCCTCACCTGGTTCGCCTGGTTCGCCCTCGCCCTCGCCGGCGCCGGCGATCGTTCCGGCGCCGCTCGACTCCGACGGCGACGGAACGCCCGACGCTGCCGACTGTGCGCCAACCGACCCCGCGATCCATCCCGGCGCGCCCGATCTCCCCGACCTTGGCTTCGTCGACTCGAATTGCGATGGGATCGACGGCAACGCTGGATCGGGGGTGTTCGTCTCAGCGACCGATGGCCACGAAGGCGCTGCCGGCACGCGCGCCGACCCTCTGCTCACGGTCGCCGCGGGGGTCACGGAAGCGGCCGCCCAGGGCAAGGACGTCTTCGTCGCTGCCGGCACCTACGAAGAAGGCTCGGGCGTCTCGCTCCGGACCGGGGTCGGAATCTACGGCGGCTACGACCCGACGACGTGGACGCGCTCGGTAGCCGACCCGACGACGATCACCGGTTCCCCGCAGGCGCTCTTCGGCAGCTCGGTGACCGGGGTGACGCTTCAATTGCTGTCGCTACATGCTGCGGCTGATGGAGCCGGCACCGCGTACGGGGTGCGCGCGATCAACGGCTCGCTGATCTCGCTGGTCGACGATCAGGTAGTCGCCGGTCCGGGGAGCCCTGGCACGCCTGGGTCGGTCGGATCGATCGGGCCGGCCGGCGGCAACGGCGGCAACGCGACGTCGGGGAGCCCCGGCGCCGGGGGCACGAGCGCCGCAGGCGCTCATGGCGGCGCCGGCGGCCAGCCGGTCGTCGGGTCCAACAACGGGAATCCCGGCGAAACGGGCGCCTCTGTAGTGACCGGTGGATCTGCCGGTCTCGGCGGCAGCGGTGCCGTCGGCTTCGGGGTCTGTGCCAACTCGGGGACCAGTGGCGTCAGCGCCCCGAACAACGCGATCATCGGCGGGCCAGGCTCACCGGGCGGGGCGGGGGCGGCGGGTTCCGCGATCGCCCTCACCGCGGTCGGCCCGACCTGGCAGGGCATCCCAGGAGTTCTCGGTGGAGCGGGCCACCCCGGCGGCGGAGGGGGTGGAGGCGGCAGCGGCAGCGGCGATTCGACCTTCGTCCCCTTCTCCTGCGTCGATGACCTCAGCGGTGGCGGGGGTGGAGGTGGCGGTGGTGGTGCAGGTGGCGGAGGTGGGGGTGGCGGCGGCGTCGGGGGCTCCTCCTTTGGCGTCTACCTCTGGAATTCCAGCGCCATCGTGGACGGTGGCTCGATCTCCACCGGCAGCGGCGGCGCGGGCGGATCCGGTGGACCCGGCGGCGCCGGGGGCGGCGGCGGAAGCGGCGGTGGCGGTGGCTCGCCATCCGGAGGTACGGCCGGCTCCGGGGCTCCCGGCAAGGCCGGAGGCAGCGGCGGCCAGGGCGGCGCGGGCGGTGGCGGACCCGGAGGCTGGAGCGTCGGTGTCCTCAAGGCCGGGACGGCTTCGGCCGTGACGCTGTCCGACAGCCCGACGATCGTCTCGGGGTCGCCCGGAAACGGCGGCGCCAGTCCGGGCCTTGCCGGTCCCTCCGGAATCGGAGTGGGCGTCTACCCCTGAATGTCCCCGTCGCCGCCCGGACCCTTTCTGGGGCTCCCCTCGGTTGACCCATCGTCATCGCGCGGGAGCGGCAAGCTTGAACTTTCAGCGATCGATGGCGGTATCTAGAGAGAAGTGGATTCGAATCAGCTTCTCTACGACCGTCTGGTCGACTTCTATTCCGATCTGGCGCTCCTGCCGGCCGAGCGTGCCGTGCTCGCCCGGCTGGGTCCCGGCTTGGCTGAAACCGACATGCTCGACCTCGGCGTCGGTGCCGGCCGCACCGGCTATACCTTCGCCCCGCTCGTCAATCGCTACGTCGGTCTCGATTACTCGCCGCGGATGATCGAGCGAGCCAAGGAGACGATCGGTGACGACCCCAATGTCGAGCTCATCGTCGGCGACGCCCGCGACCTTTCCACCGTTCGAGGTCCCTTCGGCTTCGTCCTCTTCAGCCTGAATGGCATCGACGCTGCCGCCCCCGAGGAGCGGCCGCGCATCTTGGCGGAGATCCGTCGGGTCCTGCGCCCTGACGGCTGCCTGCTGCTGTCTTCGCATTCGCTCAACGCGCTGCCGCTCACGGCGGCGCGACCGCGACCGGCTCGTTGGCGGGGATCCCGGATCTATCGCGCGTATGCCCTGGTGGACGACCAACGGTTCCGCAGGCGGATCGCCCGCATCAACAGGGAAATCGACCTGGCGGACGCGCGACGGCGCGGGTGGACGGTCGTCCGTGGCCGCGGTCACCCGGGCATCGTCGAGTGCTACGTGGATCCGGAGTTTCAGGTCCGACAACTGAGCGAGGCCGGCTTCGAGACGATCATGACCATCGGGAGCGATGGTCGACAGGTCGAGATGCCCTACAACGGTCCCGATCCGTGGCTCGACTACCTCTGCCGCCCCGCGTCCTGAGCGCGGTATGCGGGACATCTGGTATCGAGTGTCGATCGGATGGTCGCCCGCACGGAATGGCGGAGCGCCTTCCTTCCCCTACTTCCCGAGGAGGACCCGAGTGCTCATGGTGCCGCATCGATTTCGACGGGCGACGGCGCTTTTCACGCTGCTCGCCTTCGCAGCAGCGTGCCTGGTCTCCACGACCGACGCTGAAGCAGCGGTCCCCCAGCCGCCGTTTCGTGAGTGCCCGGCGATCGGTGCCGACACCAGTTGCGGTCTCCTCCTCGACGTGACGAACTTCGGGACGGCGGTCCTCCAGGACCCGACGCAGGGCCCCTATGACGGTCAGGAGGACACCCTGGTCGGGGTGGTCAACCGTTCGAGCCAGACCGTCACCCAGCTCCCTCTGTCCTCGCCGCTCGGGATCTTCGGCTTCGACAGCGACGGCATCTGCAGCACGGGGTATCCGGGCACGCTCTATCAGGACCCTGGGTGCCCGTTCGGCCCAACCGGCTACGAGGGACCCGGCACCTCGTTCGAACCGGCGTCGAAGACCACGGGGGTGGTCAGGTTCAGTCCCGGCATCGCTCCCGGCGGCGCCGCCTTCTTCTCGCTCGAGGAGTCCCTCGAAGCCTCGTCCCTCACGGTCCCGCCGCCGACGGCGGCGATCACCGCCGGGCCGCGGACCGAAACCGACGACCCTGCCGCGACCTTCGCGTTCACCGGCACGCCCGGGGGGACCTTCGAATGCCAGTTGGACGAAGGCGCCTGGAGTCCCTGTGAAAGCGGCGTCTCCTTCAAGGGCCTGATGCCTGGCGACCACCGGTTCCAGGTCCGGCAGCGGATCGAAGAACAGACCAGCCCGGTGGCCGAATACCGGTGGACCGTCGCCCTGCCCCGCGCCTGCGTCCTGCGGGTCGCTCGCGCCAGGGTCTTCGTCTTCAAGACCCGCGACCTGGCCCGCCTGGTCATCGCCTACAAGTCACACCGTCGGGCGAAGGTCTCGGTCTCCTTCACCGCGATGAACGGGGGCCGAGCCACCCGCCTCGGGACCGCGTCTGCCGAATTCAAGCGTGAAGGCCTCTTCCGCCTCCCCGAGCACCTGAGCTCGAGCGCGGCACGCCATCTGAGGCGGGCGGAGATGGTCCGCGTCCGATTCGTCGTCGGCGGCGCCCCCAAAGCGTGTGGGCGCTACTACACGAAGCTGCTGACGATCCCCCGGCCGATCAGGAACCAGACGGTCTGGTTTCAATCGGACTCGACCTTCGCGCCCCCGGGTGGTTGACCACCCGGGTGACGGAAGGTGGAGATGCCGTCGCCGCTCCTAGACGGCTCGCAGCATGGTTTCTCAGTTGAAGAGGATGTAGAACGGGTGATCTTCGTTTGCTTTGTTGCCGTTGGTGATCGCCACCCATACCGGGCTTGGGCTCGGGCAGGCGATGGTGGCGCCGTCGCCGTTGGCGATGATGTTCACCTGGTTGAAGGTCGAGCTGTCCCCGCCTACATGGGGTGAGGTGACCACCGCATTGGTGACCGGCACCGATGGCGTGATGCAGTACACCCCGGTGATACTCGACAGTTCGGTGGAGATGATGTTCTTCGAATGAGCGGTGTCGAGGGTGCCGTTGGCGAGGACGCGGGCGTACGCGACGGCGCTCCCGGCCGCTCCGGTGTCGCCTTTGTCGCCCTTTTCGCCCTTGGGTCCCTGGGCTCCGGGCTGACCCGTTGCCCCCGTGGGGCCACTCGGACCGGTCAACGTCGCTTTCGACGCTTTGCTGAGTTTCGCCGGGGTTACGGCTTCCTTCTTCAACTGACGGGCGCCGACGCTTTCTTTACCGAGTTGGGAGGCCGCGAAGGCGGTGCCTCCGGCCAAGGCGATGAAGAGGGCGAGAGTGGCGACGACGTTCGAGTAGGTGAGCTTGCCGCGGAAGCGGTGCATTCGGTTCCTTCCGGAGATTTGGACGGGGAGACGATTTGATCGAGAACCTCGCAGGCGCGTCAAGATCTGCCTATCGAAAATTGGGGTTTCGACCGCCGGTCGCTGGTTGCGCTTGACCCTGACCGATGGGATGCTCGTCACGTGGCGCACAAGCTGCCGGCCCGCGGGCCTGCGATCACCGGAAAGGACTACGCATGGAGACCGTACTTGTGTTTCACGAGGTGGACGACGTCGACCATTGGCTCTCCTCGCCGAAGCGGGAGGAACTGCTCGGGCCGATGGGAGCCACGGTCCGCACGTTCAAGGATCCGGCGGGTTCGAACCGAACCGGTCTGATCTTGGAGGTGCCGAGCCGCGAGCAGTTCGAAGAGGCGCTCCAGAGCGAGGAAGCGGCGGAGGCCATGAGATTCGACGGCGTCCGTTCGGCGACCGTCCTGGTCCTCGAGGAGGGATAGCGGGGCCCGTCGCCCGACGACTTATCCATCAGGCTCGGCCGATCGGCCGAGCGACCCGACCAACGCTGGAGGTTCTGCCATGAAGTACTACGTCAGCCCGACCCCAGGCCCGATGCCGCCTGCTCCGGAGATGCTTGACGCGGCCATGGAGTGGATCGAGGGAAAGCTCGAAGACGGGACGTTCGATTGCGTCTACGGCTTCATCGAGGGGGGCGGGTTCTCCGTCGCCAACGTTGGATCCCACAAGGAGGTGCTCGAACTGATGGCCGACTACCCGCTCTACGGCTTCATGAGCTGGGAGGTCAGGCCGTTGCTCGCATTCAAGGAAGGGATCGACGTGGTGCGGGCCAAACTCGTCGAGGCCCAGGCGGCCATGGGAGGCGGCTGAACCAAGGGCTACTCGACCTCGAACCTTCCGTGTGACGTCAGCGGGGTGCGCTGGACGACCTCCGGCAGGTACTCGTCGAGGAAGACGCGGGCGACCAGCTCCTGGCGGGAGCTGACGTCGAGCTTCTCGAAGAGGCTCTTGGTGTGGTCCTGCACGGTGTGGGGCGAGAGGACCAGGGTCTCGGCGATCTCGGCGTTGGTGAGGCCGCGGGCGATCATGGTGGCGACCTCGCGCTCGCGGGCGGTCGCCCCGTGGGCCTCGAGGCGAAGCGTCGCCGAGCGCGGCCCGGAGGCGGGCTCGACGACGATCGCCACCCGGTCGTCCCCCGGGTCGGGGCGGGTCGCGTGCAGGGTCAGCCAGCCCCGTTCGCTGGGAACCGTCACGACCTTGCCACCCGGCTCCTCGTCGGCGCGGGCGTACGAGGCCAGTGAGCTGACCGAGGCAGGCAGCATCCCCTGGCGGTAGTCGAGCGAGTCGGCGCCGAGCGCGGCGAGCAGTTCCCGCGCCGCCGGGGTGATCAGCTCCACCTCACCCGCCGGGTCGAGGACGACGAGGCCCGGCGCTTCGGTGCCCGATTCACGGCGGGCGGCCTCGAAGCGCAGGGAGCCGCGGATGCCCTGGGCGATCGGCCCGGCGACCCGGGCAAGTGCCTGGAGGTCGGCTTCGGCGAAGGGGCCGCTCTCCGCCCGGCGGGCGATGTGGACGGCGCCCCAGACCCGACCGCGGATCATGAACACGGCACGCAGCTCGTGCGGGATCCCAGAGGGCACGAGCAGGTCCCGGTAGCGGGCGCTGCGGGAAGGATCGCCGCGGGTCGCCCCCTCGATCGTCCCTACCGGAACCCGACGGCGGGCCAGTTCGGCGAAGGTGTTGCGATCCTCGACGATGTACTCGCTGCGGACGAGCAGCTCGCCCGCGGCCGCCGCGGTCTCGGCGGTGTAGATGCCCCGCTCGATCAACTCGGACGGTTCGTCGCTGGTCAGCAACCGGGTCTGGGGGTCGAGGGTGTGCCAGCAGCTCGCGTCGCTGTCGACCACTCGTCGCAGCCGCGGCGCCAGCTCGGCGAAGTACTCATTGCGAGGCAGCCCGCGCCCGCCCAGCACTTCGATCTCCTCGAGCAGGCGGTCGACGGACCAAGGCGATGCCATGACCCCAGTATCGCGGCCGAACCCCGGTGCGCGAAATATCCCCGCTCTCGGGGGATATGCGAGCGGCGGTCGGTCGGCGAGCCTGATCGCAGGCATTCGACCCACGAGCAGAGGAGTGACTCAGATGAGCAACGCAACCGGAAAAGTGGCCCCGATCGTCGCCGGGCCGGGAGAGGGAGAGGCCCTCTGGTTCATGGATTTCCTGGCGACCGTCAAGTCGACGGCGGCAAGCACCGGCGGCGCCGTCGCCGTGATCGAGCACCTCGGCCCACGGGGCGCGGGTTCGCCACTCCACGTCCACAGCCGCGAGGACGAGTGGTTCTACGTGATCGAGGGTGAGCTGACCTTCTGGGTCGGCGGGGAGACGAGCGTCGCCCCGGCCGGGTCCTTCGTCTTCGGCCCCAAGGGGATCCCGCACACCTTCGTCGTCAGCTCCGAGCAGGCGCGGTTCCTGCTGGTCGCCGAGCCGGCCGGATTCGAGGGGTTCATGCAGGCGGGTGCCCGCCCGGCGGAGCGGCTCGAGCTACCGCCGGCGCCGACCGACCCGCCCGACATCGCGGCGATGAGCGCGCTCGCGGCCGAGTACGGGATCGAGATTCTCGGCCCGCCCGGGATCCCGGGCTGAAACCGCAACCACTGACGCGAGAAAGGACTGCCATGAGCGAGCTACCGAAGATCGAAGGCCTGGACCAACTGCGCGACCTCCACGTCGCGGCGCTGAACGACGGCGACGCCGACGCCTGGGCGGCGTGCTTTGCCGCCGACGCGGTGCAGATGCCGCCGAACATGCCGGCCAACGTCGGCATCGACGTGATCCGCGAATGGTCACGAGGATTCCTCGGCGCGTTCAGCGCCCAGTTCTCCCTCGACCCGGCCGAGGCGGTGCAGGCCGGCCCGGACTGGGTGATCGAACGCGGCGCCTACGAGATCGCGCTGACGCCGAACGGCGGCGGCGGAGACCCGCTGCGTGAACGCGGCAAGTACATCACCGTGTACCAGCGCGAGGGGGAGGAGTGGAAGATGGCTCGGGACATCTGGAACAGCGACATCCCGCTTCCGACGCAGCCGTGATCTCGGGGCGGGGGCTCCGGGCCCCCGCCACCATTCGGATCCGGGCGACTATTCCTGCAGTCTGATCACGACGGAGGTCCGGGCGCTGAGGCCGCCCGCGGCGCAAAGGATTCTCGACCTATGGACCGGGCGCCCGTCTCCGCCTAGAACCCGATCGTGTCCGGCGGACGTGAAAGGCTGGCGGCCTGATGCGCAGACTCGGCCGGCTCCTTGTGCGATCCCTGGCCGCGGCCTCTGTCGCCGCCGTGATGCTGATGGCCTGGGCCGGCGCGGCGCAGGCGGCAATCGACACCCTCTTCGCGGCCCCCGGGGCGCCGGAAAGCGGCGAATGCGGTTCGCCGGCCTCGGCCTGCTCGCTCGCCTATGCCGTGAACCAGGCAAACGGCAAGCCGACTTCCGACGACGTCACGATCAAGCTCGCGGGCGGTGTCTATGGCTTGAACGGGATCGGCCCGACCGCCCTCCCGGTCACCTTCGCGGGACCTGGCCTCACCCTCGAACCTGAAGGCGGAGGCCTGACCCCGACCCTTCGCGCCGAAGGGTCCCTCAGGTTGCTCTCCGTCGACGCGGGCGCAACCGTGAGGATCGTCGGGCTCGCAATCGAAAACGGTGACACGACCGGCCTGGGCGGCGCGATCGAAAACCGGGGCGCCCTCACCGTCGCCAACTCGACCTTCTCCGAAAATTCGGCGGCCAACGGCGGCGCGATCGCGAACATCTCGGGCGGCAGCCTGACCGTCGAAGACTCGACCTTCGCGGGGAACTCCACGAGCTCGGTGGGCGGCGGAGCGATCATCGCCTTCGCCCCCGCGACGATCGAGCGATCGACGTTGGTCGATAACACGGCGCCGACCAATGGGGGTGCGATCAACGTCCAGCCTTCGGCCTCGGTGACGATCGTCGGGTCCACGCTCGCGGGCAACGAATCGGGCTCTCTGGGCGGGGCATTGTCGAACCTGGGGACGCTGTACGTCGTCGGCTCCACTTTCGTGGGCAACAAAGGATCCGCGGGGTCGGCGATCGCGACCGGGAACAACGAAGCGACCTTTGCCACCGACATCATCGGACCGCAGGAAGACGGCGAAGCGTGTAGCCCCACGGGCACCGCGTTCGTCGACTCTGGCTACAACCTCGACGTCGACGGGAGCTGCATCTCGGCGACCACGCCGGGGATCGGAAGCCACAACGGGACCACCCCGTTGGGGTCCTCCACCTACGGCGAAGTGCTCGACGCCTACCTGGCCGACGGCCTCGCCGACAACAGCGGGCCGACCGAGACGATCGCCCTGCTGAACACCCCGAACCCCTTCACCTCCGAACCGGACCCGGCGTTCGACGTCGTGCCGCCGGGCTTCGAACTACCGACCCCGGTCGGCGCCGCGACGACGGCGTGCGCGCTCCCGGATCAGCGCGGATACTTCCCCTTGGTGGGGGCCAACTGCGCGATCGGTGCCTTCTTGCGGACCGTGACGAAGACCGAAGTGGCAGTGTCCTCGGCGGAAGTCGTCCAGGGCGACACGGTGACCTACACCGTCACGGTCTCGCCGTCGGCGGAAGGCGGGACAGTTGCCTTCGACGATGGCGCCGGCAACCCGGCCAGCACCAACTGCCCCGCGCGGGAAGTCGTCGGCGGAAAGGCGACCTGCACCGTCTCCTACGGCAACACCGGGACCTACTCGGCCGGCGCGGTCTACTCCGGCGACGGCGACAAGAACAGCTTCGTGGGTTCCGCGACGACCGCCTCGGCCACGGTTACGGTGAAGGCCAAGCCCAAGGTCGAGGAGCAACCGGCGCCCCCGGCGCCCGCGCCACCGAAGGTCAGGCTCAAGGTCTCCTACACCCCGAACCATCCGCACGCACCGAACCCCGCAGGCGGTCCGCGCTACACCTTCCTCTTCAGCGCCCAGGGCGACGGGGTCACCTTCTACTGCCAGCTGGACAAGGCCACGTTCAAGCGCTGCCGGTCGCCCAAGGTCTACCGCAACCTCGAGCGGGGCCGACACGTCTTCAAGGTCAAAGCCCGCGATGCCGCGGGCTCCTACACGCGGGTCGCCACGGTCAAGTTCTTCGCCGGCCGCCGTACGGCCGGCTGATCACGGCGTCGCGGCGCCCGCTCCGCGCGGCGCCACCGGGCGCCAGCGTGGCGACACCTCGCCGACCTTGTCCGGCGGGACCAGTTGGCGGGCGCTGTGCTTCTGCAGCAGGTACATCACGACGAAGACGACGAGGCTGATCCCCGACAGCAGTTTCACCTGGCTCTTGTCGAGGACGATGAAGTCGTTGGTGCTGTGGGCGAACATCGCGACCGCCCAGGCGCCGATCCCGGCGGCGGTGAAGATCGTGCTCCGGCGCCAGGCGACCTGCCAGGCGACGGCGGCGACGAAGCCGGTGATGATCGGGTGGAGCATCTCGAAGAAGGGGCGGATCGGCGTCCAGTTGTCCGGGCCGAAGGCGTACTCGAAGCCCTCGATCACGCCGAACGTGCAGGCGCTGACGAGGACCAGCAGGTAGCCCTCGCGGGTCAGGCGGTAGCGGCCGCGGACCCAGAGGATCACCGGGACCAGGAGCTTGCCGGTCTCCTCGGCCGGGCCGGGGAGCGCGCCCCAGCCGTGGTCCTTGATGTTGCTGCCGACGAGCGTCGGCAGGCCGATCTCGATGCCGAAGGCGAAGGCGAAGCCGATCACGCCGGAGGCGACTCCCCAGAGGGCGATCTCCTTGCGACGCGAGCGGGCGATCCGGTCGAAGCCGACCCGGCGGTCGAGGAAGTAGAGCAGCGCCAGCATCGCGATCGCGGTCCCGCCGAGGGAGAAGACCGGCATCAGGATCTGGATGCCGCTCACCACATGGGCGTGGCGGTCGGTGCCCCACAGCGCTGCCGCGATCCCGACGCAGAGGAGGAGGGCGAGCGTGAACTTCCAGCCCTGGCCGCGCAGAAAGCCGAGGAGGTGGCGCTTGTGGTGCGGCAGGCGCGTCCCCGACGGCGCAGGGCCGGACTCGGCCAGCCAGACGTCCCCGTCCCAGGCCCGCTCGAGCACCTCCTTGTGATGATGACCGGGGACCGGATAGCGGCCGGGGGAGGGCAGCGGCACCGCGTCGGTGCGCGCTTCGGTCAGGTGGCTGTCAGCGGCAGGAGGGAGGGTCGTCGAGGTGGGCACCCACCAGATATCGGCGGGCGCTCCTCACCCCTTGAGCACGGCGAGGACGCTCCCCGGCGGCCTCAACTGCGGAGTCGACCGAAGACGGCCAGGGAGAGGGCGACGAGGTAGAAGGCGGCGACCACGGCGAGCGGGATGTGGAGGGCGAGGGTTCCGGTGGTCGAGAGGAGGGTGCCGAGCAGGGCGACGCCGAGGGCGCCGCCGCCTTGACGGGCCGCGTTCTGGATCCCGGAGGCGAGGCCGATGCGCTCGGCCGGCGCGCCCTCCATCGCCAGCGCGGTCATCGCCTGCATCGCCAGCGCGACCGTCCCGAAGGGCGCCGTGCAGGCCATCGTCACCCAGGTCGAGTTGCCGCCGACGGCGGCCAGCAGGACCGCCCCGATCGCCCCGCCGGAGAAGCCGATGATCACCGAGCGCCACTCGCCGAGCCACCCGATCAGGTGCGCCGAGGTGAAGGCGATCGCCATCGTCACCAGCGGCATGGGGAGGAGGGCGAGGCCGGTCGCGAGCGGGCTCAGCCCGAGCTTCTCGTGGTAGATCAGCGAGAGGCAGAAGAGCGTCCCGTATACGCCGAAGTTGAAGATTCCGGCGATCGCGACGGCGATCGAGAACTGCCGGTCGCGGAACATCGCGAGCGGGATCATCGGCAGCGGTACGGCGCGCTCGACCCGCCAGAAGGCGAGCGCGGCGAGGACGCCGAGAGCCAGGAGGCCGATCGTCTCCGGCGCGTCCCAACCCGCCGACCCGGCGGCGATGAAGCCGCCGCTGAGGCCGCCGAGCGCGCCGACGACGAGGACCTGGCCGGGCCGGTCGAAGGGGTGGCGATGACGCCGCGTCTCGGCGACATAGGCGCGCATGGCCAGCGCCGCCACCACGGCGATCGGGAGGTTGACCAGGAAGATCGTCCGCCAGCCGATGCTGTCGACGAGCAACCCGCCGAGGGCCGGCCCGCCCACCATGCCGACGCTCGAGATGCCGCCCCAGGCCGCGAGGGCGACCCGCCGCTCTCGACCCGCCGGGAACATGTGGGTGATCAGGGCCAGCGAGCAGGGCATCAGGAGGGCCGCGCCGAGCCCCTGCACGGCCCGCGCCGCGATCAGGACCGCCATCGTCGGCGCCGCCGCGCACCCGGCGCTCGCCACCCCGAAGACGCCGAGGCCGATCAGGAAGGCGCGCTTGGCCCCGATCCGGTCCGACCAGGCGCCCATCGTCAGCAGGAAGGTGGCGAAGACGAGCGTGTAGGCGCTGACCACCCACTGCGCCCCCGAGAGGGAGCCGCCGAGGTCGGCGACGATCGGCCCCAGGGCGACGTTGACGATCAGCGCATCGAGCGTGACGATCAGGAAGCCGGAGCAGATCGCCGCCAGTCCGATCCGTGCTCGGGCGTCGTCCACGCGCGGATCCTAAAGACGCTCTGT